>NZ_JBHYVM010000011.1:97175-157813 GCF_042750105.1 Streptomyces sp. NPDC059443 | reverse complement strand
GCCTGGGTGGCGCCGTCCTCGCCCCCGGCCGTGCCGTCGGCGGCGGGCGCCCGCAGCCCGTCGGACCCCCCCCCCACCCCCACGACCGTCTACGCGGCCCGGTGGTAGAAGAACGGGTCGATGGACGGGGGCACCCGCGTCACGTTGTCGAGGTCGAGCAACTGGTGGCTCACGAAGTCGGCGTGGCGCTGGTACGTCACCCCCTCCGGGAAGTTGGCGTGGTCGGGCGTGTTGTTGCCCGAGAACACCCCGTAGAAGTCGCGGCCGACGGTGAGCAGCCGCATGTAGTCGCCCAAGAACGGCAGGAAGCGCGCCGTGGGCACGTTGGCCGGAGCCTGGTGCAGCACGTGGCGTTCCGGCTGGGTCTTCCAGTCGTCGGCCGTCAGCTCCAGCACCGTCGCCCACTGCCCCTGGCCGAACTGCTGGTAGGCCAGTCCGAGCAGGGCGTCCGCGTTCGCGGCCAGCGCCGGGTTCTTGGCGTTGGTGACGGTACGGACATCGTCCGACCAGGTCTGCCCGAAGTCGGTCGAGTGGCGGACGTGCAGGATGCAGCCGACCCCCGCCGACGCGCCGACGCGGTCGCACCAGGCCACCCAGACGCCGGCCACGTCCGTGGGGTCCACCGCGATCGCGAGGTCGCCGCCGAGGCGCTCCTGGCCCATGAACGCGTTGAACCTCTCGACCCGCCCCGTCGCCACGCGCTGGCCGATGGCCGAGTCGTCGGCGTCCTTCAGGTCCTGGAAGGGGTTGGCCCCGACGCCTCCGTTGTCGTCACGGCTGACCACGACGTCGAAGGTGACGTTGGTGATGTCGCCCCCGCCGTCGGTGGCGTCCTGCCAGCTCTCGAAAGCCGCGTAGACCGTCCCGCCGGGGTGGAGCGCGATCCGTACGGGCGGCCCGTCCTGGCCTGCCGTGGTGCGCTGTTCGATGCGGTTGCGGGTGAATCCGGCGGGCGCCGGCGCCGTGCGGGCGTCGACGGAGACGTCCACGGCGGCGGATCTGGGCCGGCCTCCCAGGTCGTTGTTGGCGACGTAGACGCGGTCGCGGGTGGTCCCGTTCTCCTGGACGCTGCCGGCCACGACCCACGGCTGGTCCGGACTGTCCCGGGAGACGAGGACCTGCATGGGCGACGTCGAGGAGATGCCCGGCGAGCGCAGGATCTGCATGCGCAGGACGTCCTGGAGGGAAGCCTGGGCGTTGAGGATGCCCGCGTACAGGGCGCCTCCCTTGGACGCGAAGCTGACGGAGATGTCCCCGGTGCCGAGCTTCGGGGTGCCTCCCGGGACGATGCTTCTCAATGTCCAGGTGTCCCCGCCGTCGGTCGACACGTAGACCGGGGCGAGGGAGCCTCCCATGGGGTCGGGTGTGAACGCGGTCGCGACCACCTCGTTGGGGTGTTCAGGGTTGACGGCGAGGCCGGGCTCGGCGTCCTGGGTGCGGTCGCCGCTCAGCGCGACGGGAGTGATGTTGACGACTTTGAGCGTGGGCATGTCCGGTCACCTCCGTGCCGCCTGCAGCGCTTCTAGCTTCTGCACCGGCTGGTAGTCATCGGGGTGGAGGATCTGGAACGGGGCCCACTGGGCCAGGGCGCCCTCGGTGGCGTGCAGGAACCACATTCCCTCCTGCGAGGCGTGCGGCTTCGGCGCCTGGTACCAGCGGAAGTCCCGGCTGTTGGGGTAGAGCACGGTGAGCCGCCCCTCGGCGGCCTCCCCCTCCTCCACGTGACTCACGTCGAGCCGCGCGAGCCACCAGTTGGGGGCGTGCTCCGAGACGTGCTCGCCCTGCTCCCCCTCGCCCCCCGGCCCCTCGCCGCCCGCCCGGCCGCGGGCCACCTGCTCCAGGCCCACGACGACGCCGATCACGACCGCGTCGGCTTCACCGGCGTGCGTGACCATGTCCTCGTCCTCGATGTCGCGCTCCAGCGCGGAGAACGGCATCGCGTCGGCGGTCCTGGCGGCGCGGGAGAGGTGCGGCTGGACCGCGTCCGCGGACAGCCGTCCGATCTCCTGGACGGCGAGCCCTTTGCCGTAGACCGTTCCGTTGGTGAAGAACGCGGCCGCGTCACCGACGGCCGGCGGGTCGATTTCCGCCGACAGCTGTACGGTGACCTCGCTGCCGGCGAGCTTCTTGAAGGCGTCGGGTGCGTGCAACACCGCGTCCACCTGGACCACGGCGGTCCGCTCGTCGACCGGTACGTCCGCCACGCGCGCGTCTCCGAGCCTCGTGACCGTACCGACGAAGCTGAGCGGCGCCTGCCGGATGAGGTCCCTCACATCCTCAGGCATGGCAATCCTCCTCTTGCCTCGGCTTGCCTCGGCCCGGCTCCGCTACCGCGAGGCGTGCGCGCCGGCCGGGTGGGTTCTGCGCCACTCCATCCGCGCCCCGAGGGCGCACAGGACGGTGACCAGGGCCGTGGCGGCCACGATGAGCCACTCAAGGGCGCCGCTGCCGGCATCGGGATCGACGCCGAAGAGGAGCTCGATCCAGTCCCGCCGGACGAGCGTGACCAGGAAGAGCAGCCCTGACAGGGATCCCAGGGCGATCTCCGCCCAGAAGCGCGTGCGGACCGGGCTCGTGGGGTGGTTCTGGAGCATGTGGAAGGCCATCGCGCGGCCTCCCCTCTGTGACTGCGCCGGTGCGCTGCCCGTGCGGGGCACCGGCTCGGGGTGAAGGGTCCGGGTCGTGGAGCCACGACCACGCCGCCGCCGGCGTCTACGGGACGGGGCCTGACGGCGTACACCTACGATGCACACGTACTACGTACGTCCAGTCTCCGCGCGCCCCCGACCCCGGTCAAGGCCTGCCCGACGGCGGGGGCAGGTGGACGGTCAGGCGTGGTTGACGGGGAGGACGTCCGGGGAGAGGGCGCCCGCGTGGGCCGCGCCGGAGGTCATCCGCCTGCGGTGGTGGCGGCGGCAGAGGACCTCGTACCCGATCTCCTCCGCCGGGCGGTTCACGTCGCCGACCACGACCTGCGCGCCCTCGACCACCATCTCGCCGCCCACCGTGCGGGCGTTGTGCGTGGCACGGGCCCCGCACCAGCACAGGGCCTCCACCTGGAGCTGCTCCAGCCGGTCGGCCAGCTCGATCAGCCGCTGCGAACCGGGAAAGAGCTTGGTCCGGAAGTCCGTGGTGATGCCGAAGGCGAACACGTCCAGGCCCAGGTCGTCCACGATGCGCGCCAGCTGGTCGATCTGGACGGGGGCCAGGAACTGCGCCTCGTCCACGATCACGTAGTCCGCCTTGCCGCCCTTGGAGAGCTGGGCCACCAGGTACGCGTACAGGTCCATGCCCTCCGGCGCCTCGACCGCCTCCGTCACCAGCCCGAGGCGGGACGAGAGCTTGCCCTCGCCCGCACGGTCGTCACGGGTGAAGATCACGCCCTGCAGGCCCCGCGCATCGCGGTTGTGGGCGATCTGGAGCGCCAGTGTGCTCTTTCCGCAGTCCATCGTTCCGGAGAAGAACACCAGCTCGGGCATGGGGAGCAGGACCTTTCGGGTCAGGGAGAGGGAACGGCGGGGTGGGGGGGGAGGCGTCAGGAGCGGATTTCGAGCAGCGGGACGAGCTGCTCGGCCGGGGTCATGGAGCCGTGCATTCCGGTGAGCGCCGACTCGTTGGGCTCGTTGCGCGAGGCCGTGATCGCGACATCGGCCTGGGCGGCCGCGACCACGTCGCCGATCCGGCCCAGGACCCGCTCGTCGCATTCGCCCGGTGCGCCGAACCAGCCCAGTTCCAGGGCTTCTTCGCGGCTCGCGATCCAGAAGCGGTCGCCGAGCACCTCGCGCCAGACGGTCAGCACGTCGGCCTCGGCGCCCGGTACGGCGTACACGTGCCGGGCCCGGCCCTCGCCGCCCAGCAGGGCCACGCCCGCGCCGAGTTCCCAGTCGTCGTCGTAGTCGATGCGGGAGTCCTCGTCGAAGGGGACGTCCACCATGCCGTGGTCGGCGGTCACGTACAGCGCGGTGCGGGGCGGGAGTTGCTCGGCGAGGCGCTGGACGAGGCGGTCCACGTACATCAGCTGGCCGCGCCAGGCGTCGGAGTCGACGCCGTGCCGGTGGCCGGCCCCGTCGAGCTCGCTGTAGTACGTGTACACGAGCGAGCGGTCGCCGGCCGCGAGGCGCTCGGCCGCCAGGTCCATCCGCTCCTCGCCGGTCATCCGGCCGAGGAAGGTGCCGCCGCTCAGCGCGATCTTGGTGAGCGGGGTGCTCTGGAAGGCGGGGGCGGACACCTGGGCCGTGGCCACTCCGGCCGCATCCGCCTGCTGGAAGACCGTCGGGTACGGCTGCCAGGGCTTGGGCGAGGTCCACGGCTGCCAGCGGAGCTGGTTCATCAGTTCGCCGGTGGCCGGATTGCGCACGGCGTAGCCGGGCAGGCCGTGCCGGGCCGGCGGCAGGCCGGTGCCCACGGAGGCCAGCGAGGTGGCGGTGGTCGCCGGGAAGCCCGCGGTGATCGGGCGGCCGGTGCCGCCGCGCGAGCTGCCGAGGAGGGAGGTGAGGTACGGGGCCCACTCCGGGTGGGCCTTGATCTGCTCCCAGCCCATGCCGTCGACCAGGAACACGCAGTTCCGGTCGGCCGGGGTCAGCTCGGGGATCGAGGCCTCGAAGCCGGGTACGCCCTGGCCCGCGACGAGGGTGGGCAGCAGGTCGGCGAGCGAGCCCGAGCCGTACTCCGGGACGGGGGCGCCGGCCAGGTCCAGCAGTTCCGGCTCGTCCTGCCAGTTCTGCGCCGCGGCGGTGTACGCCATCAGCGGGCGGGGCCGGCGGACGAGGCCGCCGTGGCTTCGGAGAGGGCCTGGGCGAAGAGCAGCGTCTGGCGGACCGCCTCGGGGCCGTCGCCCGCCTCGCTGACGCGCAGGCTGAGGTCGTCGGCGGTGGAGTTGCCGGTGTACCCGTGGTCGGCGTCGCAGTTCTGGTCCCCGCAAGCGGCGGGTTCCAGATCGATGCGCGAGACCGCGCCCCAGCCGATGGTCAGGACGACCTCGCGGGGCAGGGTGCCCGGGGTGTAGGACTCCGGGTTGGCCACGACGCGGCTGAGGACCACGGAGGAGATGGTGCCCAGCTTGACCGACTCGGTGGAGGTGGTCGCGTACGGCGACGGGGAACCGGCGTCGGCGGCCTGCTCGTCGGTGTGGCTCACGATGAAGCGGTTGCCGGTCAGGACCAGCACGGTGACGTGCCTGCGCACCTCGTTGGAGTCGAAGGTCGTCTCCTGGTGGACCAGGTACGAGAAGATCGGCTCGCCGCCCACCGCGGCCTCCACGGCCTCGGCCACGAGGGCCGGGTAGTAGCCGCTGCGCTCGATCGCCGTGCGCAGCCCCTGGGTCGTCGTACCGGATTTCGCCATGAGGTCCATCCTAAGGCCCGTTCGGGGCACCCCGGCCGCCCCGGACCGCCCCGGACCGCCCCGGTCCGCACCGGCCCGCGCCGGTCCGGGGCTCAGTAGCTGGGCAGGGTCCGCGGCCCGAGGTCCCCGCGGGCGGGCGGGTGGGCGACGCGGACGGTCGCGCTGAGCACGGAGAGCCCGTCGGTGGCGACGACCACGGGCTCCAGGGCCACCCCGACCACCTCCGGGTGGTCGTCGACGAGGCGGGACAGGCGCAGGAGCAGTTCCTCCAGGGCCGGGGTGTCCACGGGGTCGCTGCCGCGCCAGCCGAAGAGGAGCGGGGCGGTGCGGATGGAGCGGATCAGGCCGGCCGCGTCCCGGTCGGTGGCGGGGACCAGCCGGTGGGCGGTGTCGCCGAGCAGTTCGGAGGCGACTCCGGCGAGCCCGAAGGAGAGGACGGCGCCGGCCGCGGGATCGATGACGGAGCGGACGACGGTGTCGACGCCCCGGGGAACCATGGACTGGACCACGGGGAGCAGCTCCTGCGGTCTGCCCAGCGCTTCGGTGAGCTCCCCGTAGGCCCGGCGCAGGTCGGCCTCGGTGTTGAGGTCGAGGCGTACGCCGCCGAGGTCGGAGCGGTGGCGCAGGTGGGGGGCGGTGGTCTTCAGGGCCACGGGGTAGCCGAGGACCTGGGCGGCGCGGGCGGCGGAGTCCGCGCTGGGGGCGGGGAGCGTGGGCAGCACCCGGATCCCGTACCGGGCCAGCAGCTCGCGGGCGTCGGGGTCCGGGAGCTGGAGCGCCTCCGTGTCCCCTACGTGCGCCAGCAGCCGGGAGAGCTGTCCGGCGGCCCCGCTCTCGTCGATGTCCTCGTACTCGGGCACCTGCCCGGCCTCGGCGGTGGCCCGCCGCCACTGTCCGTACCGCACGGCCTCGGCCACGGCCTTGACGGCCCGCTCGGCGGCGGGGTAGCTGGGGATCCGGATCGCGTCGCCGCCGGGTGCGTCCGGGCCCGCCGGCAGGCTTTGCGGCCCGGCCGGGGCGGAGGGCGCGGAGCCCCCGTACGGGGAGAGGGCGGGGTGGGGGAAGGTGCCCGCGGGGGCCGTGGCCGCCGAAAGGGCTTCGGCCAGGGCGCCCAGTTCCACGTGGACGACGGCCACCGGCTTGCCGGGGTGCTCCGCGACCGCCGCCCGCAAGGCCTCCGCCAGGTCGTCGGCCAGGGTCTGCTCGCTCACCCAGGGGATCGCGGTGACGACCACCGCGTCGTTGTCCGGCGAGGCCAGCGCCGCGGCGACCGCCTTGCGGAAGTCCTCCGGCGAAGCGGCGGTGGTCAGGTCCAGCGGCGCCAGCGGCCGCAGCCCCTCCGTCAGGCACGCGTCGTAGGTGAGCACCCCGAGCGACTCGGAGTTCCCGAGGATCGCCACCCGCGGTCCGGCCGGTACGGGCTGCGAGGCCAGCAGCAGGCCGACGTCCACCAGCTCCGTGACGGTGTCGACGCGGATCACGCCGGCCTGCCGCAGCAGCTCCGACACGGTCGCCTCGGGCAGCCGGGTGCCGGGGACCACGTGTCCGGCGGGGGTGTGGCGGCCGCCCTTGGCGACGACCACCGGCTTGACGGCCGCCGTGCGCCGCGCGAGCCGGGTGAACTTCCTCGGGTTGCCCAGGGTCTCCAGGTACATCAGCGCGACGTCGGTCGCCTCGTCGTCGTACCAGTACTGGAGGATGTCGTTGCCCGAGACGTCCGCCCGGTTCCCGGCGGAGACGAAGGAGGACAGCCCTTCCCCGCGCCGCAGCAGCCCCGAGAGCAGCGCGATGCCGATCGCCCCGGACTGCGTGAACAGGCCGACCCGTCCCCGCGCGGGGGCCGGGGCCGGGGCGAGCGAGGCGTTCAGCCCCACCTCGGGCGCGGTGTTGATCACCCCGAAGGCGTTCGGCCCGATCAGCCGCATCCCGTACGAGCGCACCTGCCGCACCAGTTCGCGCTGGCGGGCCAGGCCTTCGGGCCCGCTCTCGCCGTATCCGGCGGACAGCACCACCAGCCCCTGCACCCCGTGCTCACCGCAGGCCGCCACCGCCTCCGGGACCCGTTCGGCGGGGACGGCGATCACCGCGAGGTCGACCGGGGCTCCGATGTCGCCGACCGTGCGGTAGGCCCGTACGCCGTCCAGCAGGCCGCTCGCGATGCCGGGGGCGCACGCCTCGTTGACGGCGTAGAGGTGGCCGTGGAAACCGCTGTCGCGCAGGTTGCGCAGGGCGGCCGCGCCCACTCCCCCGCCGGAGCGGCTGACTCCGATCACCGCCACCGATCCGGGGGCGAGGAGCCGTTGCACGGACCGGGCCTCGGCGCGCTGTTCGCGGGCGCGCTGCACGGCGAGGGACTCGGCGGTGGGTTCGAGATCGAGGGTGAGGTGGACGGAGCCGTCCTCGAAGCTGCGCTTCTGCTGGTAGCCGACGTCCGTGAACACCTTGATCATCTTGGTGTTGGCGGGCAGCACCTCGGCGGCGAAGCGCCGGATGCCGCGCTCGCGCGCCACGGCGCCGATGTGTTCGAGCAGCGCCGAGGCGACCCCGCGGCCCTGGTGGGCGTCCTGGACGAGGAAGGCCACCTCGGCCTCGTCGGAGGGCCCGTTGGCCGGGCGGCCGTCGGAGCCGATCCGGTCGAAGCGGACGGTGCCGATGAACTCGCCCCCGATCGTCGCGGCGAGGCCCACGCGGTCCACGTAGTCGTGGTGCGTGAAGCGGTGCACGTCGCGGTCGGAGAGCCGGGGATAAGGAGCGAAGAAGCGGTAGTACTTGGACTCGTCCGAGACCTGCTCGTAGAAGCTGACCAGCCGGCCCGCGTCGTCGGTGGTGATGGGCCGGATCCGGGCGGTTCCGCCGTCGCGCAGGACGACGTCGGCTTCCCAGTGGTCCGGGTACGAGGGGTCCGACTCGGTGGTCATGGGGCCACCTTAAGGCTCGAACGGTTCGGGTGGCCTGGGCGCGGCGCATCGGGCAAGCTGTCCCGAATCAGTGCAAGCTGGGACAGGTCGAACGGCGGGATTTTCGGGCCGAAGGTCGGTCCGACCATTCCGGGCGTCGTGAGAGACTGGTCTAGACAACCGTAAGAACCTGAAGGGCATCACCATGGCAGAGCGCCGCGTCAACGTCGGGTGGGCCGAGGGCCTGCACGCTCGTCCCGCCTCGATCTTCGTCCGCGCGACGACCGCTTCCGGCGTCCCGGTGACCATCGCGAAGGCCGGCGGCGACCCCGTCAACGCCGCCTCCATGCTGGCGGTTCTGGGCCTGGGCGCCCAGGGCGGCGAGGAGATCGTCCTCTCGTCCGAGGCCGATGGCGCCGAGGCCGCACTGGACCGCCTCGCGAAGCTGGTCGCCGAGGGTCTTGAGGAGCTCCCCGAGACCGTCTGAACCCCTCGGGTTCGACCTCGCGGACTTGCACGGCGAAGCCGTTGCCGACCGACCACCGTCGGGGGGCAACGGCTTCGCTGCGTTTCAGCCGCACCGGGCGCGCGAATCGGGCGCGCGCGGCTGGTTAATCAGCCCGGCGGCAGGCTTGGCCGGAAATGCGCGCGGCGCACCCGGACACGAATTTCCGCGAATTGCACGGGCCGTGATATCCCCCGATGCCCCGCGGATATCCGACCTTTGTATACGGCGTTTGTTAATGCCGGCCGCTCGCCATGTTTACGGCAGGTTGCAAAGTCCTCACCCTGATCCGGTACGCTCCCGCCGCGCGGTCGACGTGGGCCGCGGTCAGCGTCCGGGCCCGCTCGGCGTCGCCCCGGGCCACCGCGTCCACGATCGCGCCGTGCTCCGCCCAGGACTCCACCGGCCGCGCCGGGGACTCCACCACGTACATCCAGGCCAGCTTGTGGCGCATCTGGGTGAGCAGCGTGATCAGGCCCGGACTGCCCGACGCCTGGGCGAGCGTCTCGTGGAACCAGCCGCCCAGGGAGCGCAGGTCCTCCCCCTGCCCCCTCCTGGCCCTCTCCTGGCCCAGCCTGACCAGCCCCCGCAGCACCTTGAGGTGGGCCTCGCCGCGGCGCCGGGCGGCCCGGGCGGCCGCCAGGGGCTCCAGCAGCATCCGCAGTTCCAGGAGGTCGGCCGCCTCCTGCTCGGTCGGCTCGGCCACGCAGGCGCCCGCGTGCCGGCGGGTGGTCACGAACCCCTCGGACTCCAGCGTGCGCAGTGCCTCGCGCACCGGGACGCGCGAGACTCCGTACCGGCGGGCCAGCACCTCCTCGGTCAGCCGGCCACCGGGTTCGAACACCCCGGAGACGATGTCGTCGCGGATTGCTGTGCATACCGTGTGCGCGGGAATACGCAAGACCGGACCTCCGCCTTTTTCGTATGGCTGTACGCACTGCGACTCTATTGCAACACACGATAATTTCCGAGGACGGCCGGAAATACGAAACATTCACACAACGCGAAGGCCCCGGCTCGGAGAGAGCCGGGGCCTTCGGGAAGACACGCGTGCGGCGGAGCGTCGTGCAGCCTGCGTCGTGCGGCCTGCGTCAGACGTTGACGCCGTGGGAGCGCAGGTACGCGACCGGGTCGATGTCCGTGCCGTACGCCTCGCCGGAACGGGCCTCGAAGTGCAGGTGCGGGCCGCTGGAGTTGCCGGTGGAGCCCGACAGGCCGATCTGCTGGCCCGGGGTCACCTGCTGGCCGACGGAGACGCTCAGCGAGGTCATGTGGCCGTACTGGGTGTAGGTGCCGTCGGCGTGCTTGATGACGACGTTGTTGCCGTACGCGCCGCCCCAGCCCGCCTCGACCACGGTGCCCATGCCGACCGCGTGCACCTCGGTGCCGGAGGCGGCGTGGAAGTCGATGCCGGTGTGGCTGCCGGAGGACCACATGCCGCCGCCCGCGTGGTACTGGGTGCTGACGTAGGAGTCCGTGATCGGGGCCACGAAGGTGTTGAGGCGCTTGCGCTCCTCTTCGCGGGCCGCGCGCTCGGCGGCGTCACGCTCTTCCTTGGCGCGGGCTTCGGCCTTCGCCTTGGCCTCGGCAGCCCGCTGCTTCGCGTCGGCCTCGGCCTGCGCCTTGGCGGCGGCGGCCTCGGCGGCCCGCTGCTGGGAGTGGGCCTGCGCCTGGATCTCGCCGGCGAGTTCGTCGGCCACCACGATGGTGTTCAGGCCGGTGTCCTCGACGGTGGGGGCCTTGTCCGCGGCGAACGCCGGGCCGGCCAGGGAGCCGACGACACCGGTGGTGACGACGGCGGCTATACCGGCGTAGCCGGCGGTCTTGCGGCTCAAACGACTGGAACCACGGTGCTTACCGGCGGCACGACTGCCAAAGGCCATGAAGGGGCTGATCCTTTCCTTCCCTCTCGCCTACCGGGTTAGCTGACGGGTTCGGAGCAGGAAGGTCTCCTACGGGCCCCCTCTCGCGAGGCGGTCCGATTCACCCCAGGGACACATGTGGGTCCCCGGCTCCCCAGGCTCGCGCCTGACGGGGACTCGGCGATCGCTGTCCGGTGCCGCGGACGCGGCGGTTACAACTGACGGACAGCACGGCCGACGCTAGGCGGATCATCAGTCAATCGCCAAACAGACACGCCCTTTTGTTGCGTACGCCACACCACATTCGAGCAACCACGCGACCAAACGGACAAAAGGGGCCCCTGCGGACAAGCCGCCAGAGCCCCTCCTGTGACCGCCGAACGGACGGTTTCCGTCCGGTCAGTTGGTGACCACGGTGACCTCGCCGATCCCGAGGGCCCGTACCGGCTCCTCGATCTGCGAGGCGTCGCCCACCAGCACCGTGACCAGGCGGTCCACCGGGAAGGCGCTGACGACCGCCGAAGTGGCCTCCACCGTGCCCGTTTCGGCGAGCCGCGCGTACAACTGCGCCTGGTAGTCGTCCGGGAGCTCCTGCTCGACCTGGTCGGCGAGGGTGCCCGCGACCGAGGCGGCCGTCTCGAACTTCAGCGGGGCCACGCCCACCAAGTTCTGTACCGCCACGTCCCGTTCGGCGTCGGTCAGGCCGCCCTCGGCGAGGGTGCGCAGCACCTTCCAGAGGTCGTCCAGCGCCGGGCCGGTGTTCGGGGTGTCCACCGAGCCGCTGATGGCGAGCATCGAGGCGCCCTTGCCGTCGGCGGTGGAACGCAGCACCTGGCCGAAGGCGCGCACGCCGTACGTGTACCCCTTCTCCTCGCGCAGCACCTTGTCCAGGCGCGAGGTGAGGGTGCCGCCCAGGCAGTACGTGCCGAGCACCTGGGGCGCCCAGACCCGGTCGTGCCGGTCCGGCCCGATGCGGCCGATCAGCAACTGCGTCTGGACGGCGCCGGGCCGGTCCACGATGACCACGCGGCCGCGGTCGTCGGCGGTGATCGGTGCGACCGGGCGGGGCTCGGTGGTGTCACCGGTCCACGCGCCCAGGGTGTCGGCCAGGACGGCGTCCAGGTCGATGCCGGTCAGGTCGCCGACGATCACCGCGGTGGCGGTCGCGGGGCGTACGTGGGCCTCGTAGAAGGCCCGTACGGCCGCGGAGTCGATCCGCGCGACCGTGTCCTCGGTGCCCTGGCGCGGGCGGGACATCCGCAGGGACGCCGGGAACAGCTCCTTCGAGAGCTGCTTGGCGGCGCGGCGCTGCGGGTTGGCCAGCTCGTGCGGGATCTCGTCGAGCCGGTTGCGCACCAGGCGGTCGACCTCGGCGTCGGCGAAGGCCGGCGCGCGCAGCGCCTCGGCGACCAGCCCCAGCGCCTTGTGCAGGCGGGAGGCCGGAACCTCCAGGGAGACCCGCAGGCCCGGGTGGTCGGCGTGCGCGTCGAGGGTGGCTCCGCAGCGCTCCAGCTCGGCCGCGAACTCCTCGGCGGAACGCTTGTCGGTGCCCTCGGACAGGGCGCGGGACATGATGGTGGCCACGCCGTCCAGGCCCTCGGGCTCCGCGTCGAGCGGGGCGGCGAGGTTGATCTCGACGGCGATGACCTGCTGGCCCGGCCGGTGGCAGCGCAGCAGGGTCAGGCCGTTGGCCAGGACCCCGCGGTCGGGGGCCGGGAAGGCCCACGGCTGCGGCTCGCCGGCCCGGGGCCGCGGGTGGAAGGTCATCGTGACGGCTGCGGTGTCGGCTGCGGTGTCGCTCACTGCTCCGCCCCTTCGTTCTCGTTCTCGTCGCTGTTCTCGGCCGCATCGGCCGACTCGTCCGCCGCGATCGGCTCGTACACGAGCACCGCGCGGTTGTCCGGGCGCAGTCGGGCCGCGGCCACGGCCTGGACCTCCTCGGCGGTGATGTCGAGGACCCGCTGGACGGCGGTCAGCGCCAGCTGCGGGTCGCCGAACAGCACCGCGAAGCGGCACAGTTCGTCGGCGCGGCCGGACACCGTGCTCAGCCGGTCCAGCCACTCGCGCTCCAGCTGGGCCTGCGCGCGCTCCATCTCCTCAGCCGTCGGGCCCTCGGCGGCGAACCGCGCGAGCTCCTCGTCCACGGCCGCCTCGATGGCGGGCACCTCGACCCCGCTGGAGGTCTTGACGTCCAGCCAGCCGAGCGAGGGCGCACCGGCCAGGCGCAGCATGCCGAAGCCGGCGGCGACGGCGCTCTGGTCGCGGCGGACCAGGCGGTTGTGGAGCCGGGAGGAGTCGCCGCTGCCGAGGACGGTCAGCGCCACGTCGGCGGCGTCGCACTCGCGGGTGCCGTCGTGCGGGAGCCGGTAGGCGGCCATCAGGGCGCGGGCCGGCACCTCCTCGACGATCTCCTCGCGCAGCTGCTCGCCCATGATGTCGGGGAGCGAGCCGTCGCGCGGCGGCTGCTTGCCGTCGTGGCCGGGGATGGTGCCGAAGTACTTCTCGACCCAGGCGAGCGTCTGCTCGGGGTCGATGTCGCCGACCACCGAAAGCACCGCGTTGTTGGGCGCGTAGTACGTACGGAAGAAGGTGCGCGCGTCCTCCAGGGACGCGGCGTCCAGGTCGGCCATCGAGCCGATCGGCGTGTGGTGGTACGGGTGGCCCTCCGGGTACGCGAGGGCGGTCAGCCGCTCGAAGGCCGTACCGTACGGGACGTTGTCGTAGCGCTGGCGGCGCTCGTTCTTGACGACGTCGCGCTGGTTCTCCATGGACTCCTCGTCCAGGGCGGCCAGCAGCGAGCCCATCCGGTCCGCCTCCAGCCACAGGGCGAGCTCCAGCTGGTGCGTCGGCATCGTCTCGAAGTAGTTGGTGCGCTCGAAGCTGGTGGTGCCGTTGAGGGAGCCGCCGGCCCCCTGGACCAGTTCGAAGTGGTCGTTGCCGGACACGTTCTTCGAGCCCTGGAACATCAGGTGCTCGAAGAGGTGAGCAAGGCCGGTACGCCCCTTGACTTCGTGGCGCGAGCCGACGTCGTACCAGAGGCAGACCGCGGCGACCGGGGTCAGGTGGTCCTCGGACAGCACCACGCGCAGGCCGTTGGCCAGCCTGTGCTCGGTCGCTGTGAGGCCGCCGGAGCCGGCCTGGGCTGTGGCCGTGTGACCCATGGGCATGTGGTCCCTTCGATCGCGATGCAGAGATTCCTGTCAGACCTGCCACTGTATGCAAGCGTGTCGGCGACCGGAGAAGTTCCCGGCCCAGTCCTGGGTCGGAGTCGGCGTTGTCGGTGCCTCGGGCCACAATGGTCCGCGTCACCCCTGTCCGAAACCCGGCCAGGCCCACCAGCCCACCCCGTGAGAGCTCAGCTCATCCCGATTCTTGGTTAAGGAGCCGCGCAGCGATGGCCCGCCGCAGCACGAAGACCCCGCCGCCGGAGGATTTCGAGGAGAAGATCCTCGACATCGACGTCGTCGACGAAATGCAGGGCTCCTTCCTCGAGTACGCGTACTCGGTGATCTACTCCCGCGCCCTGCCCGACGCACGCGACGGCATGAAGCCGGTGCACCGGCGCATCGTCTACCAGATGAACGAGATGGGCCTGCGCCCCGACCGCGGCTACGTCAAGTGCGCGCGCGTCGTCGGCGAGGTCATGGGCAAACTGCACCCGCACGGAGACGCGTCGATCTACGACGCCCTCGTGCGCATGGCGCAGCCCTTCTCCATGCGGCTCCCGCTGGTCGACGGCCACGGCAACTTCGGCTCGCTCGGCAACGACGACCCGCCGGCCGCGATGCGCTACACCGAGTCCAAGATGGCCGACGCCGCGTCGCTGATGACGGACGGCATCGACGAGAACACCGTCGACTTCGCCGCGAACTACGACGGCCAGGAGCGGGAGCCGGTCGTACTCCCGGCCGCGTACCCGAACCTGCTGGTCAACGGCGCGTCCGGGATCGCGGTCGGCATGGCCACCAACATGGCCCCGCACAACCTGGGCGAGGTCATCGCGGCCGCCCGCCACCTGATCCGCTACCCGGAGGCGGACCTGGAGGCGCTCATGCGCTTCGTACCGGGTCCCGACCTGCCCACCGGCGGCCGGATCGTGGGCCTCGCGGGCATCAAGGACGCCTACGAGAACGGGCGCGGCACCTTCAAGATCCGCTCGACGGTGGCCTTGGAGGACGTGACCCCGCGCCGCAAGGGCCTGGTCGTCACCGAACTGCCCTTCACGGTCGGCCCCGAGAAGGTCATCGCGAAGATCAAGGACCTGGTCGGCTCCAAGAAGCTCCAGGGCATCGCGGACGTCAAGGACCTCACCGACCGTTCGCACGGCCTGCGCCTGGTCATCGAGATCAAGAACGGCTTCCACCCCGAGGCCGTGCTGGAGCAGCTGTACAAGCTGACGCCGATGGAGGAGTCCTTCGGCATCAACAACGTCGCGCTGGTCGACGGACAGCCGCTGACGCTGGGCCTCAAGGAGCTCCTGGAGGTCTACCTCGACCACCGCTTCGAGGTCGTGCGGCGCCGCAGCGAGTTCCGCCGGGGCAAGCGGCGCGACCGGCTGCACCTGGTCGAGGGCCTGCTGGTGGCCCTGCTCGACATCGACGAGGTCATCCGGATCATCCGGGACAGCGACAACTCCGCCCAGGCCAAGGAGCGCCTGATGGAGCGCTTCTCGCTGAGCGAGATCCAGACCCAGTACATCCTGGACACCCCGCTGCGCCGCCTCACCCGCTTCGACCGGATCGAGCTGGAGTCCGAGCGCGACCGGCTGACCGGCGAGATCGACGAGCTGACCGGGATCCTGGACTCCGACAACGAGCTGCGCAAGCTGGTCTCCTCGGAGCTCGCCGCGGTGGCGAAGAAGTACGGCACGGAGCGCCGTACGGTGCTGCTGGAATCCGCCGGGACCCCGGTCGCGGCGGTACCGCTGGAGGTCGAGGACACCCCGTGCCGGGTGCTGCTGTCCTCCACCGGCCTGCTGGCCCGCACCGCGAACGCCGATCCGCTTCCCGAGGAGGAGGGCGGCGCCCGCGCCAAGCACGACCTGGTCGTCTCGCAGGTCGCGGCGACCGCTCGCGCCGACATCGGCGCGGTCACCTCGTACGGGCGGCTCCTGCGGCTCTCGGTGATCGACCTGCCGCAGCTGCCGGACACCCACGCCGCGCCGAACCTGGCGGGCGGCGCCCCGGTCTCGGAGTTCCTCTCCGGGCTGGAGGCCGACGAGAAGGTCGTCTGCCTGACCTCGCTGGACGAGTCGGGGCAGGGTCTGGCGCTCGGCACCGAGCAGGGCGTGGTCAAGCGGGTCGTGCCGGACTACCCGGCCAACAAGGACGAGCTGGAGGTCATCACCCTCAAGGACGGTGACCGGATCGTCGGGGCGGTCGAGCTGCGCACGGGCGAGGAGGACCTCGTCTTCATCACGGACGACGCCCAGCTGCTGCGCTACCCGGCGGGCCAGGTGCGCCCGCAGGGCCGCCCGGCGGGCGGTATGGCGGGCATCAAGCTGTCCGACAACGCCAAGGTGATCCACTTCTCGGCCGTGGACCCGGCGCGCGACGCCGTGGTGTTCACGGTGGCCGGCTCGCACGGGACGCTGGACGACTCCCTGCTGTCCGTGAAGCTGACCCCGTTCGACCAGTACCCGCGCAAGGGCCGGGCCACCGGCGGCGTCCGCTGCCAGCGCTTCCTGAAGGGCGAGGACCTGCTGGTCCTGGCCTGGGCGGGCGGCTCGCCCGCCCGCGCGGCGACGGCGAACGGCACCCCGGCCGAGCTGCCGGCGGTGGACCCGCGCCGGGACGGCTCGGGCACCTCGCTCCCGGTCGCGGTCGCGGCGCTGGCGGGGGCCGCGCTTTAGGAGGCGGGAGGTCATTCGGGTGGTACGTCCAGGGGACGTACCACCCGAATGGCGACTAGTGTTTTCCCTCTTGGCACGGTCGGGTGGGGCGGGGAGACACGGATCTGATGAGTCGTCGGTCGGGCGGATTGATCGGGGACTGGGCCGAGGCCCAGCGCCGGACGCAGCAGACACAGCTGATCCAGCAGCGCGAGGCGGAGCGCCGGCAGCGGACCTACGAACGTGACGTGGCCCGGGGTCAGCGTGAGCAACAAGCGGCCCACCGGCAGCGCCGCGAGGCCGAGGCACTGCGGCGGACGGCGCAGATCGACTCCGAAGTCGCCGCCCTGCAAGGCCTGCTGGTCGCGGGGTGCCGGGCACCGGCGTTCCGGACGGCCGCCCTCGCCCGGCCCGAGCTGCTGGAGCCGTTCAATCCCGGGACGCTGGCGAACCCGGTACCGATGCCGCGGATCGACCAGTTCCAGCAGCAGAGCAGCGGCTGGACCCTCGGCTCGGGCGGGCGGGCACAGGCGGAGCGCGAGGCCCACGACCGGTACACCCAGGCTTGGCAGGCCGCCCATGCCGCTGAGGCGCAGCGGCAGCAGCAACTGGCGGCGTACCGGCAGCAGTACGACCGGTGGGCGGCGGAGCAGCTCGCCGAGATCCGGGCGCACAACAGCGGGCTCACCGAGCTGACGGCGGCGCTGCGCACCGGCGACGCGGAGACGGTGGTGGAGTACTTCTCGGCCGCCCTGTACGCCTCTACGGCCTGGACCGAGGCGCTGCCGAGGCAGTTGGCGGCGGCGTACGACCCCTCGGCGCGCCAGCTGGTGCTGGACTGGGAGCTGCCCGGGTACGCGGTGGTCCCGGAGGCCAGGGCGGTCCAGTACCTGCCGAGCACGGACCAGGACAAGGTGAAGCCCCGGCCGGTCACGGAGCGGCGGGCGCTCTACCGGGACCTGCTGGCCCAATGCGTGCTGTTGGTGGTGCGCGAGCTGTACGCGGCAGACGAGTTCGGCGTGCTGGACTCGGTCGTGGTCAACGGCTTCGTGGACTGCCCCGATCCGGTGACCGGGCAGGAGGCCCGGTTCGTACTCGCCACGGTGTCGGTACCGCGCAGCACGTTCGCGGGACTTCGGCTGGAGCAGGTCAGCGCGGTGGACTGCCTTGTCGAAGGCCTGCGCGGGCAGTTGTCGACGCGGCCCGACCAGCTGACGGCCGTGCGGGCGGGGCGCCGCCCGGAGGAGGTCGGCGCCGTCGTCAGCCACGGCGGGAACGGGGGCGGTGGCGAGGAGGAGCCCGACCTCTTCGCGATGGACCCGATCGCCTTCGAGAACCTCGTCGCGGAGCTGTTCCGGGCCATGGGCATGGAGGCGGTGACCACGCAGCGCTCCGGCGACGGCGGGGTGGACGTCGAGGCGCTGGACCCGGCCCCGATCCGGGGCGGGCGGATCGTGGTGCAGGTCAAGCGCTACCGCAACACGGTCGCGCCGACGGCCGTGCGCGACCTGTACGGGACGGTCCAGGACCGGGGGGCGAACAAGGGGGTACTGGTCACCACCGCGACCTTCGGACCCACGTCGTACGCGTTCATCGCTGACAAGCCGCTGGAACTGGTCGACGGAGCCACGCTCGTGGACCTGCTGCACCAGCACGGACTGCGCGGACGCCTCGGCGGAGGCCCGGCGGCCCCGGTCCCGGCCCAGCGAACGGGCGAGTCCGAGCCTCCCGCCGAACGGAACGTGCTCGGCATGTCCTGGGCGGGTCCGGTCGTGCTGGACGTGTGCGCGCTGGTCTGCGAAGGCAACCGGGTGCTGAGCGAGGACCACTTCGTGTTCTTCAACAACCCCAGCACCCCCGACGGTTCGGTACGGGCCCACGCGCACTCGGCACCCGACAAGGCGGCGCTGGCGGTCGTCTTCGACGCCCTGCCGCTCCGCGCCGACCGGCTGGTCCTCGTCGCCGCGATCGACCCGGATGCCGATCCGCACGCCGACCTGGCGGGCTTCACCGACGCCCGGATCCGGCTGCTGGGACCCGGCGGCGAAGAGCTGGGCCGCCTGGAGGTATCGGACGGCCGCGCCGGCGAGACGGCCCTGGTCCTGGGCTCTTTCCGGCGCCGCGCGGGCGGCGACTGGGACTTCGTCCTCGGCGGCAAGGGCTACCCGAACGGTCTGGAACCCCTCCTCGGCGACTTCGGCATCGAGGTCGCCTGACGGGACCGCCGCCCTCACGGTTCCTCTACGTCGACCTCCGCCTCGGCATCGGCATCGGGAGCCGGTTCCGCCGGGCGGTGTACGTAGCGCAGGACGCCCCACATGGACTCCGGTCCCGCGCTCCGCGGCTCCGCCGCCCGGCACGCCTCCAGCTCGCGGAGCAGCCCCGGGCCGTCCGTGCCCGAGCCGATCAGGACGAGCTGCGTCAGGCGCGGCTCGCCCCGGCCCCAGGAGTGCGGGGAGAAGCGGAGGAACCGGCCGACCGCGTGGACCTCGTAGCACTCCTCGTGGCCGGGGACGCCGAAGTAGACGAAGCCCTTGATCCGGTAGAGCCCGGCCGGGCGGCGGTCGAGGAACTCGATGAACCGGCGCGGGTCGAGGGCCTGCTCGGACACGAACTCCGTGCTCTCGTACGCGGCGTGCGCGTGATCGGCGTGATCGGCGTCGTGGCCGTGGTCGTCCGCCTGTGCCAGCAGGTCCTCGAAGGAGAGCTGACCGCGGGTCTCGGTCCACGGCCGCCGGTCGAAGAGCAGCTCCGGGTCGATCCGCCCGTGATCCGCGCCGACGACCGGGATCCCCGGCGCGCAGAGCCCGCCGAGCACGTCCTCGATCCTCGCCCGCTCGCCCGCGTCCACCCGGTCGGTCTTGTTGAGCACCACCAGGTCCGCGACGGCCAGGTGCCGGTCGGTCTCCGGATGCCCGGCCCGGGTCGCGTCGAACTCCGCCGCGTCGACGATCTGCACCATGCCGCCGTACCGGACCGCCGGATTCTCGTTGGCGACGAGCATCCGGACCATCTCCTGGGGCTCCGCCAGCCCGCTCGCCTCGATGACGATCACGTCGATGCGGTGGACGGGGTCGGCGAGCTTCTCCAGGTACGCGTCCAGCTCGCTGCCGTCCACCGCGCAGCACAGGCAGCCGCCGCCGAGGGAGACCATCGAGTCGCCGAGCTGGCCGGCCACCGACATCGCGTCCACCTCGATGGAGCCGAAGTCGTTGACGACGACCCCGATCCGGGTGCCTCCCCGGTGGGTCAGGAGGTGGTTGAGGACGGTCGTCTTGCCGGATCCGAGGAATCCGGCAAGGACGATCACGGGGATGCTGTTCACCTGATCGATCGTACTCAGCCGGTGTACGCCTCCAGCTCGCCGAGCTGCCCGGCCGGCCAGCCGGTGTTCCCGGTGACGCTCAGCCGCAGGTGGCGCAGGTTCGTACCGTCCGGGAGGGCGATGGTGACCTTGTTGCCGCTCGCCGGATCGAAGCGGTAGCCCTGGGTGTGCGAGGACTCCGAGACCGGCCGGCCCTGGGCGAGGTTCCGCGTGGGGTCGGGGTCGGGGTGGGCGTGGGCGTCGGTGTGGGCGTCGGCGTCGGGGTCGGCGTAGGCGTGGGTGTCGGTGTCGGGTCCGGGCCCGGCTGGTCGTTGGCCGGCGGGAACGGCCCGCAGTAGGTGTTCGGCAGCTTGGAGTTCCAGCCGGAGTTCTCTCCGCCGCCACGTTGTCGGTGACGGAGTCGCTCATCGCGCCGCCGATCGCGTTGACCTGGTCGTCGTCGACGCGGGCGGCGATCTCGCCGATGATGGCGAAGTCCTTCAGCGTGACGTTCCGGCTCAGCCCGCCGCCCTCGTACGGGCGTATCTGGCCGCCGTATCCGCCGCAGCCCTGTACGTACTTCCCTTGAAGTGCTCTCCCGGCTGGAGCCGGGGGATTCCTGCCTACCTTGCGGTGGCGGGCTTGACGCGTTTCGCGCGCCTGACGACTGCCCTTCCGGCAGCCGGGAGGAGCGCGAGGCCCATCCGGTACAGGTGCAAGACGTTGCGGGCCGCGTTGTGGTCGGCGTTGCCCGACCATCCGCAGTCCGGGTTCTTGCACACGAACAGGGCCTGGGACTCCCGACTGCCGGGCGTGGTGATGCCGCACGCGGAGCAGCGCAGGCTGGTGCCGGAGGCGTGGACCCTGTGCAGGGCGCCGCCGTGCCGGGCGGTCTTGTACGTCAGCATGGTGACCGTCCGGCCCCACGCCTCCCCGCTGATCGAGCGGTTCAGCCCCGTCTTCTGGGCGACGTTCCTGCCCGGCTCCTCGATGGTCCCCTTGGCGGACTTGACCATGTTCGTGATGGTGAGCGCTTCGACCACGACCGTTCCGTACGTGCGGGCGATGGTGGTGGTCGTCTTGTGCTGCCAGTCCAGGGCCCGGCGCTTGGCTTTCGCACGGAGTCCCGCGATCTGGTCGGACGGACGAGGCGGCGGTCGCGGCGGGGGCCGCCAGCAGGGGCAGGGCGGCCGCCGCCCCGAGTACGGCGGTGGTGGCCAGCGCGGCGACCAGCGCGCTCGCCGGCCTCCCGCGTGCTGCGATTCGTGCTGCTGCGCTCATGACGGTGGGACCTCTCCATGCGGTGCTACGGGGTGTGGTGCGGGGAGGCGGTGCGTGTGGAGCGGTGGTGCCTGTCGGGCAGTGGTTCCGGCGGTCTGGCCGCGGCGTCAGGTCCGCAGCCAGACCGCCGTGTCCTGCGCGAGCAGCCCGCCGTCGTCCAGGGCGGAACTGCTCAGCAGGAGATCGGTGTGGGCCGGCAGCGGTACCGGCTCCGGTGACAGGTTGGCCACGCAGACCAAGCCGTCGGGGCGGGTGAAGGCCAGCACCCCGGGCGGCGCGTGCAGCCACTCCAGCGATCCGCCGCCGAAGCCGCCGGCGGCGCGGCGCAGCCACAGGGCCGTCCGGTAGAGGGTGAGCATCGAGTCCGGGTCGCCGGCCTGGCGGTCCGCGGCGTACGTCGCCCAGTGCGGGGGCTGGGGCAGCCAGGCCCCGTTCCACGGCTCGGCGGTCCAGGGCAGCGGGACCCGGCATCCGTCGCGGCCCGGGTCGGTGCCGCCGGAGCGGAAGTGCATGGGGTCCTGGATGCGGTCGAGCGGGATGTCGGCCTCGGGCAGGCCCAGTTCCTCGCCCTGGTAGACGTACACCGCGCCGGGCAGGGCGAGCGTGAGCAGCGCGGCGGCGCGGGCCCGCCGGGTGCCCAGGTCCAGGTCGGTCGGGGTCCCGAAGGCCTTGGCCGCGAAGTCGAACCCGGTGTCGGCGCGCCCGTAGCGGGTGACCGTGCGGGTCACGTCGTGGTTGCACAGCACCCAGGTGGCCGGGGCGCCGACGGGGGCGTGTTCGGCGAGGGTCTCCTCGATGGACGTGCGCAGCCGGCCGGCGTCCCACGGGCAGCTGAGGAAGGAGAAGTTGAAGGCCGTGTGCAGCTCGTCGGGGCGCAGGTAGCGGGCGAACCGCTCGGAGTCCGGCAGCCAGACCTCACCGACGAAGATGGCTCCGTACTCGTCGGCGATGGCGCGCCACGAGCGGTAGATGGTGTGCAGGTCGTCCCGGTCGATGTACGGGTGGACCTCGCCGGGCCAGGGTTCGGGCGAGCGGCCGGCCAGGTCGGGGAGGGCCGGGTCCTTCGCGAGCAGGGCCGCGGAGTCGATCCGTACGCCTGACACTCCGCGCTCGAACCAGAACCGCAGGACCTCTTCGTGCTCCCGGCGGACGGCGGGGTGGTCCCAGTTCAGGTCGGGCTGCTGCGGGGTGAAGAGGTGCAGGTACCACTCCCCGTCGGGTACCCGCGTCCAGGTGGCGGCGCCGTTGAACTGCGAGGGCCAGTCGCCGGGCGGCAGTTCCCCGTGCGCGCCGCGGCCGGGGCGGAAGTGGAACAGCTCGCGCTCCGGGCTGCCGGGGCCGGCGGCGAGGGCGGCCCTGAACCAGGCGTGCTGGTCGGACACGTGGTTCGGGACGATGTCGACAATGGTGCGGATGCCCAGCTCACGGGCTTCGGCGATGAGCTTCTCGGCCTCGGCGAGGGTGCCGAAGGCGGGGTCGATGGAGCGGTAGTCGGCGACGTCGTAGCCGCCGTCGGCCAGCGGGGAAAGGTACCAGGGGGTGAACCAGAGGGCGTCCACTCCCAGTTCGGCGAGGTAGGGGAGGCGGGCCCGGACGCCCACGAGGTCACCGGTGCCGTCCCCGTCGCCGTCGGCGAAGCTGCGTACGTACACCTGGTAGATGGCGGCCGAGCGCCACCAGTCGGCGGCGTTTTCGGGCAGGGGAAAGTCAGCCACGGAGGGGTCCTTTCACGGCGTTCTTTTCACAGCGTTCTCTTCACAGGGGGCGGCCGGGCGCGGCGGCGGAGCGGGGCTGTCACCCCTTGAGGGAGCCTGCCGTCAGGCCGCTCATGATGTTGCGCTGGAAGATCAGGAAGATGATGAGCGTGGGCGCGGAGGCCATCGCGAGTGCCGCGACGAGGTGGTTCTCGGGGACCCCCCTGGCCAGCGAGTAGATGCCGACGTTGAGCGTCTGCAGGGCCGGGTCGGGGAGGGTGAGCATGGGCCAGAGGAAGTCCTTCCAGACTCCGACGACCGCGAAGATCGACACGACTCCGAGGACGGGCCGGGACATGGGCAGGACCACGGAGCGCAGGGTGCGCAGGGCGGAGGCCCCGTCGATGGCGGCGGCGTCGAGGATCTCGCCGGGGATGGAGTCGAAGAATCGTTTCAGCAGGAAGATGTTGAACGCGTTGGTGACGGAGGGCAGCCAGATCACCCAGGGCGTGTTCAGCAGGTTCCGCTGGATGATCGGCATGTCCAAGACCGTGAGGTACTGCGGTACGACGAGCACGGTGGCCGGGATCATCAGGGTGCCCAGCATCATGCCGAGGACGGCCTTGCCGAAGACGGGCCGGAGCTTGGACAGCGAGTAGGCCGCGGCGACGTCGAGGACGAGCTGGAAGGCCAGGGCCCCGAAGGCGTAGTAGAGGGTGTTGAACAGCAGCTTGGCGAGGTCCATGACCTTCCAGGCCGCCGAGTAGTTCTCGGTGTGCAGGGAACCCGGTACCAGGGTCGGCGGGACCTGGGTGAACTCCTGGGTGCTCTTGAGGCCGTTGGCGACCATCCAGTAGAGGGGGCCGAGGAAGACGACGGTGAAACCGACGAGGACCAGGGCGAGGACGGACCAATAGGCGATCTTGCCCCGGGTGCGGCCGAGTTGGGCCGGCGATATCAGCGTGCGCTCTGCCATGTCAGGTGCTCCCGTCAGTTCTCGTTGTCGCGGCTCAGCCGGACGTACACGGCGGAGAAGCCGGCGAGCAGGACGAGCAGGCACAGGCCCAGGGCCGCGGCGCCGCCGTACTGGTTGAAGCTGAAGGCGTACTGGTAGATGAGGACGACCACGGTGGTGGTCGAGCCCTCGGGGCCGGCGCCGCCGGTCAGCATGAACGGTTCCACGAAGACCTGCATCGTCGCGATGATCTGCATGAGCAGCATCAGCGAGAGGATCAGCCTGGTCTGCGGGATGGTGACGTGCCAGATCTTGCGCAGCACGCCCGCTCCGTCCAGCTCGGCGGCCTCGTAGAGCTCGCCGGGGACTCCCTGGAGGGCGGCCAGGTAGATCAGGGTCGCGCCGCCCATGTTCATCCAGGTGGAAGCGATGACGACGGAGAGCATCGCGGTATCGGTGGATTGCAGCCAGTCTTGCGCCGGAAGGTGCAGGAATTCCAGGACCCTGTTGAAGATGCCGTAACCGGGGTCGTAGAAGTACTTGAAGAGCAGGATCGAGGCCACCGGCGGCAGCATCACCGGGAGGTAGACGAGCAGCCGCAGGTAGCCCTGTGCGTGGCGGAATTCGTTGAGCACGATCGAGACCGCGAACGGGACGACGAAGCCGAGGACCAGCGCGAGCCCGGTGAAGAGGAGGGTGTTGCGCCAGGCCTGCCAGAAGGCCGGGTCGTTGAAGACGTAGCGGAAATTGTCCCAGCCGACCCAGCGGACGGATCCGCCCCCGGTCTTCTGGAAGGCCAGCAGGAACTCCCGGACCATGGGGTACCAGGAGAAGAAGGAGAAGCAGAGGACGGCGCCGATCAGAAAGCCGTGGGCCGTGACGTTCCGCTTGAACGCCCGGACGAATTCCTCGCGGGAGGTACCGGACAGGGTGGGAGCCGACATCGCCGCTCGCTCCTAGGTGGGTCGTCGTCATCGATACGCGGGGCAGGGGCCGGAGGGCGGAGGGAGGGGCCTGCGGGCGGGTCCGGGCCGGGGAGGCCGCCCGGGCCTCCCCCGGCCGGGCCGCTACTGGTTGGCCAGCACCTGGTTGACCGCCTTCTCGGCTTCCGCGAGGAGCTGCGCCGAGTCCGCGTCCTTGTTCGTCAGGACGCCCGACATCACCTTGTCGAGGACCTTGTAGACCTCCTGGGCCTTCTTCGGCTCGGCCTTCCCGGCCACCGGGTTGTCCAGGAAGGACTTGAAGTTGACGACCGGCATGGTGGCGCTGGCGGCCTTGAGTTCGCCGTCCTTGGCCTTGCTGGCACCGGTGAAGAACGCGGGCTGCGGAAGGCCGACCGGCAGGCCGTCGGTCTTGGAGCGGTCGTACTGGAACTGGCCCTTGCCTACGGTGAGGAACTTGAAGTTCAGCCAGGCGATGCCGGCCTTGACCTGGTCGGGCGAGCTACCCTTCTTGATCATGTAGCCGTTGCCGCCGGCCAGTGTGGCGGCGCCGCCGGGGATGGGGCCCATGCCGAAGTTCTCGTACTTGGCGCCGAGCTGCTGGACCATGTACGTGATGTCGTCGGGCGCGGCCAGGAACATGCCGAGCTTGTCCGAGGCCATCTGCTTCTGCAGGTCGCCCCACTTGAGCAGCTGGGTCTTGCCCATGCTGTCGTCGTCCCAGCGCATGGCGTGGAGGTTGTCGACGATCTGCCTGCCGGTGGGGTTGTTGAAGGCCGCCTTGCCGTCGGCGCCGACGATGTCGCCGCCCATTCCGTACATCGCCGCCGTGTAGTGCCAGCCGCCGGTGTTCTCGACGCTGTAGTCGCCGTAGCCGGCGGTGCCGTTGCCGAGGGCCGCGATCTTCTTGGCCGCCTCGCGGACCTCGTCCCAGGTGCGCGGGGGCTGGTCGGGGTTGAGGCCCGCCTGCTGGAAGAGCTTGCGGTTGATCAGCAGGCCCATCGTGTAGTTGCTGGTGGGCAGGCCGTAGACCTTGCCGTCGCGCTTGAGGATGCTCGTGACGTTCTTGTCGATGTCGTCCAGGGCCGGCACCGACTTGGAGGTCGCGTAGGCCGAGATGTCCTCGGCGCCGTCGTTGTCCAGCACCTGCTGGAGATCGGTGAAGTAGGCGTAGAACACGTCCGGCTGGGACTTGGCCTTGAGCATCGCGGTGAAGCGCGGGGGCTCCAAGCACTGGCCGGGGGTGGAGCGGCCCTCGATCGTGACGTTCGGGTAGGTCTTGTTGAACTCCGCCACGTCCTCCTTCCACTCCTTGAGCTCGGCCGCCTTCGCCGCGGGCGGCATGCAGTCGATGGAGATGGTGACCTTGGTCTTCGGGTCGAGCGGGGCGGAGGCGTCGCTGGAACCGCCGGCGGACGGCTGGTTCTTGCCGGCGTCGCCGCCGCTGCTCGTGCCGCACGCCGCGAGGGCGGTGACGGCGAGCGCCGAGACGAGGGCGGCCGCGGTGGTGCGGCGGATGTCGGTTCTCATCGGTGGTCCCCTTCGAGCATCAAGCAGGAGGCTGGGGGCGAGTGTGGGGCGAGCGCGGCACACTCAACCACCACCCACAGATGAACGCAATATCTCGCGCAGATTTCGCAAGAGTTTGGCAACAGGGCGCCGGACAGGTCGGGCAGAGAACGCAAAACAGGGCTCCGAAACGTCGTCAAGACGTTGCGGAGCCCTGTGCTCAGGCGGTCGAGTACGCGGTGGAGCCGGCCGGAGCCCTACGCGGGACGGCGGCGCGGGACCTGTCCCGTGGAGCCGCGCACCACGAGCTCGGGCTCGAAGAGCAGCTCGCCGGGCTGCACGGCGGCGCCCTGGATCTGCGCGGTGAGCAGTTCCACGGCGGCCCGGCCCATGGCCTCGATGGGCTGGCGGACGGTGGTCAGCGGGGGCTCGGTGCAGTTCATGAACGCCGAGTCGTCGTACCCGACGACGGAGACCTCCCCGGGTACGTCCAGCCCGCGCCGACGGGCCGCCCGGATCGCGCCCAGCGCCAGTGGATCGCTCGCGCAGATGATGCCGGTCACCCCGCGGTCCAGCAGCCGGGAGGTGGCGGCGTGGCCGCCCTCCAGCGAGAACAGCGCCCGCTCCACGTGCTCGGCGGGCAGCTCGGTACCGGCCGCGGCGGCCACCGTCTGGGCGGCCACGAGCTTGCGCAGGGAGGGGATGTGGTCGGGCGGGCCCAGCACCAGACCGATGCGTTCGTGGCCCAGGGAGGCCAGGTGGCGCCAGGCCTGCTCGACCGCGACGGCGTCGTCGCAGGACACGCACGGGAAGCCGAGGTCCTCTATCGAGGCGTTGATGAGCACCACCGGGACCTTGCGGTCGTGCAGCAGCCGGTAGTGCTCGTGCGGGGCGTCGGCCTGCGCGAAGAGCCCGCCGGCGAAGACCACGCCGGACACCTGCTGCTGGAGCAGGAGCTCGACGTAGTCGGCCTCGGACACCCCGCCGGTGGTCTGCGTACAGAGCACCGGGGTCAGTCCCTGCTGGGCCAGCGCGCCACCGATGACCTCGGCGAACGCCGGGAAGATCGGATTCTGGAGCTCCGGCAGGACCAGGCCGACCAGTCGGGCGCGCTCGCCGCGCAGCTGGGTGGGGCGCTCGTAGCCGAGGACGTCGAGGGCCGTGAGCACGGACTGGCGGGTCGCCTCCGAGACGCCCGGCTTGCCGTTGAGCACCCGGCTGACCGTTGCCTCGCTGACCCCCACCTTCTTCGCCACTTGAGCAAGTCGTCGCGTCATGAGCGCAAGAGTAGCGCAAACAATGCAAGTTTCTTGCAGTTGGATTACAGCCAGTTTGGCCCATCGGAATCCGGCGTGGAACCCCCTGCGCCCCAGGGGCTGCGCCAGCGGGACGCGATCGACGCCGACCGGGCGAAATGGGCGGCGGCCTCGGACTCGCGTCCCAGCAGGACGGCGAGTTCGCCCAGGCTGTACGCCACCGGCCGCATCGCCACGGTGAACCCGGACGAGGGCGGCGGGGCGTCCGCGTAGGGCAGCAGGGCCTCGTAGAGCTCCTGCGCGCCCCGCTTCTCTCCGAGGGCCACCAGCGTCATCGCGCGGAAGGTCCCGAAGACCTTGAAGAGGTAGTTCGCGGGAAGCGGCCCCGCCTCGGCCAGGACCTCCCTGGCCCGCGCCGCGTCCCCGGCCTCGGCCAGCGCGACGGCCAGCAGGTCCGCGGCCAGGGGGCCGAACCCCTCGTACACCCGCCGGGCCCAGGCCACGGACTCCCCCAGCCGGCCCCGGCTCGCCCGGAGCGTCGCCGTGGCGATCGCCAGATGCCCGGCGGCGTGTGGTGAACCCTGCCGGGACATGGCCGCGGCCGCCTCCGCGTACATGCGCTCGGCATCCTCGGTACGGCCCTCGATGTGCGCGAGGGTGGCCCGTACGCCCTCGCCGACCACCACGGGTCCGGGCATCCGATAGGCCCTGGCGAACTCCGTGTACTCCCCCACCAGTCGGTGTACGGCGGCCACGTCCCCCGTCGCGGCGGCTGCCGTGGAGCGGATGAAGAGCCCGTACCACCGGTACGCCGGAAGGTCGTGCGCGGTCCCCAGATCCTCCAGTTCGCGCCCCAGCGCGGCCCGCTCGCGCCATGCCAGATCGGCGTCGAGCTCACGCACGAGCGCGGCGAGCGCGGCTGCCCGCA
The DNA here is from genome assembly GCF_042750105.1 of Streptomyces sp. NPDC059443. Taxonomy (NCBI): domain Bacteria; kingdom Bacillati; phylum Actinomycetota; class Actinomycetes; order Kitasatosporales; family Streptomycetaceae; genus Streptomyces; species Streptomyces sp. NPDC059443. The sequence continues at coordinate 129,508 of NZ_JBHYVM010000011.1, read as the reverse complement.
GCACGGGCCGGCCGAGCCCCTCGGCCAGCTCCACTGCCTCACGGGCCGCCGTGCGCACGGCCGGCAGCCGGGCGTCGGAGAGTTCGGTGGCGTACGCGACCAGCAGCCGGCAGCGGGTCGCCGGTTCGAGGTCCGGCCGCGCCAGCAGGCGTTCGAGCAGCGCCACCACCGGCCGGTCGACCGTCCCGTAGGGCCGTGTCTGCCACGGCGTCGGCTCGGTCCAGGCCGTGAAGGCACGGATCAGCAGGTCTTCGCGGCCCGCGCCGACTGCGTGGTCGATGGCCCTGCGGCGGGTCTCGCGCGCGGCCACGACCGCCCCGGCGCGCACCTGCGCCCGTACCAGCCGGCCCAGCAGGTCGGCCCGTTCGGCGTTCCGGTCCGGGCTCCGTCCGGCCTTCCCGTCGCTCGTATCACCCGCATCACCCGCGCCGCTGCCGCTGCCGGCATCCGCCGGGATGCGCTCGAAGCTCTCCAGCGCCTCCGACAGCAGTCCGGCGGCCACGTCGTGCGCGTAGCGCGCCTCGGCCAGTTCGGCCGCCCCCAGGCAGTACCGCACCGCCCGCGCCGCCGTGGCCGAGGAGGCGGCCCGGACGAAGTGGTGGGCCAGCGCGGAGACGTCGTCCGGCCCGAGCCGCTCCAGCACGGCCCCGATCCGGCCGTGCATCCGGGTGGCGCGCAGCCTGCTGAGGTCGGCCAGCAGGGTGTCGCGTACGAGGGCGTGCGCGAACCGGATCCGGCCCGGCCCGGGTTCGACCAGCAGTCCGGCGAGCAGGCCGGCCTCCAGCGCGCCCAGGACCCCGTCCTCGTCGGTGTCCGCGGCCCCGACCAGGACCTCCACTCCCGCCTCCCGCCCGGCGACGGCGGCCAGCCGCAGCACGGCGACCACCGGGTCCGGGAGCCGGCCGAGCCTCCGGCGCAGCACGTCGCGGACCCCTTCGGGTACCTCGGACAGCGCGACCAGGGCGCCTTCGCCGGCCAGCAGCCGGGCGCTCTCCCGGACGTAGAAGGGGTTGCCCCCGGTGCGTTCGGCGAGCGCCGGCACCGTCTCGGGGGCCACGCCCGGCCCGGCCACCGCCCGGACGACCTCGCCCACCGCGGCTTCGCCGAGACCGCGCAGCGCGATCCGGGCCGGGGAGCGGCGGGCCAGCGCGGCGAGGGTGTCGGCGAGCCGGTCGTCCACCTCGTCGGGCCGGTAGGCGCCCACCACCAGGACGGGCGTCCCGGCCGGCAGCTCACCGACGCCCGTGAGCAGCGCGAGCGTCTCGGCGTCCGCCCCGTGCAGATCGTCCAGCACGACGGCGACGGGCCGTTGCCCGGCCGCCGCCCCCAGCCACTCCCACACGGCCCGGTGGAGCCGGAACCGCCCCGCCGCGGCATCCTCCCCAGGCCGGTCTACGCCGGCACCCGCCGGGCCGCCTCCGAGCAGGGGCGCCAGGGCGGCCGACGCCCCGGGGCCGGGTGGGACGGCGGCCGCCACGGTGCGCAGGGCTTCGACCCAGGCCCAGGCGGGCGGTGCGCCCTCGGCTTCGCTGGCCCGGCCGAGCGCGACGAGCCAGCCCTCCCGGCGCAGGCGTTCGCCCAGCCGGTGCAGGAGCGCGGACTTGCCGAGGCCCGCTTCGCCGGTGACCAGCGCGACGGCGGGACCGGCGGCCAGCGCCCGGCCGGAGGCCTCGGCGAGCAGAGCCAGTTCCGCATCGCGGCCCACGAACAGCCCGGCTTCGCCTTCGGGTTCCGCGTCCGGTGGCTGCGCGGCCATCGGCACGACCGCCGGCGCGGCCACCCGCGCGGCCGGTGTCGCGGGCGGCCCGGCGGTGGCCTCCCGCAGCAGCCGGTCGTCCTGGGCCAGGACCGCCTTCTCCAGCTCCACCAGGGCCGCCCCGGGATCCAGTCCGACCTCGTCGGCCAGCACGGTCCGGGCCCGCCGCAGGGCGGCCAGTGCGTCGGCTTGCCGCCCCGCTGCCCACAACGCCAGCGCGTGCAGTCGCCAGGCCTCCTCCCGCAACGGCTCCTCCCGCGTGAGCAGCGCGGCTTCGGCCACCACCCGCGCGGGGTCGGAGCACCGCAGCCCGGCGGCGATGTCCAGTTCGCGGGCGGCCAGCCGGAGTTCGTCCAGCCGCAGGATCTCGGCGTGGGTCCACGGCTCGTCGGCACTCTCCGCGTACGCGGGCCCCTGCCACAGCTCCAGGGCCTCCCGCAGCAGGCCCCTGGCGGCGGCCGGACCGGCGGCCCCGCCAGTGACCGGACCGGCGACCCCGTCGGCTGCCAGCAGCTCACGGGCCTCCCCCAGCAGCCGTTCGAAGCGCCAGGCGTCCACCGCGTCCCCGGGCAGCCGCAGCGCGTATCCCGGGGGCGTGCTCACGAGCAGCCGGGCGGCGGTGCGCGGAGCCCGGCCCGGTTCGAGGAGTCTGCGCAGGTTGGAGACGTACGCCTGAAGCGAGGCCACCGCCCTGGCGGGCGCCGCCCCCTGCCAGAGTTCCTCGATCATCCGGTCGACCGAGACGACCCGGCCCCGCGCCGAGACCAGCAGCGCGAGGACCGAGCGCTGCCGGTGGCCGCCGAGCGGAACGGGCTCCCCGTCGAGCTCGGCGGCGAAGGACCCGAGTACGCGTATGTGCACCATGTGCCGACCAGCGTAATGCGGATCCCCCAACATCCCCTCCCTGAGAGGGAATTCGATCGGTCCGGCAGCCTGTCCGCCGTTCCAAGTCGCTTCCAAGAGCCCTCCATGAACCCGCGGCCAGTCTCGCCCCATGAACACGGAGACGAAGGACGCGGCGCCCGCGGCGAACGAGCTGGTGGCCCTCCAGCGCGGCCTGCGGCGCGAAGCGCGTCTGCTGGTCACCCTGGTCGCCGCGACGGCGCCCGGGGACACCGTCCGGGCCGGGTTGCTGTCCGGCCACTTCCGCGACTACCGCCGCGCCCTGCTCGACTGCCTGGACGCGCAGGCCTCGTCCCTTCGGCCGCTGCTCCTGGCCCGGCTCGACCTCGATGCCGACCTCGTGCTGCGCAGCACCCGGCGCGACGACCGGGTGGCGGCGACGCTCGCGGCGGCCGGGGCGGCGCTGCCCGGCTGGGAGGCCGGGGCGGGCGAGGCCGCCCGTGACGGGCTCACCGCCTTGCTGGCAGAACACCGCGCCGTGTTCGTGGAGCACCTGGCCGAGGAGGCGCGGACGCTGCTCCCGCTCGCCGCCCGGCACCTTTCCCCGTACGAGTGGGACGCGCTGGGCGGACGCCTCCCGGTGGGCCCCGGCCTCGCCCTGGAGGAGGCGGACCGGGCCGAGCGCCGGGCGCTGCTCGCCCGGCTCCCGCTGCCGGCCCGCCTGCACTGGTACGCCGTCGGCCGGGCCCGGTACGCCCGCCGGATGCGGGCCGTCCGCCGGACCCCGCGCCCGAACTGAACCCCTCCCCGCCCCACCCACCACACGCCACGCACCCCACCAGGAGACCGCCGTGAAGCTGAAGCACCTCACCACCGCCCTGGCCGCCCTCGGAGGCGCGTTCATCCTCTACGTCGGCCTCGGCTACCTGATCGCCCCGCAGGCCATGGCCGCCGACTTCGGCGTCCCGACCTGGCCCCGGAACGAGGGCGCGGCCTTCCTGGCGGTCAAGGGCGTACGGGACATCGCGACGGGCCTGGTCATCCTGGCCCTCCTGCTGACCGGGCACAGGCGGGCGCTGGGCTGGGCCACGGCGGCGATCGCCTTCGTGCCGCTCGGCGACGCGGTGATCGTGCTGAACACCGGAGGACCCGCCGCCACCGCGCTCGGGGTCCACGGTTCGACGGCCGCCGCCGTCCTGCTGACCGCCGTCCTGCTGCTCCGCGAACGTCCCGCCGCCGCCTGACCCCCTTACCTCCGTACTGCGTACCCCGTACCCCGTACCCCGTACCCCGTACCCCCGACCCGAACTGCCAGGGAGAAGACCCGATGTCCCTCATCGTCCCGAACTTCGACGACTCCGTGATCGTCCGCTCCGCCGACGCCGAGACCATCGGAGGCGGACCGACCACCGTCCGGCTCCTCGCCGACAGCGGCTCCACCGGCGGCGCCCTGTCCACGCAGCGCGTGACCCTCCTGGACGGCGCGAACGGCGCCGCGCCCCACCACCACTCCCGGTCCGCCGAGTTGTTCTACCTCCTCGACGGCACCGCCCAGCTCCTCTCGGGCGACCGGGTGGTGACCGCCGGGCGCGGCGACCTCGTGGTCGTCCCTCCCGGCCTCGACCACGCCTTCGCCGCCGCGCCGGGGGAGAACGCCGACATCCTCATCGTGATCACGCCAGGCGTCGAGCGGTTCGAGTACTTCCGCCACCTGGAGCGCATCGCCTACGGGAAGGTGCCGCCCGAGTCGCTGCTGGACGTACAGGAGCTCTACGACACGTACTTCGCCTCCAGCGAGCCGTGGACCGCGGCCCGCACGTGAAGCGGCGGGGCGCCCCCGAGGGGTGCCCCGCCGCTCTGCCGATCCGCGCATCCGCCGGTTCGCTACCCGACTACGGCAGCTGGTTGATCTTGAACGTCGAGGTCGTGTTGCGGACGTCCACGGCGTTGTCGTTCAGCTTCAGGTTCTGGATGGTGACCTCACCCACCGCCGGGCCCTGTCCCGCCTCGGGCATCTCGTTCGCCCAGAGGCCGAAGCCGGACTTGGCGTCGAAGGCGTCGCCGCTCTTCTTGGCCCCGGTGATGGTGATGTCCTTCAGGACGGTGTCCTTGATGGGATTGACCGGCTGCCCGCCTACGTACTGCGTCTGGAACATGATTCCGCTGTACGTCGGATCGATGATGTCGACGTTGTTGATCCGGATTCCCTGGAACACCTTGGAAGCCGAGAAGATCCAGATTCCGGGGAAGGTCTGCGCACCCCAGAAGTGGCCGCCGGACCGGACGATCGAGATGTTCTCGAAGGTCGTCGGGTCGGTCCCGAATCCGTTCATCGGATAACCGAAGTCCAGCGAGCTGATGGTGATGCCCGAGTAGACGAGGGTGTCGGCGATGTAGACGTTGCGGAAGGTGTTGTTGAAGCCGCCGTAGACGGCGACCCCGGCCGCACGCCAGGTCAGGATCGTGGTCAGGTTCTCGTAGACGTTGTTCTTCATGTCCGCGCCGCCCGCGTCGATCGCGGAGAACAGCGCGAAGCTGTCGTCACCCGTGGAGCGCGCCTCGTTGTTGGTCACGAGGTTGTCCGTGCTGCCGTTGGTCATGTTGATGCCGTCGGCGAAGGTGTCGCGGATCCGCGAGTTCTTGATGGTGATCCGGTCGGTGTTGGCACCCCAGTACAGGCACACCGTGTGCTCGTTCCAGACGTTGTCGATGGTCATGTCGGTGACATTGGAGAAGTCGAAGACCTTGCCCGGACCGTCGATGCGCGAGGTGTAGTTGCCGAAGTAGGCGAAGCCGGAGAAGGAGGATCCCTTCGCGGTGCCCTCCGCGCGCCAGCCGATGTCGGTGTTGTCCTGCGAGGCCGGGGCGTGGAAGCGGGTGAACCACGGTCCGGCGCCGACGACCTGCACGGCCTTGCCGTACACCTGGAACTTGCTCGCCGTCTCGTACTCCCCCGGCGGCAGGTAGACGCCCACGAGCTTGCCGGTGGTGTCCATGCGGACCTTGTCCAGGGCGTTCTGCACGTCCTGGTGGGTGAATCCGGCGGGCACGGTGTACGTCGCCGGGTCGGGGTTGGGGACGACGGTGGCCTGCTCCAGGCTCACGAAGTCGATCGCGTAGGTGGAGGTGTTGGCCGCGTCCTTCTGGAGGCGGATCTTGCTGCCCGCCGGGACGGTCTCGCCGAGGAGGATGTTGGCCTCGTCGTAGATGTGCCGCGGGGCGCCCCCGCTCGGGGAGTTGCCCGGACCGGCCTCGGCCCCGTAGAGCCAGGAGTACTTCGAGGTCAGCGGCATCGCCTTCTTCAGGACGCCGTTGACGTAGACGTCGATGGTGGAGTCGATGCCGCCGCCGCCCGGGGCGTCCGGGATGGAGAAGCGGGTGACCAGGGTGTTGGTGGCGGCCCGGGTGGTGAACTCCACGTACTCGCCGGTCGCGTCCAGGCTGACGGCCTTGCGGCCCGAGGCCTCGCCGGCGATGTCACCGATGGTGCGGTTGGGGCCGACGACACTGGCGCCGCCGCCGACCGCGCCGTCCTCCGCCTCGTAGGTGTCGAAGGGCATGTTCGCCCCGCGGCCGACGAAGAAGGGCTTGGTGGAGGTGTTGTTGCCGCGCTTGACCGGCAGTTCGTTGGCGTCGTCGGCGAGGACCACCTTGACGGTGTACTTGCCGTTGGCCGCCGTCCAGTTGCCGAGCGCCATCGGGGCCGAGGAGGCACCGGCCGCGAGCGCGCCGGAGAAGGAGCCCGTCAGGGTGCGGACGGTGGCGCCGGCCGCGTCCTGGAGGGTGAGGGTGACGTTGTGCGTGCCCGTGGCGGCGGCCACGGTGCCCTGGTTCTTGACGGTGACGGAGAAGTCCACCGGCTGGCCGGCGGAGGGGGCGCTCGGCGACCAGCTGATGGCTTGGGCCACCAGGTCGGAGCTGTCGACCGGCCGGATCACCAGCGGGGCGGCGGTGAAGGTGTTGTTGGTGTCGTTCTGCTCGATGACCGTGTTCGCCTCGTCGACGATCGCGCTCAGCGGGTACGAGCCGGCGTCGCGCGGGCCGATCCCGGCGGTGACGGTGGCCGCGGCGCCGGCGGCCAGCGCGGGCACGTTGGCGGTGGCGATCTTCGAGCCGCCGAGCTGGAAGGAGACGGCGGTGGCGCCGGCCGGGGCCGGGCCGGTGTTCTTGACGGTGGCGGACAGGGTGACGGAGTCCGATTCGACGGGGGCCGCCGGGATGGCGCTCAGCTCGGTGATCTGGAGGTCCGGGTTGGGCGCCGGGACGCCGATGACCTGGAACTCGGCGATCTGGCCGTTGCCCGCGCCGGTGTTGGAGGTGAAGCGCAGCTGCACGTCCGCGACCCGGGCGTTCACCGGGATGGTGACGGTGTTGGATCCGGCGGCCGGATTGAAGACGTAGTCCTTGGCGGCGACCAGGCTCGTGACGCCTGAGGCGCTCTGCTCGCGGCCGAGGACCTGGATGTTCTGGGTACGGGTGCCCCAGCTGCTGTCCGGGTTGAGCTTGAGGACCAGGCGGTCCACGTCGGCGTTGGCGCCGAGCTTGACCGTCAGGGTGCTCGGGTAGGCCCCGCCCGCGCCCTCCCAGTAGGTGGAGGTGCTGTTGTCGTTGGCGTTCTCCGCGACGAAGGTGTTGATCACGGAGGAGCCCTCGACGGGCTTGCCGACGGCCAGGTTGGAGCCGCCGCCTCCGCTGCCGTTGCGGGTCACGGAGTTGCTGTCGCCGGAGCGGTTGCCCGCCGCGTCCTTGGCACGGACGAAGTAGCTCACGGTGGCGGTGGCCGGCTGGGTGTCGGTGTACGTGGTGACGTTGCCCGCGACCGTGGTGAGCAGCGCGTTGTTGGCGAAGACCTCGTAGCCGGTGACGCCGGTGTTGTCGGTGGAGGCCTGCCAGGCCAGCTTGATCTGGCCGGAGGCGGGCTCGGTGAAGGACAGGGAGCCCGGGGTGGTCGGGGCCTGGGTGTCACCGGTGTCCCCGGCGCGGGTGACGCTGTTGCTGTTCGCCGACTGGTTGCCGGCCGCGTCCTTGGCGCGGACGTAGTACGTCACGCTCGCCGAGGCGGGCTGGGTGTCGGTGTAGCTGGTGACGTCTCCGGCGACGCTGGTGCGCAGCTGGTTGTTGGCGTAGACGTCGTAGCCGGTGACTCCGGTGTTGTCGGTGGCGGCGTTCCAGGTGAGCTTGATCTGGCCGGTGGCGGGCTCGGTGTAGGCGAGCCCGGCCGGGGCGGTCGGGGCCTGGGTGTCACCGGTGGTCGGGCCGTAGATCTCCAGCTCGGAGAGCTGCCCGCCGGGCTGTACGGAGTTGAGCGATATCCATACGCGTACGTAGCGGGTGGTGGTGGCGTCGAAGGTGATGGTCACGGCGTTGCCGCTGGCAGCGTTGAAGTCGTACGCCTTCGACGCGGTCAGGTCGGTGTAGTCCGTGCCGTTGGCGCTGCCCTGGATCTTGAGCGTCTGGCTGCGGGCGCCCCAGTTCTCGGGCAGCTTCAGGACCACGCGGTCCACGCGGACGGAGGAGCCGAGGTCGGCCTGGAGCCACTGGGGCATGGCGTTGTTGACGCTCTCCCAGTAGCTGGCCGTGTTCCCGTCGTTGGCGTTGCCGGGGACGTAGACCTGGGTGCTGCTGCTCGCGGTGAGCGTCTTGCCGAGCGCCAGGTTGGTGCCGGATTCGCCGGGGGCGTGGACTTCGAGCTCGGAGAGCTGGGCGGCCGGCCAGCCGGTGTTGGCGGTGATGTCGATCCGGACGTACCGGGTCTGGGTGGCGGGGAAGGCGATGGTGACCACGTTCCCGCTGCCCTGCCCGAAGGTGTACGTGGCCGAGCCGGCCAGGGTGCTGAAGCTGGTGCCGTCCGCGCTGCCCTGGACGGACAGGGTCTGGTTGCGGCTTTCCCAGGCGGCGGGGAGCTTGAGCACCACCTGGTCCACGCGGGTGGTGGCTCCGAGGTCGGTCTGCACCCACTGCGGGAAGGTGCTGCCGGCGCTCTCCCAGTACGAGGACTGGTTGCCGTCGGTGACGTTGGCGGCGGCGTAGCCGCCGTTGGTGCTGCTCGCCGTGGCGGGGCGGCCCGCCGAGATGCTCGGTCCACCGGCGGCCACGGCGGTGAGAGCGGGCCAGCCCAGCATCAGCAGGGCCGTGCTGATCAGGGCGGCCAGGGTCCGCCATCTCCAGTTGTGCATTCTCATACGTCCTCGTCCCTCGACATGAACTTTCTGAACCACGGGAGATAGGAATTTGCGATGTTCGGTGCGAGAGTTGCAGAGCTTTGCTGAGTCGTCTACCGCTCTGACCGCACTTTTATGTCGCCATCGCTTGCGCAAGCTGGGCGCAAATCACGCAAGCCATTTGCGTGCATGATGGAAATTCCGCTTACGGCCGAAGCGCCCTACGGTTCCTACTCATGCGGTTCCTCCAGATGAGCGCTCGGCGCCTCGGGCTGCCCAGACGGGCCGTCTCCCAGATCCTGCTGACCCAGCTGGCCATCGCCGCCGGGGTCCTCGCCCTGGCCACCGGCCTGTTCCTGGCCCCGCTGAGCGCGCAGCTCGACGACCAGGCCATGCGCCGCGCGCTGGCCATCGCCCAGAGCGCCGCGGCCGACCCTTCGCTCGCCGCCGACGTCCTCGGCTCGGGCCCCTCGCCCGACGGCCCGGTCCAGGCCTCGGCAGAACGGATCCGCAGCGCCACGGGCGCCGAGTACGTGGTCGTCATCGACCTGAACGGGATCCGCCGCTCACACCCGAGCCCCGACCGGATCGGGCATCCCGTCTCCACCGACCCCGGCGACGCCCTGGCGGGCCGCGAGGTCATGGAGATCGACGAGGGCACCCTGGGCCGCTCCGCGCGCGGCAAGGTCCCGCTGCTCGCCGCCGACGGCGAGATCGTCGGAGCCGTCTCCGTCGGAATCGACTACTCGGGCGTCCGCGACCGCCTGCTCGGCGCCGTCCCTGGGCTGCTCGCGTACGCGGGCGGCGCCCTGGCCGCCGGTGCGCTCGCCGCCTACCTGCTCTCCCGCCGGATCCAGCGGCAGACCCGCGATCTGGCCTTCTCCGACATCGCGGGCCTGCTCGCCGAGCGCGAAGCCATGCTGCACTCCATCCGCGAAGGGGTGATCGCCCTCGACCGGGACGGCCGGGTCCGGCTCGTCAACGACGAGGCCGCACGGCTGCTGGGCCTCACCCCCGACGCGGCCGGGGCCGTCGCGGGGCGCGCGCTGGACGAGGTACTCGGCGCGGGCCGCACCACCGACGTCCTCGCCGGCCGCGTCACCGGCCGCGACCTGCTGACGGTCCAGGGCCCCCGGGTGCTCGTCGCCAACCGGATGCCCACCGAGGACGGCGGAGCCGTGGCCACCCTGCGCGACCGCACGGAGCTGGAGAACCTCGGCCGCGAGCTCGACTCCACCAAGGGCCTGATCGACGCCCTGCGCGCGCAGGACCACGAGCACGCCAACCGCCTCCACACCCTCCTCGGACTGCTGGAGCTGGGCCTGTACGAGGAGGCGGTGGAGTTCGTGACGGAGGTCGTCGGCGTGCACCGCAGCACCGCCGAACAGGTCACCGAGAAGGTCCACGACCCGCTGCTCGCCGCCCTGCTGGTCGGCAAGGCCACGGTCGCGGCCGAACGCGGCGTCCCCCTGCGCCTGGCCGACTCCGCCCTGCTGCCCGACCGTCTCGTCGACCCGGGAGGGCTGGTCACCATCCTCGGCAACCTGGTCGACAACGCCCTCGACGCGGCGGTCGGCTCACGGGCGCCGCTGGTCGAGGTCGACATCCGCGCGCGGGGCCGCACGGCGGTCCTGCTGGTCCGCGACAGCGGCCCCGGCGTCCCGGTGGCGTGCCGCGAGGAGATCTTCACCGAGGGCTGGTCGACCAAGCAGCCCCAGGCCCACCGTGAGCGCGGGCTCGGTCTCGCGCTGGTGCGGCGCCTGGCGGAGCGACAGGGCGGCACGGTCCGGGCCGGCGAGACAGCGGACGGAGGGGCGGAGTTCTCCGTCGTACTCCCGGAGGCCCTGCGATGAGCGGGTCTGCGGTCATTTCCGTATTGGTCGTCGACGACGACATGCGGGTCGCCCGGATCAACGCGGCGTACGTGGCCAAGGTTCCCGGCTTCCGCGTGTCGGCACAGGCCCACTCGGCGGCCGAGGCGCTCGCGTTCCTCGACACCCACCCCGTGGACCTGATCCTGCTGGACCACTACCTCCCCGACGAGAACGGCCTCGACCTGGTCCGGCGGCTGCGCGAACGCGGCCACCACGCCGACGTGATCATGGTGACGGCCGCCCGCGACCTCGTCACCGTCCAGGCCGCGATGCGCCTCGGCGCCCTCCAGTACCTGGTCAAACCCTTCACCTTCGCGGGCCTGCGCACCCGCCTGGAAGCCTACGGAGCCCTGCGCCGCACCCTGGACACCGGCGGCGAGGCCGAACAGGCCGAGGTCGACCGGATCTTCGGCGCCCTCGCCGCGGCCGGCGCCCCCAACGACCTGCCCAAGGGCCACTCCACGACCACGGCCGACCTGGTCCGCCAGGTCCTGCGCGCCGCCGAGGGCCCGCTCTCCACCCAGCAGATCGCCGACCGCGCGGGCATCAGCCGCCAGACCGCACAGCGCTACCTCAAGCTCCTCGACCGCACGGGCCGCGTCACCCTGGCCCTGCGCTACGGCGAGACGGGCCGCCCGGAACACCGCTACGCCTGGCGCCCGGCGGACCCCGGCGGCGCGCACTGACCCGGCCGGTCCGGTGACGGCCCGGCCGGGCGGTCACACCGCTCCGGCTCCCGTCAGCGACCTGACCTCGGTCTCCGCGTGGCGCCGCTCGTCCGCTTCCTCCGCGGAGGTCACCGTGCCCAGCCAGCCCGCCAGGAAGCCCAGCGGGATGGACACGATGCCCGGGTTCTGGAGCGGGAAGTACTGGAAGTCGACGCCCGGGAACAGGGATTCCGGGCTGCCGGAGACCACCGGCGACAGCACCACCAGCAGAACCGCCGGGAGGAGGCCCCCGTACACCGACCAGACGGCGCCCCGCGTGGTGAAGCCGCGCCAGAACAGCGAGTACAGCAGCACCGGCAGGTTCGCCGAGGCCGCCACCGCGAAGGCCAGCCCCACCAGGAACGCCACGTTCAGGTCCTGCGCGAGCAGCCCCAGCGCGATCGCCACCGCCCCGATCCCGACGGCCGCCGCCCGGGCCACCGCCACCTCGCTGCGCTGCCGGGCGTGGCGGCGCTTGAGCGAGGCGTACAGGTCGTGCGCGACCGAGGCCGACGAGGCCAGGGTGATCCCCGCGACCACCGCGAGGATGGTGGCGAAGGCGATGGCCGCCACGAACGCGAACAGCACCGCGCCGCCGGTGGACTCGGCGCCGCCCCCGAGGAAGGCCGCCAGCAGCGGAACCGCCGTGTTCCCCGAAGCGTTGGACGCTTTGACCTGCTCCGGCCCGAGCAGGGCCGCCGCCCCGAAGCCCAGCACGATCGTCATCAGGTAGAAGCCGCCGATCAGCGCGATCGCCCACACCACCGACCGGCGTGCCGCCCGCGCCGTCGGCACGGTGTAGAAGCGCGACAGGATGTGCGGCAGCCCCGCCGTGCCGAGGACCAGCGCGAGTCCCAGGCTCATGAAGTCGACGCGGGCCGTCCAGCCGCCGCCGTACTTCAGCCCGGGGCCCAGGAACCGGGCCCCGTGCCCGCTGCGCTCGGCGGCGCTGCTGAGCAGCTGGTCGAAGTTCCCGTGGAAGCGCAGCAGCACCATCACCGTCAGGGTGATCGCCCCGCCCATGAGCAGCACGGCCTTGACGATCTGGATCCAGGTGGTGGCCCGCATGCCGCCGAAGGACACGTAGATCACCATGAGGGCGCCGACCCCGATCACGGTCAGCGTCCGCGCGGCCCGGCCCGAATCGGCGAGCAGCAGGCCCACCAGGCTGCCCGCTCCGACCATCTGCGCGACGAGGTACAGCACCGAGACCACGACCGACGAGGTCCCGGCGGCGATCCGCACCGGCCGCTCGCTCATGCGCGCGGCGACCACGTCGGCGAGGGTGAAGCGGCCGCAGTTGCGGACGAGTTCGGCGACGAGGAACAGCACGACCAGCCAGGCGACGAGGAAGCCCACGGAGTACATCAGGCCGTCGTACCCGAAGAGCGCGATCAGGCCGGAGATGCCGAGGAAGGAAGCGGCGGACATGTAGTCGCCCGCGATGGCGAAACCGTTCTCCAGCGGGGAGAAGAGCCGCCCGCCCGCATAGAACTCCTCCGCGGAGCCGTGCCGGTTGCGGCTGACCCACGTGGTGATGCCGAGGGTGACGGCGATGAAGACGCTGAACAGGATCAGTGCCAGGGTCTGGTGCTCGCTGGTCACCGGCCCGCCCCCCGGGTCCGGGTGCGTTCCTTGGCGTCCGCCCGGCGGACCTGCTCCTGCTCGAAGACCGTCCAGCGCAGGTCCAGGGCCGCGCGGTCGCGCCGCAGCCGCGCGTGCCGGGCGTAGGCCCAGGTGAGCAGGAAGGTGCTGAGGAACTGGCCGAGGCCCGCCAGCAGGGCCACGTTGACGGAGCCGACCACGGGCCGGGCCATCATGCCGGGCGCCGTGGTGGCCGCGACCACGTAGGCGACGTACCAGAGGAAGAAGCCGGCGGTCGCGGGGACGACGAACCTCCGGTAGCGGCCGCGCACCTCCTGGAAGGCGGCGCTGCGCTGCACTTCGAGGTAGATGTCGGATGCGCCGGGCGCGTGCGGGCCACCGGCGGCGAACCGCGGCGGTGACGTTTCCGCGCCTTGACCGGCTTCCCCGCCGGCACCCGCGCCTTCGCCGGCACCCGCGCCCTCGCCCCACCCGACGGCCAGCGCGTCGTACCAGGGGTCGTCCAGCCGGATCGTTCCGGCATCACGACCTTCGTGCTTGTCCACCGAACTCTCCTTGTCCGCGTCCGCATTGGCCGCGTGCCCACAAGGATGTGCGGGAGGGATGGTTTCCGGACTGGTGTCCCGGTGCTCTTCACTCCATCAGGTGATGGAGCGAAGAGCACCGGTGTGCCAGTGCGCCGGTGGTGCCCGCCGCTGTCAGGCGTCGATCCGCGAGCGGTCCAGGGTGGCGGCGGAGCTGGTGATGAACTCCTTGCGCGGGGCCACCTCATTGCCCATGAGCAGGTCGAAGACCGACTCGGCCGAGTCCAGGTCTCCGATGTTGATCCGGCGCAGGGTACGGAACCGGGGGTCCATCGTGGTCTCCGCCAGCTGGTCCGCGTCCATCTCGCCGAGGCCCTTGTAGCGCTGGATCGTGTCCTTGAACCGGATGTTCTTGCGCTGGTACTCCAACAGGGTCTGGCGCAGCTCGTTGTCCGAGTACGTGTAGACGTACTTGTCCTGGCCCTTCTTCGGCTGGACGAGCTCGATCCGGTGCAGCGGCGGCACGGCGGCGAAGACCCGGCCCGCCTCCACCATCGGGCGCATGTACCGCTGGAAGAGCGTGAGCAGCAGGCAGCGGATGTGCGCGCCGTCCACATCGGCGTCCACGAGCAGGACGATCTTCCCGTACCGGGCGGCGTCGATGTCGAAGGTCCGGCCCGAGCCGGCTCCTATGACCTGGATGATCGCCCCGCACTCGGCGTTCTTGAGCATGTCCGAGACGGACGACTTCTGGACGTTGAGGATCTTGCCGCGGATGGGCAGCAGGGCCTGGAACTCCGAATTCCGCGCAAGCTTGGCGGTGCCGAGCGCGGAGTCCCCCTCGACGATGAAGAGCTCGCTGCGCTCCACGTCGTCGCTGCGGCAGTCGGCCAGCTTGGCGGGGAGCGAGGAGGACTCCAGCGCGGTCTTGCGGCGCTGCGCCTCCTTGTGCTGACGGGCGGCGATCCGGGTCCGGGCGGCCGCGACGATCTTCTCCATCACGGCGCGGGCCTGCTGCTTGTCGTCCCGCTTGGTGGAGGTCAGGAAGGCCTTGAGCTCCTTGGCGACCACGGCGGCGACGATCCGGGTGGCCGCCGAGGTGCCGAGCACCTCCTTGGTCTGGCCCTCGAACTGCGGCTCGGCGAGGCGGACGGTGACCACCGCCGTCATGCCCTCCAGCGCGTCGTCCTTGACCACGTCGTCCTCGGCCACGCGCAGGAGCTTCGCCGAGCGCAGCACCTCGTTCACGGTCTTGGTGACCGAACGCTCGAAGCCGGAGATGTGGGTGCCGCCCTTGGGGGTGGCGATGATGTTCACGAACGACTTGACGTTCGTCTCGTACCCCGTGCCCCAGCGCAGCGCGATGTCCACGCCGAGCTCGCGGGTGACCTCGGTGGGGGTCATGTGGCCCCGCTCGTCGAGGACCGGGACGGTCTCCTTGAAGGTTCCCGTGCCGGTCAGGCGCTGTACGTCGCAGGCCGCCTTGTCCTGGGCGAGGTACTCGCAGAACTCGCTGATGCCCCCGTCGAAGCGGAAGGTCTCCTCGGTCTTGCCGGCCCCTTCGAGGGCGCGCTCGTCGCGCACCACGATGGTCAGGCCCGGGACGAGGAAGGCCGTCTGGCGGGCGCGCTGGTACAGCGTGTCCAGCGTGAGCTTGGCGTCCTTGAGGAAGATCTGCCGGTCGGCCCAGTACCGGATGCGGGTGCCGGTCCGGCCCTTGGTGACCCGCTTGCCCTTGCGGAGCCCGTTGTCGGGGTCGAAGGGGCTGTCCGGGCCCTGCTCCGTGAACATCCCGGGGACGCCGCGGCGGAAGCTGATGGCGTGCGTGGCGCCGTTGCGGTCGACCTCGACGTCCAGACGGGCGGAGAGGGCGTTGACGACGGACGCGCCGACGCCGTGCAGGCCGCCGGAGGCCGCGTACGACCCGCCGCCGAACTTGCCGCCGGCGTGCAGCTTGGTCATGACGACCTCGACACCGGAGAGGCCGGTCTTGGGCTCGATGTCCACGGGGATGCCGCGGCCGTTGTCCCGGACCTCCACGGAGGAGTCCTCGTGGAGGATCACCTCGATGTGGTCGCAGTACCCGCCCAGGGCCTCGTCGACGGAATTGTCGATGATCTCCCACAGGCAGTGCATGAGGCCCCGGCTGTCGGTGGACCCGATATACATGCCGGGGCGCTTGCGGACGGCCTCCAGTCCTTCGAGGACGAGCAGGTGCCGCGCGGTGTAGTTGGAGCCGTCCCGGTCTGCTCCGGTCAGCAGTGCGCTGGAAGGCACGGACGTGTCGGCGGTCACGCAGTTCGCTCCTCGCTGAATTTCTTTTCTGGCCCGGTCGGGCTCAGTGGTGGCTCGGCTGCCGCTGGAAGGGTACCGAGGCCTGGTAGAGCCGATGCAACGCCACCCCAGCCTCGTCGTCACCCTAGTGCAGATCCGCACGCGTGTTCGATCCCCCGTGGGAGTGAAGCAAACATCACGTTCCCTTCCACGCATGAACCATTTAGTGTTCGGGCACGTCCTCATGAACAACCGGCACCCAGCCGGAGAGGGCAGAACTGCGACAAGCGAACGACCTGACAACGCGAAACCGTAAAGCAACGCAATACGGCTCCTTCGCCGCCAACCGGCAACAGCCGGCCAGCTTCGGAAGGAAGTTTCGAGGAAAAGCCGCGAGCGGGAACGTTTTCGGCCTGGTTGGATGTTGACCCTGGTACGACAGCTCGTCGAGCTAGAGAAGAGGCGACGTGACTACTGTTCTGACACCCGCGACCCCGCTGACGGCCGCTGACCGATGCGACCGTTGTGGCGCCCAGGCATATCTGCGCGTCGTCCTGCTGAGCGGCGGTGAACTGCTCTTCTGCGCCCACCACGGGCGCAAGTTCGAGCCGGAACTCAAGAAGATCGCCGCGGAAATACAGGATGAGACCGAGCGGCTCACGTCCGCTCCGTCGGCGAATGCAGCCGACCCCGAGGACCGCTGACACAAGGCCTATACCTCGCATCCGACGAGCCAGGACCGGCCAGGCCGGTCAACGGGCGGGACCTCTGTGACCCAGGGGTACCGCCCGTCCTCATACCCGCTACCGGGCCGCGCTCAGCGCTTCGGCGGCTTCGGCGTTGGCCGGTCTCCCGCCAGAAGGCCCTTCCCGGGGCCGTGAGCGGGCCGTAGGCCCACGCCCAGCCCCCCGTGGGCATCTGGGCGGGTCCGCTTCCCCGGGCCCGCCTCCGGGCCGGTGGGGAAGTCGGCCACGAAGCCCATCAGCGGAGCGATCCGCGTGTACACCCCCGGGCTGTCGGCCCGGCCGCAGCCGCGCCCCCAGGACACCAGCCCGATGAGCCGCCCCTGGGCCACCAGCGGACCACCGCTGTCCCCCTGGCAGGCGTCCTTGCCGCCCTCGCGGTCCCCCGCGCACACCATGGAGTCGGCCCGGTACTGCCCGTCGGCATCCCCCGGGTACGCCCGTCCGCAGACCTCGTCCGCCAGCACCGTCACCCGGGCGGCCCGCAGCGCGTACGCGTAGTCACCGAATCCGCTCGTGTCGCCCCAGCCGTATACGGCCGCGTCGGTCCCGGCCGCGTACGCCGGATGCCCCAGGTCCGCCATGGGCAGCACGTGCTGCGCCGGCACGGGTTCGCCCAGCTCCAGCACGGCCAGGTCGCCGGCGTTGCTGCCGGGGTCGTAGCCCGGGTTCACCCGGGCGGAACGCACCGCGATCTCCCTGCCGTCGTCCGCACGCAGCTCCGTACGCCCGGTGATCACCCGGAAGTCCGCGACCGACTCGACCGGGCCGCCGAGCACCTGGCGACCCAGGCAGTGCGCCGCGGTCAGCACCTTGGTCGGGGCGACCAGGACGCCCCCGCAGAACTGCCCGCCCCGCGTACCCCCGAACCGGTCACGGCTCGCGAGGGCCACGACCCACGGGGCATCGGCCACCTTCACCGGCTTCCCGCCGATCACCACGCTGTCCGCAGCGGCTCGCGGCGCCTGGCTCAGCGGGGCCGCCGCCGCTCCCGCCACCAAGGTCAGCGCTCCCGCCAGGACACGGGCAAAGGGACGACGCATGAGGCCTCCTGACTCCGAGTGTGCATGACTCCACCCAGAGTGGGTCGCCCGGTGGCCGTGCGCACCCGCGCGGCCACCGGCGAAGGTCCTCGGCGAGGCTCAGTCCAGGTAGTCGCGCAGCACCTGGGAGCGGGAGGGGTGACGGAGCTTGGACATGGTCTTCGACTCGATCTGGCGGATGCGCTCACGGGTGACCCCGTAGACCTTGCCGATCTCGTCGAGGGTCTTGGGCTGGCCGTCCGTGAGGCCGAAGCGCATCGAGACCACGCCGGCCTCGCGCTCGCTCAGCGTGTCCAGCACCGAGTGGAGCTGCTCCTGCAGAAGCGTGAAGCTCACGGCGTCGGCCGGGACGACCGCCTCGGAGTCCTCGATGAGGTCGCCGAACTCGCTGTCGCCGTCCTCGCCCAGCGGGGTGTGGAGGGAGATCGGCTCGCGGCCGTACTTCTGGACCTCGATGACCTTCTCGGGGGTCATGTCGAGTTCCTTGGCCAGCTCCTCCGGAGTGGGCTCCCGGCCCAGGTCCTGGAGCATCTGGCGCTGGACGCGGGCCAGCTTGTTGATGACCTCGACCATGTGCACCGGGATGCGGATGGTGCGGGCCTGGTCGGCCATGGCGCGCGTGATCGCCTGGCGGATCCACCACGTGGCGTACGTGGAGAACTTGTAGCCCTTGGTGTAGTCGAACTTCTCGACCGCGCGGATCAGGCCCAGGTTGCCCTCCTGGATCAGGTCCAGGAAGAGCATGCCGCGGCCGGTGTAGCGCTTGGCCAGCGAGACCACGAGGCGGAGGTTGGCCTCCAGCAGGTGGTTCTTGGCGCGGCGGCCGTCCTCGGCGATGATCTCCAGCTCGCGCTTGAGCTTCGGCGCCAGCTTGTCGGAGTTGGCCAGCTTGTCCTCGGCGAAGAGGCCCGCCTCGATGCGCTTGGCGAGCTCGACCTCCTGCTCGGCGTTGAGGAGCGGGACCTTGCCGATCTGCTTGAGGTAGTCCTTGACGGGGTCGGCGGTGGCTCCGGCCACGGCGACCTGCTGGGCGGGTGCGTCGTCCTCGTCGTCCGAGATGACGAAGCCCTTGCTCTCGCCGCCGTCCTCTTCGTCCTCGGACTCCGCCTTGGCCGCGCCCTCTTCCGTGGCCTCGTCGCCGCCCGCCTCGTCGGCGTCCTTCTTGGCTGCGGTCTTCTTCGCCGCGGTCTTCTTCGCGGCGGCCTTCTTGGCGGGCGCGGCCTTCTTGGCCGCGGCCGTCTTCTTGGCCGCCGTCTTCTTGGCGGCGGGTTCGGTCGCCGTCTCCTGTACGAGGGCGTCGGCGGTCTCCGGGTCCGCCACCTCGGCCTCCGGGGCCGTCGCGGCGACGGCCGGCGCTGCCACCGTCTTCGCCGCGACCGTCTTCGTGGCCGTCCGCTTGGCGGGGGTCTTCGCTGCGACGCTCTTGCGGGTGGTGCGCTTGGGCGACTCCGCGGCACTGACCATCAGCGTCACACCCTCTTCCTCGAGGATCTGGTTGAGGCTGCGCAGAACATTCTTCCACTGGGTCGCAGGAATCTGGTCAGCCTCGAAGGCCCGACGCACGTCATCGCCGGCGATCTGCCCCTCGGCCTTGCCCCGCTCGATGAGCGCCATCACAGACTCGGAATCGGCGATCTCCGGCGGGAGCGTACGGGATGTGCTGGCCGACACGAACAACCTCTCGGAACGATGGAAACGGCTTCCGACCCCGGGCCTGGTGGTGCTGGACCGGAGCCGACGACCACCGACTGGGGATGGGCCGGCGGCGCGGGCAGGGGCCGGGGAGCTGCACAGCACCCCCAAGGGCTGCTGTCTTCCCTCCGTCGGCCATCACCTCTTAGGTCATCGCGTGACCTCGCGGAGCGTTACGCCCAATCTTCGTGGCCCGAGTCACACCCCGTTTGATGCCATGCCGGTCATACGGTCATAAATGTGGGTCCGGTGTGTCCGAACACGCCCCGTTTCGGGGGCCGGAGGACCAGTCGGGAGCGGCGGCGCGAGGGCTCCGGACCGACCGGGGCCGGTCCCGGACCACCGACCGGACCGCCGATCGGGCCGCCCGCCGCGATCCTCATGCCGATGCCGCCGGGCCCTCCCCTGGGGCCCGGCGACACGTCGGCCGCTCTTCCGCATCCCCACACCCCCGCGCACCCGAGCCCGTGGGCCCGTCAGTGCTCGCGCGGGGCGGGGACCACGCGCTCGACCTCCGGATGCACCGTCAAAAGCTGGCGCATCGCGTTCTCCGCACCCACCGCGTCGCCGGTGGCGATGGCCTCGACCATGCGCGCATGGTGCGCCACGCAGGTCTCGCTGGGGCGGTCGCAGGCGGTGATGGGGCTGCCGGAAACCTGGAGGGCGGAGGAGACGATGCCGGAGAGGTGCTCCAGCATGCGGTTGCCCGCGACCTGGATGAGCAGCGCGTGGAACTCGTTGTCGGCACGCGCGAAGGTGATCGAGTCGCCCTGGCCCAGGGCGTGGCCCATGATCTCGACCATGTCGACGAGACGCTGCTGGATGTCCTGACGGCCGTGGCCGGCGGCGAGGCGGGCGGCGAGCGGCTCGATGGTCCAGCGGAGCTCGTTGAGCTCGCGGCGCTGGTCGTCGCGCTGGGGACCGAAGGCGCGCCACTCGATGATGTCGGGGTCGAGCAGGTTCCAGTCGGCGACCGGACGGACCCGGGTGCCGACGTTCGGGCGAGCGCTGACGAGGCCCTTGGCCTCCAGGACCCGCAGCGATTCGCGGACGACCGTACGGGAGACCTCGAAACGCTGGCCGATCTCCTCGGGGACCAGCGGGCGGTCCGCGCCGAGGTCGCCGGAAACGATCATCTGGCCGAGCTGCTGGACGAGTTGGCCGTGGAGTCCGCGGCCGCGGCTGCCTGCCGCGCGCCGGCCGACCCGGCTCAACTCGATGTCGGATCCGTCCCAGTGGGGCACGCCGACGCGGTCGGTCCCGGAGGCCTCCGCGAAGGGGTAGCGGTCGAGTTCGCCCGAGCCGGCGAGGCCGGAGTCGGCATGGCGGGCGGCGGTCATCATGGTGTGCGCAAGGGTACTCACGAATCCTTTGTCGGCCTCGCCTCCATCACCCTTGAGGTCTTTGGTGAAAAGCACACGAAAGGGTGATCGGCGCCACCTGCGTAATTGACGACTTATCGTAAAGAACCGGGCTATTTACAGGGAGTTGCGGTCCGCCGCTCTCGATGTGGGCGACATCGGTCCCGTTGGGGTGCCGTCCGGCATCGGAACGATCACCAACGATCCCTCACAAGCGAACGCGGCCGCGCAGTCCTGTGAACCCATAGGCGCACAACAGGACCATCAGCGACAACACCAGTGCGGTGCCGACCGGTTGGGCCATCACCCGGAGCGCCCCCAGAACCAGGCGGTCCGCCTCCGGGGGCCACTGCGCCCAGGCCAGTCCGCGCAGCCGCTGTGCGAGGCCGCTCACCGGGTACGCGGACGGACCGTCCAGCGCCTTGCGCACCAGCGGTACGACCATCACCGGTACGGCGAGCACCGCGGCCAGGCCGGCGGAGGCGGACCGGAAGGCTCCGGAGGCCAGCACCCCGGACCAGGCGCAGCCGATGAGCAGCCCCGCCCAACTCGCTGCCGGGGAGACCCACTCTGCGGGGGTACGCAGCGGGCCGCTGCCGAAGACCAGCGTCAGGGCGGCGGCGTCGGCGGTCACGGCGAGGATCCCGAGCAGGAGCGCGAGGACGGCACTGACCCCGAGCTTCGCGGTGAGCAGCCCGAGTCGGCGGGGGACGGTGCCGCGGTCGGCGGCGAGCGCGGGATAGCGGTACTCCTCGCCGAAGGCCAGGGCGCCGAGCAGTCCGGCGCCGAGCGCCGCGGGCGGCAGCGGCAGCAGCTCCGGCCAGGCGGCGAGCAGCCGGTTCTGGGCGGTGTGGCCGACTCGGGCGAGCACCAGCGCCGCGACCACGGACACGACGACGACGAAGGCGGCGGTGAAGGCGGGGGTGGCGGTGCCGAAGACCCTGTGCAGTTCGTAGCGCAGGGGCCGGAGCGGGCCGCCGAGCCGGCGCGCGGCCGAGGCGGGCCGCGGGGAACGGGCATGGCGCGGGCTCCCGTCGCCGTCCGCATTCGGGTCCGCGCTCGCATCCGCGTCCACGTCCGCCCCGACGGGCCCGGCCGGCGCCGAGTCGGCGCCCGTGGCCCGGGCCCCCGATTCGGCGCCGGTGCGAGCGCGGGCGCGCGGCAGCGACGGGGCTCCCGCGTCGCCGGTCTCGTCGGCGAGTTGATGGACGAGCACTCCGTGGCGGAAGGCCGCCTCGCCGATCTCGGCGCAGTTGCTTCCGTACACGGACAGGCGGCTGCCGCTCTCCTCGACGATCTCCACCGCGCGCCGGGTCGCCCGCGCCTCGCGGCCCAGGACGTCGGCCAGCCGGGCGGCGTGCGGGGTGCGCACGGCGACCCGCGGCCGCAGCCGGGTCCGGGCGAACTCCGCCGCGTCCTGGTCCGCGAGGAGCCGGCCCGCCTCGATGCTGACGACCCGGTCGGCGCTGCGGGCGGCCTCCTTCGCGTCGTCGGTGGTGAAGAGCACCGCTCCGCCGAGGGAGGCGTGTCCGCGCAGCAGGCCGTGCAGCCAGCTCCGTTCGCGGGGCGAGAGCCCGGCGGCGGGCTCGTCGAGGAGCAGCGTGCAAGGGTCCGCGAGCAGGGCACAGGCCAGGGCGACCCGGCGTTCCATGCCGAGCGAGAGCGAGCCGAGCCGCTGATCGCGCAGACCTGCGACTCCGACGACCTCCAGCATGGTGTCGGCCCGGGAGGAGGGCACGCCGGCGGCGGCGCACAGCATCCGCAACTGGCTCCGGACGGTGCGCGACGGGTTGCCGGGGAGGTCGCCGAGGAGCACGCCGACCTCGCGGCCCGGATGCGGGATCCGGTGCAGGGGGCGCCCGCGGAAGTAGGTCACTCCGCGGCCGGGTTCGAGTTCGAGCATGAGCCGCAGGGTGGTGGTCTTGCCCGATCCGGGCTCGCCGAGGAGCGCGGTCACGCTCCCGGGGCGGGCCTCGAAGGTGAGGTCGTCCACGAGGGGCGGGAGGTCCCGACGGGGGTTGCTTGTCAGTCCGATGGCCTGGAGCATCGCTTCTCTCGCGGGGGGTGAGACCGCTCAGCGGCAGGGTGAGTACCGCTAACAAGATAACGCGATATGTCCGATATTCGGCGGATTCGACGCGGGGGTTCGCCCGTGTCGGACCGGACGCCGGGGCGGGTGCCAGGGCGGGTGCGGGTGCCTGCGGGTCAGACTTCCGGGCGCAGCATCGGCGGGTTGAGCAGGGTGGCCCCGCCCGCCCGGAACAGCTGTGCGGGCCGACCGCCCTGACGGGTCGTCGTCCCCCCGGCGGGGACCAGGAACCCGGGGGTGCCGGTGACCTTGCGGTGGAAGTTGCGGGGGTCGAGGGCCACGCCCCAGACCGCCTCGTAGACCCGGCGGAGCTCTCCGACGGTGAACTCGGGCGGACAGAAGGCGGTGGCCAGGGAGGAGTACTCGATCTTCGAGCGGGCCCGCTCCAACCCGTCGGAGAGGATCCGCTCGTGGTCGAAGGCGAGTCCACCGCCGGCCTGGCCTTCGGCGGAGACGAGCTCGTCGACGGGGGCCCAGCGCGCACTGTTGGCGTCGCCTCCGGCCCGGGGTGCGGGGAGGTCCGGAGCCAGCACCAGGTGCGCCACGCTGACCACGCGCATGCGCGGATCCCGCTTCGGATCGCCGTAGGTCGCCAGCTGTTCGAGATGTGCCCCGTTGCCCACGCCCGGAGTGGCCCCGGCGGCCGGGTCGTGCGTGCACAGACCGGTTTCCTCGGACAGTTCACGGGCCGCGGCCGCCGCGAGGTCCTCGTCTGCCCGCACGAAGCCGCCGGGCAGCGCCCAGCGCCCCTGGAAGGGCTGCTCGCCCCGCCGGACCACCAGCGCGCAGAGCGCGTGGCGCCGCACGGTGAGCACGACCAGGTCGACGGTGACGGCGAAGGGCGGGAAGGCCGACGGGTCGTAGGGCGACATGCCGCGATCATAGTCGTCTGCCTGACGATAAACAGAGCTTTGGTGATCCTCGGACCAACGAACCGGAAGCCGTTCCCCGGTGGTGGGGCCGGACCGGACTCAGCCGCCCAGTTGCAGCGCACCGGCGGCCTCCTCGACCATTCCGAGGCCGAGGCGGCTGATCCGCACGGCGAAGGGTTCCCCGGAAACCCGGAGGCCGGAGAGGCGGAGCTCACCGAGCGGGGCCCCGGGGAGCGGGTTGAGGGCGACCGTGCCGGCGGGGGCGTCCGGCCGGATCCCGGCCAGGGCCGTCAGTACGTGGATCGCGGCGGCCGCCGGGACCGCCGCCGGGCGGCAGGCCGCCGGATGCGGAAGCGGAGCGCTGCCCGCGGTGCGCTGCTCGGCCGCGTACATCTCCGGGAGGCGGTACCCGAAGCTCTCCGCGGCGTCCAGCAGGCCCCGGAGCAACGCGGTGGCCTCCTTCTCGAAGCCCGCCTGAGCCAGACCGGCCACCGCGACCGCGCTCTCGTACGGCCGTACCGCGCCCGACCGGTAGCCGAACGGGTTGTGGCCCGGCTCGCGGAGGGCCATGCTCCGCAGTCCCCACCCGGAGTCCATGGCCGGGGCTCCGAGCAGCCGTGCCAGCTGCTCGGTACGGACCCGGTCGAGGAGTCCCGGCGCGAGCCGGCCGCCTCCGAGCAGCCCGGTGTCGAGCAAGTGAGCGGCGGCCCCCGTCAGTCGGGGCAGCGGCCGCCCGTCGGGATGCAGGGCCGCCGCGGGCCGACCCCCGTCCGGGCCGCCGACCCAGAACCCGGCTGCGAACCGCTCCCGCAGGGCGGCCGCCCACTCCCGCCACTCCCCGGCTCCGGGGCGCCCGCACCCGTCGAGCAGATCGGCGCCGAGCAGCGCGGCCCGATGGGCGTGGGCCTGGGTTTCACAGCGGCGCGGACCCGGGTCGGGGTCGGCCAGGAACCCGTCCTCCCCCAGGGCCCCCCGCAGCCAGTCCAGGCACCGCTCGGCAGCCGGGAGGAGCCGCGCCACCTCCGCCTCGGGCATCCCCCAGCGCCTGGCTTCGGCCAGCACCGCCGGGAAGGCCAGCGTCGCCTCGGTCCCGGTGCAGCCGGGGGGCAGTTGCGGCCCGGCCCCGCGCAGGGGGCCCGGGATCTTCCCGGAGTCGGCCCCGCGGCCGCCGGTCTGGGTCCGGGCCAGGATGCGCAGGGTCGCGGCGGCCAGTCCGGTGCCGAGCGGGAGCGCCATGCGGGCCGCCCACAGGGATTCCGCCGGGGCCAGTCCGAGCCGCCACGGCACCCCGGCCGCCGCATAGGCGTCGGCCGGATCCCGCGGGTCCCTCAGCAGGAGCGCTCCGAGGTCCTCGACGCCGGTGCGCAACCACGCCTCGGCCCTGGGGTCGTCGCCCTCCGCGCGGGCTTCGGACAGCGGATTCGCCACGTGCCCAGCGGGGGCCCGCGCCACGCGGTCCCGGGTGGTCCGCAGCTCGATGGTGCGGGATTCCCCGGGGCGCAGTTCGAGCTGCCAGCGCAGCAGCCCGACGGAGGCGAGCGCGTCGTCGGGAGCCGGCTCGGCCGCGGTGACGGCCTGGGCCTCCCCGCTGGTCCAGCGCAGCCCCGCGGCGTGCACCCCGGCGGGCAGTTCCGGCCCGGCCCGGCCGGCGGCCACATCGGCGAGCTCCGCCAGGTCGGTGCCGAGCGAGACCTCCACGGGGATCCGCAGCGGCCGGGTGGTGAAACTGCGCAGGGTGATCCGCTCGGTGCCGTCGGCGTGCCGGATCCGCTCCACACCGACGTCGGGGTCGGGCCCGGCCTCGGCTCCGGTCCGGACGGTCGCGGTGAAGGCGGCCCGGTCCGCGCCGAGGCTGCGCCCCTGTACCGCGACCGGATCCCGGCCGTCGACCCGCAGCACGCAGCGGGACAGCAGCCTGCGCCCGGAGCGGTAGATCCCGTCGATCCCCCGCCCGGTGAGCTGGCCGTGCTCGGGCGAGATGACCAGGCAGGGCGCGGAGACACAGATCACGGCGCCGTGCACGGGCGGCAAGTCGGGCCTGCGGGACGGTGGTACGCGGGCAGGAGGTACGGGGTGGGACATGCGTCGCCTTGTCTGCGCTCCGGGCGGATCGGCTGGGCGGCGGCGCGGCCGGACCCCCACCACCCCCCAGGGCAACGCCCCCACCCCCGCCCGGGTCACGGGCCCCGGCGGTGGCTGCGCCCATCGGAGACCCGGCCATCGCACGAGCCGTCGCCGCGGAACCGAGCGGACCACGCCCGCCGGCAGCCGCCACCGCGGCCACTGAGGCAACCGGCCCGACCGGGGCCACTGGGGCAACCGGGCTGCCCGCGCAGTCACTGCTCTCCCCCCGCCGTGCGGCCGGACTCGCGGCGGGCGGTCCGGCCGCGGCGGCCCGGCGGCCTGCTGACGCCCCGTCGGCCCCCGGCCTGGAGACGTCCCCTGCGGGGCTCCCGACGGCGCCGCTCCTCCCTCAGGCACTCCCGCAGCCCCTCCGGGTCGACCCCTTCGTTGCAGGCGTGGTGCAGCAGCTGCGCGAAGCGGTAGTCGCCGTCCGCCCGTAGAGCCAGCCCCAGAGCGATCCTCGCGGTCGGCTCGTCGCCGGTGGACCAGGAGACCCAGCCCGCCAGGGTCAGCGGGGCCGCCGCGTGTTCCCCGTAGGCCCCGACACAGCGCCGGGCCAGGGCCCGCCACAGCCGCAGGGCGGGGGCGGCCTCCTCGTCCTCCATCCACTCGGCGGCGACGTCGCGGATCTCCCGGTCCTGGAGGCCGAGGATCAGCGAGGCGGCCTCGTCGTGGCCGAGCAGCGCGTCGTCCCGTTCGTCGGCGCGGGGGCCGCCTTCGGCCTGCGGGGCGAGGGCCATGCGCTGCATCAGGGCGCGGGCGAGGAGCACGGTCTCGGCGCCCACCTCCTCCCGGGTCGCCCCGTCGAGGATCTTCGGTACCAGGGCTGCGGCCGCCCGGTCCAGGGCCCGCTCCATCTCCTCGGCGACCGTGCCGCGCAGCGGTGTCAACCGCCGCTCGATCTCCCGTAGGGAGCCCCGGACTTGCAGCCCGGCGAAGGTGGCCGCGGCGGCCATCACGGAGGTCCCGGGCGGGGCCAGCGCACTGCCCTCGGCGGGGCAGCAGCGCTCGTCGGGACAGCAGTAGGACCAGTACCGCCCGGCGGAGAGGCACAGCGCCTCCAGCACGGGTACGTCCAGGGCCCCGCAGGCCAGCCGGATCCGCTGGGCGAGCGGGCGCAGCCGGGTCATGACCCGCTGTCCGCTCTCGTCCCCGCGCGGGTCCTGACAGAGGAAGACGACGATGCCGTCGGGCTTGGCACCGCGCCGGCTGCTGCCGCCGACCAGGCAGTCGGCGACCTGCCGGGCCGTGTCCTCCCATTCCGCGGGGGTGTCCGGGATGCCGACGCGGAGCCGGCCGCCGAAGCGTCCGCCCTCTCCGTGGACGGCGACCATGACGAGGGAGTCGGTCGGGTGGAAGCCGAGCATGTAGGGCAGCGCGTCGGCCAGTTCGGCCGGGCTGCGCAGGGTGATCGGGGGCGCTTCGGCGTCTCCGGACGGACTGGCCGAAGACCGGCCGGACGGGCCGCGCGCTTCGCGACGGTGTGTTTCGCGACTGTGTGTTTCCCCACTGTGCGCTTCATGGCCATGCGCTTCGCGGCCGTGTGCTTCGTGGCCGTGCGCTTCATTGCTGTGTGCTTCGTGGCTGTTCGTCATGGATCGAAGGTCCCGCGTGCGACCGGATCCGGAAACCCCTGTGGATAACCCCCGGACCAGCGCCAACCGGACTCCGAACCAGTCGGCCCTTCACCATCCACAGGCCCTCGGCGGCATGCGCGTGATACCGGATCCCTGGTTCGCGCATCATCAGGAAAGGGACAAATTGATCACCCCGCACAGCCGCCGCCGAACCCCGGTGAACCCCGCCCCTTGACCTGAATATTACGTTCCGGTAATTCAATGCATTTGACACCCAAGCCGCTTTGGAGGCAATCTGCTGGATGATCGCTGGAGTGCCCCCCTCGCCAAGCAGGGCAGTCGACCCGGACGAGGGGCAGCTTCAGGCAACAGCAAGGCGGGGGATCTTGCGGTACACCACACAAGAACACGGGATCAATACCGACCGAACTCTAGCCCATGTGACCGAACAGGGGGAGCTGGCCAAGAACTTAAAGGCCCATCAATCCGCACTGCTCGAAGATTACCGAAATCTTCTCATCGAGAACCACAATCCGCTGGGATCGAATCCCGAAGCGTGGATCAGCTGTAAGGAACAGGCTCAGCACATTCTCGCCGAGTGCCTCGACGCACTGGCGGAAGGAACCGAGGCACCTCTCGATTCCAGTCTCATCATGAAGACGCGCAGACTCGGCGGCGCCCGTATCGCTCAGGGAATCGCGCCCGTCCACTCGGTCCGCGCCGGAGCACTTCTGTTCCAGGTCGCCATGGACCATCTGGTCCGGCTGGCCCCGGGCTGGCCGGAGAGCCAGCGCTGCCTGATGAAGGTACTGGCCGTACTGCAATCGTCGATCACCCAGCGACTCGAAGCGGGTTCCACCGGGCAGGACCTCTTCCTGCTCAACATCGTGTGCGACGCCGCGCAGCGCGGCCGCAACAGCATGGCCCGCGAGATCCACGACCGCATCGGCAGCGCGTCCAGCCTCGCCCTGCGCCAGCTGGAGCTCTACGAACTCTCCGACCGCTCCGACGACATCTCCCCGGAGCGGAGTGAGCGCCTGGAGGCGCTGAAGCAGTCGATCCTGGAGACCATGCACGCCACCCGCGAGATCGTGACGGACCTGCGGACACGCGTGGAAGCGACACAATCCCTCCACGTATCGCTCTCCGCCTTCGTCACCGCCATGGCCCTGGACCAGCCGCGGGTGGAAATCCGCGTGGACGATCCGCAGGACCTGCTGCCGCCCGATCTCGTGGAGGACCTCTATCTGATGCTCCGCGAGGGCCTGCGCAACGCCTTCACCCACGCCGATGCCACCCGCATCGACATCGAGGTGCGGGTGGACGCGGACAGCGTGGAGGCGTCGGTGCGCGACGACGGCAAGGGGATCGCCGCAGCGGCTCACCGGCACGGGAACGGCCTCGCGTCCCTGACGGAACGCACCAGACTGCTGGGCGGCCGGTTGATCATCGAGAGCTCCCCGGGCCGGGGAACGGCCATCGAACTCTCCATACCGCTCCACAAGGCGAACCATGCCCACACCGCCTGAGCCGGGACCGGCGGCCGCGGCGGCCGAGCCGCTGCGGATCATCGCCGTGGACGATCACTCGCTGCTGCGCCGCGCCCTGTGCGAGCTGATCGAAATGGAAGACGACCTCACGATCGTGGCCGACACGGACACGTCGGAAGGGCTGGCCGATCTGGTGGAGCGGACCAGCCCGCACGTCGTCCTGCTCGACGTGGAGATGCCGGACCACCACGCACCCACGGTGGTCCGCGAGCTGACCACCCGTTTCCCTCAGCTGCACGTGCTGATGCTGACCATGCACAGCGATGCCCAGCTGGTGCAGGAGCTGCTCGCCCAAGGGGCCCGCGGCTATCTGCACAAGAGCGTCCCGCGCGAATCGCTGCTCGCCGCGGTGCGCAACACCACCTCCCGCGACCCGCACGTCACGATCGCCCTGCCGAGCAGCGGCGTCCCCGCGGCCGGCTTCAGCACCTCGCAGCAAGCGCTCTCGCCCAGGGAACGCGAGGTGCTCACCTTCGTCGCCGCCGCCCTCAGCAACCGCCAGATAGCCGTGCGGCTGCGCATTACCGAGGGCACCGTAAAACGACATCTGCGTAACATCTTCGAGAAACTTGGCGCCGTATCGCGCATCGACGCGGCGAACAAAGCGATCGACGCCCGGCTCATCAGGAGACCGAGACCGGGCGAGTACCAGGAGAACTGACCGACGGCGCACCCGAGTCCTGTCGGCATCGCGCAACCCGGGGGGTCCACGATGCCGACAGGACTTCCTCGCTTACGACACATGGGCGCAACACGGGATACCTCTTTGAGAGTAGTCCGGATACCCCTCCCGGGGATGACTTTCATCCAGCCATTGAAATAGATTCCAGGCATGTCGACAATGACGCCCGCGAATCCCGATAGAATGAGAAATTCCGCAACGCCGCTCGACTCCTCACCGGCAACCCGGAACCCCCTGCGCATTCTGCTGCTCTGCTGGCAGGAATCCCGGATAGCCGTGCAACTCATTTTCCTGATGCGTTTCCTGCTCGCCGGTACGGCCGGCACGGTGTCCTACGTGTCGCTGCCCCCGCTGCTCTTCGCCGGGGCGGCGGTCTGGTCCCTGGCCGTGACGTCCGCCTACCTCTACAACGGGGTCACCGACGTCAACGAGGACCGGGCGAACGGCTCCACCCGCCCCATCGGGCGCGGCGCCCTCACGCTCGTCCACGCGCGTCGCACCGCGCGGATACTGGCCGCGCTCGCCCTGGCCGGCGGCGCCTGGATCGGCCCGGCGATGCTCACGGTCACCGCCTTGATGATCCTCCTCGGCTACGTCTACTCCGCGCCGGGCATCGCCCTCAAGTCCAGCACCCCCGGCACCATGGTCACCGTGATCGCGAGCGGCGCGCTCACCTACGCGGCGGGAGCCCTGTGCGCGGGCACGCCCGTAGGGCCCTCCCTGATCGTCTTCTGCACCGCCATGTGCCTGTGGATGGGTCTGGTCGGATCCGTCGCCAAGGACTTCTCGGACACCACGGGCGACGCCAAGCACGGCCGCCGCAACTGGACGCTCGTACGGGGACGCGCGTACACGGCCGCCTTCGTGTCGGTCAGCGCCATGTGCGTCGGCACCGGACTGCTGGCGAGCGCCTTCGTGCTGGCCGCGCCGCAACTGCTGGCGCCCGCCGTCGTGATGCTCGGCGGGGCACTCGCGGTGACCGCCGCGGCCTTCACCGGGCACCGGGACGACTCGCGCTCCCGGCGCAGGCTGCCGTACCGGATCTTCATGGTCACGCAGTACGCGGCGCATCTCGTCGCTTTCGCCCAGCCCGTCGGCTGAAGAACACAACGGGGGATTCATGCTGAGCCACAACCAGATACCCACCCAGATATCCACCCGGGTACCCGCCCAAATGCCCGCCCAGTTACACAGCAGGACGTTCGACCGGACACTCGGTGAGCCCGCGACGGGCACCCGCTCCGGCGGATTCGGCATCCGCATCCTCGGCCCGCTCGAAGCCTTCAACGGCCCCTCGGCGCACCGACCGCGCGGTCCCAAGGTACGCAAACTGCTCGCCCTGCTGGCCGTTCGCGCGGGCGACATCGTCGAGGTGGACACCCTCGTCGAGGAGTTGTGGGACGGCGCGCCCCCCTCCACCGCGGTCAGTACGGTCCGCACGCACATCTACCACCTGCGCCAGGAGCTGGAGCGGGAGCTGGCCGGCACGGCCGTTCGCGACGTCGTCGCCACCGAGGGCACCGGCTACTCGCTGCGCCTCGCACCCGGCCGGCTGGACCTGGAACAGTTCACCCAGCTGTACGGGCAGGCGCGGACGAAGCTGCGCGCCGGCGATCCGGAAGCCGCGCTGGAGAAGCTGGACACGGCGCTCGGCCTCTGGCGCGGGCGCGCCCTCGCCGATGTCGCACAGGGCCGCGTCCTCGCCGGACACGGGGTGCGCATCGAGGAACTGCACTCGCGCGCCCGGGAACTGCGGATCGAAGCGATCATGATCCTGGGTCAGCACCGGGAAGCCGTACCGGAGTTGTTCCGCATGGTCGCCATGGACCCGCTGAACGAATGGCTGCACGCACGCCTCATCGACGCCCTCTACCGCAGCGGGCGGCGCGGCGAGGCACTGCGCGCCTTCCATCACGTACGCGACGTCCTGGCCGAGGAACTGGGGCTGGAACCCTCCGACGACCTGCGCCGGCTCCAGCACCACATCCTGGCGGGGGGCTCGGCTGCGTGAGCACCACCTCGATCGGCGAACGGACCGCCGCCGGGACGACCCCGCCCGAGGCGGGCATACGGATCTGGATGGTCCCGACCGCGGCCGCGGCGGCCTGGGTGCCGTACGAAGAGGCGTACGCGGTGATGGACTCCAGGGAGCGCGAGCGGCTGGCCCGCTTCAACCGCGGCTCCGACCGGCTGCGCTACCTGGCGATCCACCACGTCTACCGGAGCCTGCTCGGCCGGGAACTCGGCATCGGCCCGCACGAGGTGGCCTTCCGCCGCTCCTGCGCCGGCTGCGGAAGCGAGGAGCACGGAAAGCCGGTGCCCCATGCCCCCAGCGGTGCCACTCTGTCGGCGAGCCTGTCCCACTCGGCGGCGTACGCGGCGATCGCCATCGCCGACGGCCCGCGCCTCCCGGTGGGAATGGACATCGAACGGGTACGGCCCCACATGGACTGGAGCCGGATCCCGTGCGTCCAGGGCGGCCGCACCACGCACGGCTTCGAGCAGTGGACGCGTGCCGAGGCGCTGGTGAAGGCGGCGGGCACCGGTCTCAGCGCCGACCCCCCGCGGTACGACGGCCGCGTGTTCGGGCCCTGGCGCGCGGCACGCGTACCGGGCTCGGGCCAGGAGTGGTTCGTGCGCAGCGTCCGTTCCCCGGAGGGGTACGCCGCGTCCGTCGCGTGCGGAAGCGCTGACGTGCGGGTCACCGTCTCCGAGTGGCGGCCCTGACGGCCGCTGCGGAACCGCAGGAGGGGGGGGGGGGGGGCGGGCGGGGGGGGGGGGCGCGCGCGCCGCGGCGCTGGGGGGCGCCCGCCCCCCCCCCCCCACCCCCAGCGGCCGGGGCCCGCCGCCGCCGCG
>NZ_JBHYVM010000011.1:83643-97165 GCF_042750105.1 Streptomyces sp. NPDC059443 | reverse complement strand
TTTTCTTTTTGTCGTGGTGTGTGTTGGTGTTGGTGTCTCTGGTGTGGGGTGGGGTGGTGTTGGGTTGGGGGGGTGGTGTGGGGGTGTGTTGTCGGCGGGGGGGGTGTTGGTGGTGGTGGGGGGGCCCCCCCCCCTCCTGTATGCATCCGTTGGTCCGCCGCCCCGCCTAACGCAGCAGGACGCAGCTGGGGCTCGCCACCGGAAGCGGCGGCGCGGCCGGGGTGAGCCGGCCGGTGGACGGATCCAGCCGGAAGGCGCTGACCGACTGGCCGGCCTGGTTCGCCGTGTAGACGAACCGGTCGGAGGCGTCGAGGGCCACGTCACGCGGCCAGCAGGTGCCCGGAGCCTTCGCGCTGACGGGCTGGGACTCGGCCAGGGTGAGGGTGCGGCCCGAGTTGCCCACCCGGAAGGACTCGACGGTGTCGAGACCTCGGTCCGCGGTGATCAGCATCCCGCCGTCGCGCGTGAGGTGCACGGCGGAAGGCGCGTTGCGGGGATCGATGCCGGGCGGTGCGACGGACGCGTGGGAGACCGGGGTGAGCCGTCCGGTGCCGGCGTCGTACGCCAGGACGCTGACGGTGTGCCCCAGTTCGTTGCTCACGTAGGCCAGATCGCCGCGCGGGTGGAAGACCAGGTGGCGGGGGCCGATGCCGTTCCCGAGCCGGAGCTTGTCGATCGGCCGAAGCGTTCCGGTGTCCGCGTCGAAGTCGTAGACGTGGATGTGGTCGTCGCCCTTGTCGGGCACCAGGACGCGGCGTCCCGCCGGGTCGAAGGCGATCATGTGCGGGTGCGGCCCGAGCTGTTCGACCGCGTGAGGACCGCGGCCCTCGTGGCGCACCACCTGTACGGCCTCGCCGAGCGTCCCGTCCGAGGCCACCGGCAGGACGGCGACGTGTCCCGAGTCGTAGTTGACCGTGAGCAGGAAACGGCCGCCGGGGTGGACGGCGAGGTGCACCGGTGCGGCGCCCCCGCTGGAGCGCGGGCTCCCGAGCGGGAGCAGCCGGTCGCCGTCGATCCGGTAAGCGTGGATCGCCCCGTCGGCTCCTCCGGGGCGCTGGCTGACGGCGTAGAGCCGGCCGCGGTCGGGCGAGAGCGCGAGGAACGAGGGGTTCTCGATCCCGCCCTGCCAGCCCTCGATTTCGAGCCGGCCGTCGGCGCCCACGGAGGCGATGCCGATACCGCGCAGGCCCGGCAGCCCGTACTCGCCGATCGTGAATCCTCCGATGTAGGCGCGGCGGGCATCCGGACGGGGCGGGGAGCCCACGGCCGCGGTGGTGCCGGTCCAGCCGAGTCCGGACAGGACCGCGGCCCCGGCCAGCGCGAGGACACGACGACGGCCGTACGTGGTGGTGGTGCTCATACGTTGGCTCCGAAGATCAGCCCGGGTGAGAGGAGGACGGCCAGCCCGCAGCCGGCCAGGGCGAGCAGCACCTGCCAGCCGGTACGCAGTTTCCTGACCCGGCCGCTCCGGCGGGCGGCCGCGAGGACCGCGACCGATGCCGCCCACGCGGGAAGCATGAGCCGCAGGCTGATCTCGCCGGTGAACAGCAGGGATGCGCGCGGCGCGATGCACCCGGCGGCCGAGCAGTCGGCCGGGGCGTCGGGCGTGGACCACAGTGCCGCGGCGCTCAGCACGACCAGAGGGGCCACGGCGGTGAGGGCGGTGGTCCAGACGTAGGGCGACAAGCCGGTGCGGCGCCGGCTGCGCCGCCGGGTGACGGCGAGCGCGGCCAGGGCGGGCACCCACCCGAGGGCCACTCCGAAGATCCCCGCGTGCGCGGCCTCCGACAGCGCGGCCCAGCAGGCGTCCGCCCCCCAGGGGCGTCGCGGCAGCGCCAGCAGACCGGTGGCGGCGGCGAGTCCGGCGGCGGTGTGCGCCCAGGTGCGGGAGAAGGAGGGCGCGCCGGCCCAGCCGACGAACACGCCCGCCAGCGAGACCAGGAGCAGGGGCGGGCCGGCGGTCACTCCCCAGGGCAGCGGAAATCCCGGGAGACCGTTGCCCAGTGGCTCGGACCAGGTGCCCCAGGTTCCGAAGAGGGCCGCGAGCACGGCGGTGACGCATGCGGCGACGGCCCCCGCGTGCTGGACCCGGCCGGCGTCCGGCACGGCATGAGACGCGGCATCAGGCGCGGTATGAGACGCATCGTCCGCCGTGGCGTCCGCGTCCGTGGTCAGGGGCGGCGCCGCGCCCCGGATCCCCGTCGGGGGTTTTCCGGGGACGGGGGGCGGCGCCGCCTTCGGGGCGTCCGGACCGGTGGATCGCGTACCGGCCGGCGCCCCGGAGGAGGCCTCGGAGGGGAGTCGGGGGACCACCCGCTCCGAGGCGGCAGATGGGGCCGGTTCGAGGACCCCGGGGGCCGCGGCCGACCCCTCGGAGCGCTCCGGCCCTTCATGGTTCTTGGCTTGGCGGTTCCTGGCTTCGTGGTTCTTCGCCGTTGCGGAGCGCCCGCTCCCGGGCGATCCGGCAGGCCGGACCCGGGTCATCGCCCGGCCCCGACGGGACGGGAGGCGGTGTCCGGCAGGGGGCCCGCGGGCTCCTCGGCCGCGGACTCTCGGAAGCCGTGGCGGGACCACCAGCGGGCCAGCGGTGCGGGCGCCCACCAGGCCCACTTGCCCATCAGGGCCATGGTGGCGGGCACGAGCAGTGCGCGGACGACCGTCGCGTCGATGACCACCGCGATGACCAGGCCCACTCCGATCATCTTCATGAAGAGGATGGACGAGGTCACGAATCCTCCGACCACCACGACCAGCAGCAGCGCGGCGCTGGTGATGATCTTCGCGGTTCGCTGGAGGCCGAGCGCCATCGACTCGACCGGGTCACCGCTGGTCTCCCATTCCTCCCGCACCCGGGAGAGCAGGAAGACCTCGTAGTCCATGGCGAGGCCGAAGGCGATCGCCACGATGAGGACGGGGAAGTTGGCGTCGACGGCTCCGATGGGTTCGAAGCCGAGCAGCCCGGAGAGGTGCCCGTCCTGGAAGATCCACTTGACGGCGCCGAACGTGGCGAGGAGCGACAGCAGGTTGAGGATCACGGACTTCAGCGGCAGCAGCAGCGAGCCGAAGGCCATGAAGAGCACCAGGAAGGACACGACGGCCACGAACAGGGCCATCCACGGGAGCCGTTCGCCGATCATTCCGACGATGTCCACCCGGGAGGCCGGCATCCCGGTGACGAGCGTCCGCGTGCCCTGCGGCGCGGGGGTGGCCCGTACGTCGTGGACCAGGTCCAGGGCCGTCCGGGACATCGGGTCGGGCGCGTAACGCAGCGTCACGCGTGCGTCGTTGCCCTCGAAGGCCGTCGGCGTCGCGGACGCCACGCCCTCGACCTTGCCCAACCGTGCCGCGTAGGCGGCCACTTCGTTCCGGTCGGCCGGGCCGTCGAAGCGTACGACCGAGGTCATGATCCGCCCGGGGTCGGTGGTGAAATCGGAGGCCAGGACCTTGCTGACGACCTTCGCGTCCCCGTTCGAGGGCAGGACCCACTCCCCCGGGCGGGCCCAGTTGACGCCGAGCAGCGGTGCGCCGAGGCCGACCAGGACCGCGACGATCGCCAGCGAGGACACCAGCGGCTTGCGCATGACCACGTGGGCGGTGCGGTACCAGCGCCCCTGCGTCAGCGATCGCCGCGCGCCGCGGTCGCCGCCCGGCAGCGGGATGCGCCACTTGTCGATGCGGTGTCCGGTGTAGCGCAGCAGGGCGGGCAGCAGCGTCAGCGAGCCCACGACCGCGAAGGAGACCACCGCCACGGCCGCGTACCCCATGGAGGAGAGGAAGCGGGACGGGAAGAAGACCAGGCCGGCGAAGGAGATCGCCACCGCGAGACCGGAGAAGGCGACCGTACGGCCGGCCGTCGCCGTGGCGCGCCGGACCGCGGTGTCCACGTCCGCGCCCGTGGCCAGTTCCTCGCGGAACCGGTTGACCAGGAACAGCGCGTAGTCGATCGCCAGGCCGAGGCCGAGGATCGTGATGACGTTGATGACGGTGCTGGAGATCTCGGTGAACATCGTCAGCACGCGCAGCATCACGAAGGAGCCGAGCGCCACGAAGGTGCCGACGGCGAGCGGCAGCAGCGCGGCGACCGCGCTGCGGAAGACCAGGACCAGCAGGAGGAGCAGGATCGGGATCGAGATCATCTCGGCGCGGGCGATGTCCGAGCCGGTCAGCGCGTTGACCTGCTCCGTCATGGCGGTGACGCCGCCGAAGCGGACGGTGACCCCGTCGGCCGCGAAGGAGTTCTTGATCGCCGTCAGCGCCAGGACCTGCTTCTGGTCGTCGTCGCCGGAGAACTGCACCGTCGCGTACGTGCGCGTGCGGTCCTTGGACACGTACGCGTCCGGGCTCTGCGTGCCGGGGTTCCAGTAGGAGCCGAGGCGTGCGATGCCCGCCCTCGGGACGGCGTCGAGCGCGGTGCGGACGGAGTTGCCGAACTCCTCCACCGTCCGGCCGGGTTCCTTGGACTCGTACAGGACGATCACGTCGTTGGACTCGCGTCCGAGCGGGCCGTCGAGAACCTTGTCGGCTGCGACCGACTCACTGGACGGATCGTCGAATCCGGCACCGCCGGTGAACGAGCCGAAGACGCCGGTTCCCCACGCGCCGGCGAACAGCGTGAAGACGACCGCCGCGATGACGACCCATTTTCGACGCCGCGCGGTGAATGCTCCGATGGCGGCAAACAATTTTCTCTCCCTGATTCGGTATCGCTTTACGGGGGGGGTGCCGATGGCTTGCGGCCCCGCGCAAGTCGGCATCACAACTCTTTCAGAGCCGCAAATGCCGAGGAATACGCGTTTGGACCCCGCGCTATACCTCTTTCGGTACGTCCATCGCCGCGGCGCGCTGCGATCCGGCGAGCCGCGTACTGCGGCGCTGTACGAGCGCCGCGACCGCGCCCACCGCCAGGGACAGCCCGAGCCCTATCGCCACCGAGTGGAGCGGGTCGTCGCTGAGGGCGCCGCCGAAGTAGCCCACGCCCACGGAGTAGGCGGTCCAGATCGCTTCGGCGAGCGCGGCCCCGGCCGCGAACCTGTGGACGGGATAGTGCGCCGCGCCCGCCGCCAGCCCGCCCATCAGCCGCCCGCTCGGCAGGAACCGCACGCCGACGACGAACGGGATGCCGCGCTGGCGCACCCGGAGCGACATCCAGTCGAAGAGCTCGCCGCGCCGCCCGCGCGCCACGACCCCGCGGCGCGCCCGGTCCCCGATCACCCGGCCGCAGCGGTGTATCAGGAGGTCCCCGAGCAGTGCGCTGCCGGCCACCGACAGCAGGACCAGGACCAACGACATCTCCCCGCGCGCCGCGAGCACACCGCTGGTGACCAGCAGCACGTTGTTCGGCAGCAGGGGCGGCAGCGTCGTGAGCGCCAGGATCGCGTAGGCCCAGCAGGCCGCGCCCGACAGGTTCCCCGCCAGGCCCGAGGTGATGTCGACCCACGACATGAGTGAGGCGGTGTCC
The DNA here is from genome assembly GCF_042750105.1 of Streptomyces sp. NPDC059443. Taxonomy (NCBI): domain Bacteria; kingdom Bacillati; phylum Actinomycetota; class Actinomycetes; order Kitasatosporales; family Streptomycetaceae; genus Streptomyces; species Streptomyces sp. NPDC059443. The sequence goes on along the minus strand of NZ_JBHYVM010000011.1, from coordinate 91,707 downwards.
ACGGTCTTCTCCCCGTCCAGTCAGACCCTCGTCACGCTCCGGTCAGACCCTCCGTCACACACGCCCCCGGGTGGCCGGCAGTACCTCTTTCGAGGCATGTGCCGGGTCATTGGTGAGGGATGACCCCAGGCCAGGCGGTCATTAGCGTCGCGTTGAAGCAGAGGGTGCGTGCCTTGTCGGCAAGAGTAACCTAAGCTATCGATAGAGCAACTATCAGTAAGCAGGTGCGCATGACCGACGTGACGCTGTTCCTCAGGGAGTTCGCCCGGACCCGCCGGGAGACGGGCGCCATCGCGCCCAGCAGCCCCCTTCTGGCCCGAGCCCTCACCCGCTACGTGATCCCCGTCCCGGGCAGGGCGCGCAAGGTGCTCGAAGTGGGCTCCGGCACGGGCGCGGTGACCCGGCACATCCAGGCCTCGCTGGGCCGGCTGGACACCCTCGACCTCGTCGAGCCCAACCCCCGGTTCGCCGATCTGCTCCGGCACGACTACCGGGACGACTCCCGCGTGCGCCTGCTGTCCGGACTCGTCCAGGACTGCGAACTCGACTCGTACGACACGATCGTCTGCGGGCTGCCGTTCGCGAACTTCGACGCCCCGACCGTGGACGGCATCCTCGGGCAGCTGCTCACCGCGTTACGGCCGCGCGGCACCCTGTCGTTCTTCGCGTACGCCGGAATCCCGCCGCTGCGCCGGGCGTTCACCGCGGGCGAGGCCCGGCAGCGCACCCTGCGGACCCAGGCGGTACTGGAACGCACGCTGGGCCGCCACCGGTTCCGCACCGAGACGGTGCTGTGGAACATACCGCCCGCCCGCGTCCACCACCTGGCACCGGCGGCCGCCGAGCTCGCCTACTCCGACTGAGCTACTCCGGCTGGGCCATCGCGTCGAGCGGCGGCCGGACCTGTCCGGACACGTCCTCCTGGGCGATGCGCCGCAGCGCGGACATGGCCGCGTCCCCGAGCACCGCGCCGAGGATCACGCCCTCGACCTTGCCGTCGGTGCCGGGCACCCCGGCCAGGACCGCCACCTCGGCCCGGGCCAGGCGGCCGGCCACGGCCGCGTACTCGTCGAGCAGGGTCAGCAGATCGCCCCGGTCGAGCCCGCGGTACGTCACGACGATCTGGACCAGCGACTTCCAGCCGGGGTTGTCGGGCTTGACCGCCCAGCCGTGCCGCCGCACCAGCTCGGTCACCTCGCGCTCGGCGCCCTCCCAGTCCGCCTCCGCGTCGCGCTCGGCCACCGGCTTGCTGACCGCGGACTGGGCGACGCCGAGCATGCCGTGGACCGTGCGCCGGGGCGAGTCGACCTCGGTGAGCACCGCGCGGGCCGCCGCGATGGACAGGCCGCCGACCTCCAGCATGGCCCGGATGAGCTTGAGCCGGTGGACGTGCGAAGCCTCGTAGCTCACCTGGTTCGCACCCCTGTGCTCGCCGGGCGGCAACAGCCCCTCACGGGTGTAGTACTTGACCGTCGCCACCGAAACTCCGGTACGCCGGGCCAGCTCTCCGATACGCATTGCGCAAGGATACTGGCTCCGCCCTCCGCATTGTTCCCGGCCGCCGTGTTCGCCCGAGTTCCGCGCCGGCGCGATTTCCCCAGCTTTTATCTCCCTTGAATTCACGCGCGATCACGCTTCCATGCGGGGCTGCGACGCTCATTCCACACCGTAAACATCCTCTCGGCCTGATTGGCCTTGGAGGGAACCCCAGCCATAGGGAATACGTATGACCACAGAAGTGGCTCCGGAGATTCCGTCGGCGCCCGTCGAGCTCGGCTACGGACGCACCGTGGACCGCTCCCTGGTCCACCGGGCCGCTGTCTCAGAGGTGTTCATCACCGATGTCCAGCCCCTGTCAGCCATGCGGGTGCGCGCCGCGGTCCAACTGCCGCTCACCCATGGCTACTACAGCGACCACATCCAGCGGCCGGCCGTGTACGACGCGCTGCTGCTCCTGGAATCGGGACGACAGGCCGGGATCGCCGGATCGCACGCGCACATGGGTCTGCCCCAGGGCACCACCATGATCGTCGACAGCTTCCGCCTGAACCTCTACGGCCTGGAGGCGCTGCTGATCGGCGCGGAGCCGGGACGGCTGTACATCGACACCGAGTACTCCGGCAAGACGAACAAGCGCGGCCGGGTCCGCAAGGGCAAGGTCGCCCAGCTGTACTTCATGGACGGGGTCGCCGTCGGTGAGCACGAGATGGACGTGCTCTTCCTCAACCCGCACGAGAACGAGGTACTGCGCCACGCGCAGCGCGGCACCCCCGCGCCCTTCACCTCGGAGTTCGGCGATGGAGGCGGCGGCAGCGGGCAGCTCGAACCGCGGCAGGTGGGCCGGGGCAACCCGCTCAACGTCACGCTGTCGCGGGCCCTGCGCACGGACTCGGCGGTCACCGCCGAGGTGACCCCCCGCTTCGACAACCGGGCGCTGTTCGACCACGTCTACGACCACCTGCCGGCCATGACCCTCGTCGAGGCGGCCCGCCAGCTGTCCCTGCTCGCCGGGGGCGATCCCCTCGGCACGCACGCGGTCGGCTTCGAGGCCCGCTTCGACCGGTTCGCCGAACTGGACGAGACCGTCCGTGCCGAAGCACCCCACCCCACGGTCGAAGGCGCGCGCCGCAAGGTCCCGGTCCGCTTCGTCCAGGGCGGCGAGCAGATCGCCCACGTCACCGTCACCACCGTATCCAGGAGTCAACTGTGAGTACGCGGCGCCTAGCTGTCTGGACCGACTTCGGCGGTGTGCTGACACCGCCGCTCGCACACACCATGGCGGCCTTCTGCGCCGCACAGGACCTGGATCAGCAGGTCCTCATGCAAGCGCTGCTGAAGGTCACGGCCCGCTACGGCTCGACCGATCCCATGGAGCCCATCGACACTCCCCTCGTCACGGAGGAGAAGTGGCTCCAGGAGATCGCCGAGGTGCTCGCGGCCGACCACGGGATCACCGGCCGGAAGCTGACGACCCTCGCCGACACGTGGTTCGACGGCCGTGAGACCAACCACGCGTGGGTCTCGGAGCTGCGCAAGGCCCGCGAGCGCGGCGCCTTCGTGGGGATGATCTCGAACATGGTCCCGACCTGGGACGCCTACTGGCGCCGCATGGTCGACCCGGCCGAGCTCTTCGAGGACGTCGTCCTCTCGTTCGAGGTCGGCCACCGCAAACCCTCCCCCGGCATGTTCGCGCTCGCCGCCGAACGGGCCGGAGTCCCCGCCCAGGACTGCGTCCTCATCGACGACCTCGCGCACAACTGCGAGGGCGCCGAGGCGGCCGGCTGGCAGGCGATCCACTTCACCGACACGTCCGCGGCGGCGGAGCAGCTCGACGCGCTGCTGTCGTCCGGCCTTCGATAAGGAGCCCCATACCGTGAGCCGTTCCGTGCTCGTCACCGGCGGGAACCGGGGCATCGGCCTCGCCACCGCCCGCGCCTTCGCCGCGCAGGGCGACAAGGTCACCGTCACCTACCGCACCGGGGAGCCGCCCGAGGGGCTGTTCGGGGTGCGCTGCGACGTGACGGACCCCGAGTCCGTGCGCCGCGCCGTGGACGAGGCCCGCATCCAGCACGGGCCGATCCAGGTCCTGGTCTCCAACGCCGGCATCACCCGGGACGAACTCCTGCTCGGGATGAAGGACGAGGACTTCCGGGCCGTCGTCGAGACGAACCTGCTCTCGGCCGTATCGGTCACCAAGGAGGTCCTGCCGGACATGGTCAAGGCCCGCTGGGGCCGGATCGTGCTCATCGCTTCGGTGAGCGCCCTGGCCGGAGCCCCGGGCCAGACCAACTACGCCGCCTCCAAGGCCGGTCTCATCGGCTTCGGCCGGTCGCTCGCGCTGGAGGTCGGGCGGCGCAAGGTGACCGTCAACGTGGTCACCCCGGGCCTGATCGAGACCGACATGGTCAAGGACGTCACCGGCCCCCGGCGGGATCACCTGCTGAGCCAGACCTCCCTGTTCCGCGCCGGCCAGCCCGAGGAGGTGGCCGGGGTCGTGAAGTTCCTGGCGAGCGACGACGCCTCGTACGTCACCTCCGCGGTCATCCCCGTCACCGGAGGTCTCGGCGTCGGCCACTGATCACGGTCGCCGCCCGCCGCTCTCCCTTCCCGACACCCCCACACCCCCCACGCCCCCACACCCCCCACACGCAGGACCCGTCCCACAGTCCCCACCCGACACGCCGTACGAAAGGAAGCACATGTCCAACGACAAGGTCTTGGAGATCGCCCACCAGATGGGCCGGATCTTCAACGAGCTGGACGCCCGGGCCGCCCACGAGCTGGTCGCCCCCGACTTCGTCGACTTCGAGGCCCCGCCCGGCACCCCCGGCGGCCCCGACGGCTACCTCGGCACCGCCCGCTGGATGAACTCCGTCTTCTCGGAGGCCAGCTGGGACCACCTCGACTCCTTCGCCGACGGCGACAAGGCGGTCATCCGGGTCCGGTTCACCGGAATCCACACCGGCAACTTCCTCGGCTTCGAGGGCACCGGCAACAAGGTCGACGTCGAGCACATCCACATCTACCGGGTCGGTGACGACGGCCTCGTCCACGAGCACTGGGCCTGCCGTCAGGACCTCTTCCTGCTGGCTCAGATCGGCGCCGTCGAACTGCAGCTGCCGCCCACGGGCACGCAGGCGTAACCGCCCTCCGACTCGCAGGCCGCCGGACCCGTCCCCCTGGGTTCGGCGGCCTGCGTGCATTTCCGCAGTGGACGACACACGAGAGACGAGAGAAGGGAAACGAGCCGTGACGAGAGCCAAAGGCGCGGCCTGGGCACTGGCGGCCACTTCGCTGCCCATGTTCATGGTGGCCGTGGACAACCTGGTGGTCACGAACGCCCTCACCGTGATCGCGCGGGACCTGGGCACGGACCAGACCGGCCTTCAGTGGGTGATGAACGGATACATCCTGCCCTTCGCCGGACTGCTGCTGGCAGGCGCCGCGCTCGGCGACCGGATCGGGCGGCGCCGCGTGTTCGTCTGGGGCATCGGGCTGTTCACGCTGGCCTCGGCGGCCTGCGCGCTCGCGACCTCGCCCGGCATGCTGATCGCGGCCCGCGTGCTGCAAGGCGCCGGAGCCGCCGCGATCCTGCCGGTGTCCCTCACCCTCGCGGTGGCGGCGGTGGACCCGGCCCGCCGCCCCCTCGCGGTCGGCGTGTGGGGCGGGGTCAACGGCATGGGCATCGCACTCGGCCCGATGGCCGGCGGGCTGGTGACCCAGGGCCTCGACTGGCACTGGATCTTCTGGATCAACGTGCCGGTGGGCCTGGTCGCCCTGCCTCTGGCAATGTGGGCGATCCGCGAGTCCACCGGCCTGCCGCGCCCCCTGGACGTGCCCGGAACCCTGCTCTCCTGCGGCGCGGTCGGCGCCGCCGTGTGGACCATCGTCCAGTCCGCCGGGGACGAGGTGTCACCGGTCCGCACGCTCGCCGGGATCGCGCTGACGGTCGTCCTGCTCACCGCGTTCGCGCTGCGCCAGCGCTCCGCCCCGTACCCCCTCGTACCGCCGCACCTGTACCGGGTACGGGCGTTCATGCTCAGCAACGTCCTGGCGCTGGCCATGTACTTCGGGGTGTTCGGATCGATCTTCTTCCTGGCGCAGTTCCTCCAGGGGCCCATGGGCTACTCCCCGCTCGAAGCGGGACTGCGCACCCTGCCCTGGACCGTGGCCCCGATGGTGGCCGTACCGCTGACCGGCCTGCTGATGACCCGGGTGGGCGGCTGGCTGCTGCAGGCGATCGGCTGTCTGGCCCAGGCGGTCGCCCTCACCTGGCTGGCCCTGATCGCGCGCCCCGGAGTGTCCTACGGGGCGATGGTCGGGGCCATGGTGCTCGCCGGCGTCGGCATGGGGCTGGTGTTCGCGGCCAACCCCGCGACGGTGATCGGTTCCGTCGAGGAGCACGAGCACAACCTGGCCTCCGGCATGAACAACACCATCCGTGAATTCGGCGGCGCGCTCGGCATCGCCGTGCTCACCGTCGTATACACGCAAGGCGGCCTCCGCAGCGCAGTGCTGACGGGGGCCGCCGTGGTCTTCGTGGGTGCCTTCGCGGGACTGGCTATCGGTCGTACGCCACCCAGGCCCGGGTCCGCGCCAGTACCTTCCGCGTCCCTGAGCGCACCGTCAGGTCGACGCGAACCGAGCCGTCGTCCCTGACCTCGGACGCCACGCCGTCGACGGCGATCTCCACGCCGTCGGCGGTGTCGGGCACCACGACCGGGCGGGTGAAGCGGGTGCCGTACTCGGTTACGGTGGCGCCCTCGCCCGCCCATTCGGCGAGCGCCGTGGCCGCCAGCCCCATGCTGAGCATCCCGTGGGCGATGACCCCCGGCAGCCCCACCCGGGCGGCCTGGGAGTCGGACCAGTGGATGGGATTGTGGTCACCGGACGCGGCCGCGTACCGGACGAGGCCGGCCCGGGTGACGCCGAACGTACGGGTGGGGAGCGTGTCTCCGGCGGCGATCACTGGCCGGCCTCCTCGTGGCGGGAGATGAGGGTGGACGTGGTCGTGCACACCGGCGCGGCGCCCGCCGCCTCGCGGACGTGCCCGCGCAGCGTGAGCACGTCGTGGCCGTCGACGACCTCGGCGGCCAGCACCTCGACGGTGACGGTCAGCCGGTCCCCCGACCGGACCGGCCGGACGGCTTCGAACCGCTGGTCCCGGTGCAGGACCCTGGAGAAGTCGAACCCGAGCCCGGGGTCGTCGATCACCTCCCGCTCCGCGTGCATGGACAGCACGATGGGAAACGTGGGCGGCGCGATCAGGCCGTCCCCGGCCTCGGCGCCGACCGCGAGCGCGAACTCGCGGATCTTCTCGCGGCCGACTTCGTAGGGCTCGCTCGGCGGGTACGTACGGCCCGCGTAGGACGTGTTGAACGTGCTCGGCATGGAATCTCTCTTTGATCGGATGAGAACGGGGACAGCACAGCGGCGCCCGCGGGAAGACTCGCGGGCGCCGCTGTGAACCGGGCCGGACGTCAGCGCGGGCTGCGCACCACCAGGGCCGCCGCGTTGCCGTCCCACCCCACGGAGGTGATCAGCGCGGTGGCTCCGGCGACGGGCGGCCGCGCCTGCCACAGCGCGAGGAGACCGGCGAGCTGCATCGCGCCGCTCGCGCTGTACGTCTCGCCGAGCACGTCGGCGATCCGTACGGTCTCCGGCTCCCGGTCGCCCAGCACGGCCCGCACGCCGCGCTGTTCGACCCGCTCCAGACCACGCTGGTGCACGGCTCCCGGAGCGATGACGTCCACGTCGTCGGGGCCGAGGCCGCTGCGCTCCAGGGCGCGCGAAACGGCGTGGGCCAGGCCGTCGGCGTAGTCCCGCGGATCCGGCGTGAAGCGCATCTCGCAGGCGAGGATCTCGGCCAGTTCGCCACCGGCCGGCCGCTCGCGCTGGACCGTGAACACCGCGGCGCCCTCACCGAGCGCGGCGCCCTCCCGCAGGACCCCGGTCCGGTGCCAGGCCCAGGCCGCCGGAGCGCTCAGCTCCTCCACCCCTCCGACCAGCAGCCGGTCGGCGCGCCCGAGGGTGAGCGCGAGCCGGGCGTGCCGGAAGGCGAGCAGAGAGGCCGTCTGGCCGCCGGCCACCGTGGCGTTGAGGCCGCGCAGTCCGTTGCGGATGGCGATCTGGCCGGTGGTGCTGTTCATCACGGTGTTCGGGAACCGGCCCGGGTTGACCAGGTACGGCTTCTCCAGCGTGAGCGTGTCGTACAGCAGGGTGCTGTGCGTCGACACGGACCCGGTGTTCGTGGCCAGCACCACACCCGTCCGTGCTCCGTCGATCTCGGCTCCCTGAAGGGCCTCCTGACAGGAGATCAGACCGAATGACGCCATGCGGTCCAGGTACTTCGTGCCCTTGCGGCCGAGGTGCGCCTTGACGTCCAGGCCCCGTACCGCCCTGACCGGCCGCGGCGGGTAGGCCCCCGCGTCCTCCCCGACCGGCTCGTCGTGGGACTCGCCGCGGGGGGCGCCGCCCCCCCCCCCCCGCCGCGCGCCCCCCCCCCCCCCCCCGCCGCCGCGCCGCGCGGCGGGGCGGCCCCGCGGCGGCGGCCCGAGCGCGGGG
>NZ_JBHYVM010000011.1:45601-83633 GCF_042750105.1 Streptomyces sp. NPDC059443 | reverse complement strand
CCCCGAACCGCCCGGCCGGCCGGCGGCGCGTAGGCCCCCGCGACCCCCCCCCCCGGCAGGTCGTGGCACGCGCCGCGGCCGCGCAGCCGCTCGGCCAGCGGCGCCAGTCCCAGACCGGCCGCGGAGACGACCCCGGCCGTGGACACGTACAGCGGCTCTACGACCGAGGTCGCGGACGTGTCCGTGATCTCGACGGTCACGAAACCCTCCCCAGGATGGTGATGACGTTGTTCCCGCCGAAGGCGAAGCCGTGGTTCTGCACGATGTTCAGACGCGCTTCGCGACCGGTGCCCGGCACGCAGTCCACGCCCTCGCCGAGCTCGGGGTCAGGCACCGTGACGTGCGCGGTGGGCGGCAGGAAGTCCTGCTCCAGCGCCTTGCAGCAGGCGATGGCACCGAAGCCGGACGCCGCGCCCATGGTGTGGCCCAGCATCGACTTGATGGAGCTGATCGGCGGGATGCGGTCGCCGAACACCTCGCGGGCCGCCGCGACTTCGGTGGCGTCGTTGGTGGGCGTGCCCGTGCCGTGGGCGCAGATGTAGTCGATCTGCGACGGGTCGACCCCGGCCGCCGCGTGCGCCGCCCGGATGCCCGCGGCGATGCTGGTGGCATCGGGCTGCACCATGTGGGAGGCGTCGCAGTTCGCGGCGTAGCCGAGGACCTCCGCGTACATGCGGGCCCCGCGACGGACGGCGTGCTCGTACGTCTCCAGCACCAGCACGGCGCCTCCCTCTCCGGTGACGATGCCCGAGCGGTCCGCGGCGAAGGGCCGCGGGACGTCCTCGGCCATGGCGCCGAGCGCGTAGAAGCCCGCGTGCGTGAGCCGGTTCACGGCGTCGGCGCCGCCCGCCAGCATCACATCGGCCTCGCCGCTGCGGACCAGGTCGAAGGCGTACCCGAGCGCGTAGTTGGAAGCGGAGCAGGCGGTCGGGATGGTCTGCGTGTCGCCGGCGAGCAGCAGTTCCGAGCTCACCGCGTTGGCGATCCGCGAGGCGGGGGTCTGCCCCGCCAGCCCACCGTCGATCGACTCCAGGCCGCCCTGGAGCCACTGTTCGGCGAGCTCCTGGATGACCGCGGACTCCCCGCTGGTGGTGCCCATGATCGCGCCGGCCCGGGCGGCCGCCAGCTGCTCCTCGTCGATCCCGGCGTCCGCGACGGCCAGCCGGGCGGCCGCGGCGGCCAGCAGGCCGCTGCGGCCCCAGCGCGCCGGGTCGAGCCGCTTGATGTGGTGGGTGGGTTCAAAATCGAGCACCTCACCCGCGTTGTTCCGGGGGAAGGGGCTCGCGTCGAAACTCTCTATCGGCCCGATTCCGTTCTTTCCCGCCCTGATGGCGGAGGCGAACACATCGGCGCCGATACCCACCGGTGACACCGCGCCGAGCCCGGTGATCACGACACGGCGATACTTTCCCGCATCGCCCGCGGGAGCGGTACGTGCGGGGTCGGGCTCAGTCATTTGCGCTCTCCTTGGCGTACTGAACGACGCCGTCGACCAGCAGGCGAAGATTTACGAGTTCGGTGAGCTCGGTCTTCGGAATGACCACGCCCAATTCCTTCTCTATTCGGGAGACCACGGTGATGAGCGAGAGCGAGTCACTGTCGTAGTCGTCGATGAAGTGACCGTTGTCCGTCAGCTCGCCCTCCTCCAGTTCGAGCTCCTCGTTGACGATCTGGCTGACCGCCGCGTAAAAGTCGCTCGCGGTCGCCACAGTCTGCTGAGTCATGCGCTTTCCCTCTCGTCACCTTCGGACCGGACGGAAGGACCGTATGCAGCGCGGATTTGGCCGGGCAAGAGCCCCTCAACCAAAGGGGTACCACATTCGTCAAAAGTGACAGTGGCGCGCCGGTTTCCTCCCTTTGTCCGGAGTTTGCCCTCCCTTTTATTCGGCCTTTACCGAGCTTCCAAACGCCGCTGCCACCCTCACTGGGCGATGGTTCCCGGGCGATGGTGCCCACAAGATGGAAGAGGTCGAGATGAGCGGTCCACGTTTGGCTTTGGTATTTCCGGGCCAGGGTGCGCGGCATCCCGGAATGGGACGCCTCTGGGCCGGCCGTCCCGGCTGGTTCCTGGCCGGGCGGGCGAGCGAGGTGTCCGGACGCGACGTGGAAGAACTGCTGCTGCGCGCCGACGGGGAACGCCTGAGCCGTACCGGCAACGCCCAGCTGGCCACCTTCGTACTGGAGATGGTGATCCTCGACGAGCTGCGACGGGTGCTCCCGGCAGCCGCCCGGCCCCGCGCGTGCGCCGGCCACGGCGTGGGCGAGTACGCGGCGCTGGTGGCCGCGGGGATCGTCGATTTCGACGACGCCGTACGTCTGGTCACGGCCCGCGGTGAGGCGATGAGCCGAGCGGCGCGCGAGGCGTACGCCTCGGAGCGCGGCGCGATGGCGGCCGTCCTGGGGCTGTCCGCGCAGGCCCTGCACGGCGCCGCGGAATCGGTGCGCGCGGACGGCGGCCGGGTCTGGGTGGCGGGACTCGACTCGCCCCGGCAGACCGTCCTGTCCGGCGAGGCCCGGTCCGTGGACCGGTGCTGCGCCGTGGCCCTGGAGATGGGCGCCGACCGGATCGAGCCCGTCCAGGCCGCCGGTGCCTTCCACACCCCGCTGATGGCCCCGGCCGCCGCGGCCTTCGCCGGCGCCCTGGCGCGTACGGAGTTCCGTACCGGCTTCGCCCCGGTCGTGGCCAACGCGGACGCCCGGCCGCACCACGGTCCGGGAGACTGGCCGGGGCTGCTGGAGACTCAGCTGACCGGCCCGGTGATGTGGTCGGACTCGGTCAAGACGATGGCCGACGGCCTGTACTGCGACATGGTCGTGGAGGTCGGTCCCGGTCGCACGCTCACCGCCCTGGCCCGGCAGACCGCTCCGTGGATGTCCCGCCTGACCATCGGCGAACCGGGGCAGCTGCCCGCCGTGCCGGGCACCTTCGTACCGTACGCCCCCGTTCGCGACGGCCTCGTTCGCGACGGCCTCGTCAGGAGCATGGCGTGAGCGCCCGCGGGGGTACGGACGGCGGCCGGCAGGACTGGGACGCCATCGTCATCGGCTCCGGCATCGGCGGGCTGGTGTGCGCGGCCTACCTCGCGGTCGGAGGCAAGCGGGTCCTGGTCGCCGAGCAGGGGCCGGTCGCGGGCGGCAACAGCCACGTGTTCCGGCGGCGCCGCTCCTACGAGTTCGACGTCGGCGTGCACTACCTCGGCGACTGCGGGCCGGACGGAGTGCTGCCCGCCATCCTGGACGGCCTGGGCCTGCGCGGCCGCGTTCCCTATCAGGAGATGGATCCGGACGGGTTCGACCGGATCGTGGCCGCGGGGACCACCCTCGACATGCCCGCGGACTGGGGAGGCTACCGCCGCCGGCTCCAGGACGCCTGCCCGTCGGACGCCGCCGGGATCGACACCTTCCTGGACGTGGTGGCAGGGCTCGGCGGCGAGCGCCGCGACGCGATCCTGTCGGCCCAGGACGTGCCGATGGCGGACCTGCCCCGGCTGGCCCCGCACTCGGTGGCCTGGGGGCGCCGGACCCTGACCGAGCTCTTCGACCACTGCGGCCTCTCCGCCCGCGCCCGGACCCTGCTCGCCGCCCAGTCCCCCAACTACGGGATGTCTCCGGACGAGGCCACCGTCGCGATGCACGCGACCCTCACCGACCACTACATACGGGGCGCCTACTACCCGACGGGGGGCGGGCAGATGCTCGCCTCCGGGCTGCTCGAAGTGATCCGCGCGCACGGCGGAACCCTGCGGACACGTGCTCGGGTGGTGAGGATCGCGGTCGAGGACGGCCGGGCGCGGGGCGTGGAGTTCGCGGACAGGACCGTGGCCGCCGCGCCGGTCGTCGTATCGAACGCCGACTACCGGCGCACGATGCTCGACCTGGTGGGTGAGGAGTTCCTGCCCCGGCGGCTGGCCGCCAAGACCAGGGACGCGCGGATGGCTCTGCCCTGGGCCACGGTGTACGTGGCCGTGGACAAGGACATGGAGCGGCACGCCAACCTGTGGTGGTACCGGGGTGAGGACATCGGCCGGTTCTACGAGGAGCTGCGCGGCGGCGGTACGAGCGGCACCACCGACTTCCTCTTCGCGTCCTTCGCCTCCGGCAAGGACCACCTCAGCCCGCGCATCTGCCCGCCCGGCCACTCCAACTTCCAGCTGATGACGCTCTGCCCGCCCGGTTTCGAGCAGTGGGGTGTCGACGCCGGCCCGGCGGACGGCGAGAAGTACCGCCGCAATCCGGTGTACCAGAAGGAGAAGGCGCGGCTGACCGAGGCCGTGCTGGACGCGGCCGAGGAAGCCATGGGCCCGTTCCGCGGCCACATCACCCACGTGGAGACGGCGACTCCGCTCACCCAGGAGCGCTACACGCTCTCCACCGGCGGCACCCCGTTCGGCATGGCGCAGTGGGGCGCCACCGGCGCCCGCCCGGACACGGCCACCTTCGTCGAGGGCCTGCACATCGTCGGCGCCAACACCCGCTACGGGAACGGGATCACCGGCTCGGCGGTCAGCGGCATCGCGTGCGCCGGACAGATCCTGGACGTCCGTCTCATGCACGCGGTGCACTCGGGCTCGGTGTTCGGGGATCCCACGGTGCTGCCGGACCGCGGCCCGGACTGGGACCCGCTGGCGGTGTCCCGCGGGGTGTCATGAGGCAGAGCGCGGACGAGCGCCGTGAACGCGTGCTGCTGGCCGCGATCGCCGAGTTCTCCGCCGGCGGCTACCACGGCACTTCGACCGAGGCGATCGCCCGGCGGGCCGGCGTCTCGCAGCCCTACGTGTTCCGGCTGTTCCCCGGCAAGCGCGCCCTCTTCACGGCCGCAGCGGTACGGTCCTTCGAGCAGACGGGGGCGGCCTACGCGCGGGCGGCCGCCGGTCTGCGGGGTCCGGCCGCCCTGGCCGCCATGTCCCGGGCCCGTGACGGGCTCCTCGACGACGGGGGCGTGCTGCTGATGCGGCTCCAGGCCGTGACCGCGTCGGCGTCGCTGTCGGCGTCGGCGTCCGCGTCCGCGGACGACCCGGAGTTCGCCGGGCTCGTCCGCCGCTGCTGGTCCGACCTGTGGGACCTGGTCCGCGCCTGCTCCGGCGCCGCCCCGGCCGAGGTGGCGGCCTTCTTCGCCCACGAATCGCTGGCCTGCACCAAGGCGGCGATGGCGCCGGCACCAGTGGTGTGACGCCGCTGTCAGGGCACCCCCTCGGGGGTGCCCTGACGCGTTGGCGGCAGCGGGTCGACCGGTCAGCGGCGGGCGGCCTGGCGGACCTCCGCCGGCCCGGGAACGGTCTCCTCGGACTCGGTGTGCGACAGGTTGAAGCGCTGCCAGAGCCGGGTCAGCGGCGCCGGGGCCCACCAGGCCCAGTGCCCCAGGAGCTTCATGGTCGCCGGCACCAGCACGGCCCGTACCAGCGTCGCGTCGACCACGATGGCGATCACCAGGCCGACACCGATCATCTGCATGAAGGCGATCGACGAGGTCAGGAACCCGCAGACGACGACCACCAGCAACAGGGCGGCACTTGTGATGATCTTTCCGGTGCGCTGGAGGCCCTGGGCGATCGACTCCTCCGGATCGCGGTTGCGGTCGTAGCTCTCCTTGATCCGGGAGAGCAGGAACACCTCGTAGTCCATCGCCAGGCCGAAGGCGATCGCCACGATCAGCACCGGGAAGTTGGCGTCGATCGCACCGATCGGGGTGAAGCCCAGCAGGCCGTGCAGGTAGCCGTCCTGGAAGATCAGCTTGATCGCGCCGAAAGCCGCCGACAGGGACAGGAGGTTGAGGACCACGGACTTGAGCGGGATGGTGACCGACCCGAAGGCCAGGAAGAGCACGAGCGAGGAGACCAGCGCGACGAAGAGCGCCATCCAGGGGATCCGCGCACCGATCATGTCCACGATGTCGACCCGCGAGACGGGCATGCCGGTGAACTTGACGGCGGCCCCCTCCGGGCGGGCCGTCGCGCGGAGGTCGTCCACCATGGTCCGGGCGCCGCGCGACATCGGGTCCATGGAGTAGTGGCCGGTGATCCGGGCCAGGTTCTCGTGGGTGTTGGTCACCGTGGCGCCGGTCAGGCCGGGCACCGAGTTGATCCGGCCGGCGAACGCGTCCAGCTCGGCCTTCGCGCCGCTCGCCGGACCCGGCAGCTCGACCACCGCGGTGATCGTCTTGGTCGGGTCCTGGGTGAAGTCCGTGGCGAACTGCCGGCTGACGACCCGGGCGTCCGCGTTGGCCGGCAGCACCCAGTCACCGGGGCGGGCCCAGTTGACGCCGAGGAACGGCGCGCCGAGGCCGACGAGCAGGGTCACCACCGCGAGCGTGGTGAGCAGCGGACGGCGCATCACGGCCTTGGCGGTCCGGTACCAGCGGCCCTCGCTCTCCGGCCGGCGCCCGGCGTCGGCCGCCTTGCGGCGGTCCCACGGCATCGGCACCCGCCAGGAGTTGACGCGGTGCCCGGTGACCCGGAGCAGCGCCGGGAGCAGCGTGAGCGAGCCGATCACGGCGAAGGCGACCACGGAGACCGCCGCGTAGCCCATGGAGCTCAGGAACCGGGACGGGAACAGGGTCAGGCCGGCGAAGGAGATCGCGACGGCGAGTCCCGAGAAGGCCACCGTCCGGCCCGCCGTGGCGGTGGTCCGCTCGACGGCCTTGTCCACCGGGGTTCCCGCCGCCAGTTCCTCCCGGAACCGGTTGACCATGAAGAGCGCGTAGTCGATGGCGAGGCCCAGCCCCAGGATGGTGATCACGTTGATCACGCTGCTGGAGATGGCCACGAACAGGGTGATCACGCGCAGCACCGCGAACGAGCCGAGCGCGACCACCGTCCCGACGGCCAGCGGGAGGGAAGCGGCGATCGCGCTGCGGAAGATGAGGACCAGCAGCACCAGCAGGAGCGGCACGGAGAGCATCTCGGCCCGCCCGATGTCCTGGCCGGTGAGCGTGTTGACCTGTGCGGTCATCGCGGTGACCCCGCCGAAGCGGACATCGGTGCCGGGCACCGCGAAGGCGGCCTTGATCTTCTCCAGGGCCTTCACGCGCTCCTGGTCGTCCGAGGACTTGAACTGCAGTGCCACATAGGTGGCGTGCCCGTCCTTGCTGAGGAACTCGGGGTTCTGGTTGGTGGACCAGTAGGTGTCCACCCGTTCCAGGTCCTCGCGCGGCACCGCGGCGACGGCCGCCTGGATCCCGCTCGCGAGGCCCGCGTCGGTGATGGCGCGGTCGTCACTGCGGTAGAGCACCACGACGTCGTTGGCCTGCCGGCCCAGAGGCCCGGCGAGCACCTTGTCGGCCTGCGAGGACTGGCTGGCCGGGTCGTCGAACCCGGCGCCGCCGGTGATGGCGCCGAACACACCGGTGCCCCAGCCGCCGGCCAGCAGTGTGAACAGCACCGCGCCGATGATGACCCATCGTCTGCGTTCGGCGGAGAACCTGCCGATTGACGCGATCACGTGGACGCTCCTTCCAGATGGGGATGAGGGGATCGAGGGACTGTCGGGGGACTACGGAGCGACGGGTCGGCAGACCGCGCGACGGTGCACCCGCAGGGCGTAGACCACGCAGGCCACCGCGTACGGCAGCTCCAGGGTGAACGCGGTGAGGAGGGACATCGGGAGGTACTCGGACGGTGCCGTGAGGACGTCGAACCACAGGTCGTTGACCATGAAGACGGCCAGTCCGGCGGCGGCGAGGGAGACCCTCGGATCGCGTCTGGCGGCGAGCCGGGAGGCGAGCGCCATCAAGGCGGCCATCATCAGGTCGAATCCGCCCCACAGCAGTCGCCGGTCCGGCTCCGCGTAGAAGAGGATCATCACCCCCCACACCGCCACCACCGCGGCGGAGGTTGCGAGGACTATCGCGGCGATCGGCCGCGGGGTGCGGACCGGCTCGGGCCGGTCCTCTTCGACGTCGGGGGCCGCGTGGGCGAGCGTCAAGCCGTGCAGGGCACCGCCAGGATTAGCCTTGGTCATGCATCCAGGATTCCGGCCGCGCCATCGCGTTACTTCGGGCTACAGGCCGGACCGTCCGGCCTGAAGGAGGAGACGGCCCCTCCCCCTGCGGGATGATCACGGGGTCCGCCGATCGCCGTAAGGTGGGAACGTGCTGCGAGAGTGGAAGCAACGTCTCTTCGGCCGACGCTTCGGGCCGATGCGACTGGCTCTGGTGGCCTTCGGCCTCGGATACCTCCTGTTCCTGCGAAGGCCGGCAGACCTGGGGGCGATGGACTGGTTCGTCGGCCTCGGGGTGCTGGTCCTGGCCTCGCTGGGGGGCTTTCGGCCGCTCACCGTCACCATCGGCCAGTCGGTCATGCTCGGGCTGGCCGAGCTGTTCGCCCCGGCCGTCATGGTCGAGGTCAAGGTCGGGGCCAGTGCCGCACTGTTCGAAGTGGCCGTCAGACGCTGGGGAATACCGACGGTGGTGGCGGCCTGCGCGCTGATGGCCGCGCAACTGGTCAATGCCGGTACGGCGGCCGGCGGCATCGGCCCGGCGCTCTACCGGGGCCTGGTGATCGCCTGCGTTCCGGTCCTGCTGGCCGGCTACATCCGGTCCGCCGAGCTGGCCACCAGGACGGCCCAGGCGCGGGCCCGGGAGGCCGAACACACCCGCGACCTGGCGGAGTGGGGCGCCCGCATGGGCGAACGCGCGGCGATCGCCCGGGAGCTGCACGACATGGTCGCGCACCATCTGGCCTCCACCGTGCTCCGGGTCGGGGTGGCCAGACACGTACTGCCGCAGGCCGACCGGCAGCTGAGGGAGGTGCTGGACGACGTGCACACCAGCGCCACCACGGCCCTGACCGATCTGCGGCGGCTGCTGACCGCACTGCGGGATCCCGCCGGTGACCACCTGGCCCCCCTGCTGGCGGAGTCCACCGACCTGCCGGCCGCCGTGCAGGGGGTGATCGAGCAGTCCCGCCAGGCCGGCCTCGCGGTGGACGCCGAGATCGGTCCGGAGATCGCCGGGCTGGACGCGATCCGCAGCCTGACCGTGCTACGGCTGGTCCAGGAAGGACTGGCGAACGTCATCAAGCACGCCGGACCGTACGCCAAGGTCCGGCTCCGCGCCGCGATGGAGGAGGGGACCTTGCAGCTGGAGCTGGAGAACGACATACCTCGAAAGGCCCCGCACGGGGTGGGTGTTCCCGACCAGGAGGGCACCGGTTACGGCCTGTTGGGGATGCGCGAGCGAGTGGCACTGGTCGGCGGCACCATCGACGCCGGATCCGTGGCGAACGGCTGGCGCCTCGCCGCTAGCCTGCCGGCCTCGGCCCCCCGGAGCCGGTCGTGATCAGCGTCCTGATCGCCGACGACCAGCACCTGGTCCGGGCCGGGGTCCGGATGCTGTGCGAGTCCACCCCGGACATCACGGTCGCCGGGGAGGCGGTGAACGGAGCCGAGGCCCTGCGGCTGGCGGAGCGGCTGCATCCGGACGTGGTGCTGATGGACCTGCACATGCCCGGCATGGACGGCATCGCGGCCACCCGCCAGATCCTCCAGGTACGGCCGTCCACCCGGGTGGTGGTGCTGACCACCTTCGACGACGACGAACGGCTCTACCCCGCGCTCAACGCGGGTGCCTGCGGCTTCCTGGCCAAGGACGTCTCCCCGGCGCTGGTGCTCGACGCGATCCGGCGCGCCGCCCTGGGCGAGAGCCCGTACAGCCCGACCGTGCTGCACCGGGTGGTCGCCAGGGCGGCGTCGGCCTGGAGCGGCGAGGGTGAACGGCGGCGCGATTCGGTCCACTTCACCGAGCGCGAGCGAGAGGTGCTGGGCCATGTCGCCGCCGGACTGTCGAACACGGAGATCGCCGAACGGATGCACGTCGGCGTGACCACGGTGAAGACGCACGTGTCCAACCTGATGACCAAGACGGACAGCGTGAACCGGGTCCGGCTCGCGGTGCTGGCCATCCAGCAGGGCCTGGTCGAGGGGTGAGGGTGAGGACGGCCTGAGGCTCGGCTCAGGCCGTCCTCACCTCAGCCCGCCGTGGCGAGGACCAGCGGAAGCACCCGTTCGGCGCCCGCCCGGCGGAGCAGGCGGGCGGCGACCGCGAGGGTCCAGCCCGATTCGGTGGAGTCGTCCACGAGCAGGACCGGGCCGGGGGACTCCGCCAGGGCGGCGGCCAGCTCCTCCGGTACGGCGAAGGCTCCGGAGAGCGTCCGCAGGCGCTGGGCGGAGTTGCTGCGGCGCGCTGCGTGCGCCCCGTCCGGCCCGGTGTACGCCAGGGTGCCCAGGAACGGGAGGCGGCCGATGGCCGCGATGCCCTGGGCGAGCGAACCGACCAGCTGCGGGCGGGTCAGCGAGGGGACGGCGACGATTCCCACCGGCCGCGAGGAGGCGTCCGCGACGTTCGGCGCCCAGCCGCCCGGGGAGCGCGCCCAGTCGGCGATGACCGCCACCGCGGCCTGGAGTACGTCGTCGGGGACCGGGCCGTCGGGAGCGTTGTCGGCGAGCAGCGGGCGCAGCCGGTTGCCCCAGCCGATGTCGGAGAGCCGGCCCAGGGCGCGCCCGGTGGAGCACTGCTCCTTGACCGGGATGCGGCCCTTGAGGTCGATGCCCAGCGCGGACATCCCCGTCGGCCACATCCGGCGCGGCTCGATCTCCACCCCCGGACGGTCCAGTTCCTTCGCCGCCCCTGTCAGCGTCTCCGCCGAGACGGAGGCATCGGCCCAGGTGCCCGCGCAGTTGTCGCAGCGGCCGCACGCCGTCGCACCCTCGTCGTCCAGCTGGAGGCGCAGGAACTCCATCCGGCACGCGGAGGTGCTCACGTAGTCGCGCATGGCCTGCTGCTCGGCGGCCCGCTGCCGGGCCACCCAGGCATACCGCTCGGAGTCGTACACCCACTCCTGGCCGGTGGAGCTCCAGCCGCCCTTCACCCGCTTGACCGCACCGTCCACGTCCAGGACCTTGAGCATCGTCTCCAGCCGGGTGCGCCGCAGGTCCACCGCCGCTTCCAGGACCGGCACCGACAAGGGCCGACCGGCATCGGCCAGGGCCGACAGGGTCTGGCGGACCTGGGCCTCGGGCGGGAAGGCGGTGTCGGCGAAGTAGCGCCAGATCGCCTCGTCTTCCTGGCCCGGCAGCAGCAGGACGTCGGCGTGCTCCACGCCTCGGCCGGCGCGGCCGACCTGCTGGTAGTAGGCGATCGGCGAGGACGGCGAGCCGAGGTGGATCACGAAGCCCAGGTCCGGCTTGTCGAAGCCCATGCCGAGCGCAGAGGTCGCCACCAGCGCCTTGACCCGGTTCTCCTGGAGGTCGACCTCGGCCTGCAGCCGGTCGGCGTTCTCGGTCTTCCCGGTGTACGAGGCCACCTTGAACCCGCGCTGGCGCAGGAAGGCGGCGGCCTCCTCGGCCGCGGCCACCGTCAGCGTGTAGATGATGCCGGAGCCCTGCAGCCCGTCCAGGTGCTCGGCGAGCCAGGCCAGGCGGTGCGCCGCGTCCGGCAGCCGGACCACGCCCAGCCGCAGGCTTTCGCGCTCCAGGGTGCCGCGCAGCACCAGCGCCTCACCGGCGCCGGTGCCCAGCTGCTCGGCCACGTCCGCCGTGACCCGCGCGTTCGCGGTCGCCGTGGTGGCGAGCACCGGCACACCGGGGGCGAGCTCGGCGAGCATCGCCCGCAGCCGGCGGTAGTCGGGGCGGAAGTCGTGGCCCCAGTCGGAGATGCAGTGGGCCTCGTCGACGACCAGCAGGCCGGTCGTGGCCGCGAGCTTGGGCAGCACCTGCTCGCGGAAGTCCACGGAATTGAGGCGCTCCGGACTGACGAGGAGGACGTCGGTTTCGCCGCGCTCGACCTCCCCGTAGATCGTGTCCCACTCCTCCGGGTTGGCGGAGTTGATGGTGCGCGCCTGGATTCCCGCCCGCGCCGCCGCCTCGACCTGGTTGCGCATCAGCGCCAGCAGCGGCGAGATGATCACGGTGGGGCCGGCGCCGCGCCGGCGCAGCAGGGCGGTGGCCACGAAGTACACCGCCGACTTGCCCCAGCCCGTGCGCTGCACCACCAGGGCCCGTCGGCGGTCCTCGACGAGCGCCGACACCGCCTGCCACTGGTCCTCGCGCAGCCGCGCCGAACCCCCGGGGTCGCCGACGAGCTCGGCGAGGATGGTGTCGGCTTCGGTGCGGAGCTCCAGGGTGTCCATGCCCCCATGCAACCCGATGGCTATGACAATCGGCCAGCTCACGCACCGTAATCGCCGGCGTGGACACGGTTCGGGCCTTCACCGCGGCGTCGAGCGGCCGAGGAGGTGTTTCCGCTGGTACCGGCGGTTCAGCCGTGGCCGGATGAGTCATCTCCGGTCTGCCGGGGCAAGGATATGAACGGCATACCGGCGAATTCCGGTCGGCGGCGTCAATTGCTCGTTGCCGCATGCTCACGGGCCACGCGAGAATTGCACCGCTCCCGCTCGGCCCGGCGGCAACTCCTGGGCCGCGCCCGCACCCGCATCCCAGCCGTGCCCGTACGCGGGCGTGTACCCGAAGGGAGGACCGTGACCTTCGGATTCGCCCCGCCCTC
Source organism: Streptomyces sp. NPDC059443 (assembly GCF_042750105.1). Lineage (NCBI taxonomy): Bacteria > Bacillati > Actinomycetota > Actinomycetes > Kitasatosporales > Streptomycetaceae > Streptomyces > Streptomyces sp. NPDC059443. The sequence continues at coordinate 71,137 of NZ_JBHYVM010000011.1, read as the reverse complement.
GACCACGTCCCTGTCAACGGCCACCGGCGGCGCCAGCCGGCACGGCAGGCTGCTGGAACCGTCCGAGTGGACCTCGTCCGGCGTACCCCTGCTGCGCAATCCGCGCGAGGTCGTCAGCGGCCTGCACTCGCGGCACAGCCCGGTGCCGTCCACGGCGGTGATCGCCGTGCTCGGACCCGAGGAGCGGCTCGTCGCCAGCGCCTCCTTCGTCCAGCGCTCGGCCTCGGCCGACGGCTGGGAGTACCGCAACGCCCTGCTCTCCGGCCTGCGCCGGATCATCCCGCACGACCTGCGGCGGCGCACTCCCGTACGGACGGCGGTGCTGCTGTACTGCCGCGACGGCGACGAGCGGTGGACCGAGGAGGACGGGGCCTGGATGTGGGGGCTGCGCGACGCCTGCACCCTGCACGGGCTGCGCTGCGGCGCGTACATCACGCTGACCCGCGGCGGCTGGCAGGTCCTGGGCGAAGGCCGCGGCGGCCGGCGGCCCAGCTCGGATTCCCGGCCCGAGCGGCTCGGCCGGGCGACGGCCGAGTTCGCTCCGATCGCCCTGCACACCGGGGGCGGAGCGCCCGAGGCCCTGCGCCGCACCGCCGCGCGCTGAGCCCCGTAGACGGGCCGGAGGCTTTCACCCGGGATCACCCCGAGCGCTGCGCCGGCCCCGTCTCCGGGCACGCCCAACGGCCGTACACCCTGAAGCGGGCGTACGGCTGGTCAGGCCTCGGACTTCGGCAGGGCCGGCTGCTCGCCCGCCCCGCCCCTCGACCGCGCCGGGATACGGAGCGTCAGACGCCCGCGCCCAGCACGGAGTTGATCTGCTGCGGCTCGCCGCAGCAGATCAGGAGCGCACCGGCTCGCGCGAGCGCGACCGGCAGGGCCGCGGCGACGGCCTCGACCGGTCCGCCGTTGGCCGCGAGGACCACGACGGGACGGCCGGCGGCGCGCTGTACCTGCGCCGCGTCCGCGTAGAAGACGTCGTCCCCGGCGTCGTGCAGGGCCCAGTACGCGGCCTCGCCGAAGGACAGCTCGTGCGCGGCCCACGGGTGCGGGCCGCCGGTGGTGAGCACCAGGATGTCACCGGGCGCGCGCCCGGTGTCGAGCAGCAGGTCCACGGCCTCTTCGGCCGCGTCCAGCGCGCCCTCGGCGGAAGCCGGGATCAGCTGGACCTGCGGCACCGCCGCGGAGACGGACGGGGTCGTGGGGGTCGCGGAAACGGGTCCGGAAGCGGCCTGCGCGACCCGCTGCGCGGGCGCTGCGGGCCTGGGGGCACTGCCCGCGCGGCCGGCCGCTGCGGGAGAGGGACCGGGACGTCCGGGCCGGGGTACGGCTGCGGGACGCGGACCAGGTACGGGGCGGGGGGTCTGCGCGGTGCGGCTCGCGGCCGGCGTGACGCGGGGACCCTGGGCACTCTCGTGAATCTGAGGCTCCTCGGGGGCGGGGGTGAGAGGCATGAATTGATATCTATCAAACACCGGTACGAAACGTACCGGTGGGTGGCACGTGCGTGCGATCAGAAATCGAAGCCGAGTTGGCCTCCGTTTTCCAGCTCCATCGATTCCTCGCTGCGGCGCACCTTCTTGAGGTGGCGCCAGCGGGGCAGCGCGTCCAGGTAGGACCAGGAGAGCCGGTGGTACGTGGTGGGACCCAGCTCCTCCAGCGCCGCCCGGTGCACGGGCGAGGGGTATCCGGCGTTGGCGGCGAAAGCGAAATGCTCGATTCCGCCGCCCTGTTCACCGATTTCGGCCATCATCCGGTCGCGCCGGACCTTGGCGATCACCGAGGCGGCGGCGACGGCGACACAGGACTGGTCGCCCTTGATCACCGTCCGTACCTGCCAGGGCGAACCGAGGTAGTCGTGCTTGCCGTCGAGAATCACCGCGTCCGGCCGCACGGGCAGCGCCTCCAGGGCGCGCACCGCGGCGAGGCGCAGGGCGGCGGTCATCCCGAGCTCGTCGATCTCCTCCGGGGAGGAATGGCCCAGCGCATAGGCGGTGACCCAGTCCTCCAGGACGCCGACGAGCGCGTCGCGTCGCTTGGGGGTGAGCAGTTTGGAGTCGGTGAGTCCCGCGGGCGGCCGGCGCAGTCCGGTGATCGCCGCGCACACGGTGACGGGACCGGCCCAGGCCCCTCGTCCGACTTCGTCGACCCCGGCTATGACCTTGGCGCCGGTGGTCGCACGGAGGGAGCGTTCGACGGTGTGTGTGGGTGCTTCATACGGCATGGCGCCAGCAAGGTTACGCCGCCTCGGGCCGCCTGCACACCCCGACCCCCACCAGGCCCCGGCCGGACCACCGCCGAGCCTCCCGCCGGCCCCCTCCCGGCCCCCTCCCGGCCTCCCGCCGGCCCCCTCGCCGCCTCACGCCCGGAGCAGCGGCAGCATGACCCCGTCGATCATCTCGGCGATCTCCGCGTCCGCCCATTCGCTCCCGCACACCTTCGCGCGGTACATCATCATCGCCGGAATCACCTCGGCCAGAAGCGGACTGTCCGCATCCGACCGGACGTCCCCGCGGTCGATTCCACGGTGCACCAGCTCGGCGATCAGCCTGTGCGCCGGATCGTACAGCCCGGACAGGATCAGCCCCCGGAACCGCTCCGCATGACCGTGATCGCACTCGTGAAGCACCGCGCGCAGCGCCCGGCCGGCTCGCGAGTTCATGACGTCCCGCATCCGCACGCACAGCGCGTACAGGTCCTCGCGGATCGACCCCAGATCCCGGATCTGGACGAGCGGCGGCAGCCGCGTCCACAGCGCGTCGGCCACCAGGTCCGCCTTCGAGGGCCAGCGCCGGTACAGCGCCGCCTTGCCGGTCTGCGCACCCGCGGCCACGCCCTCCATCGTGAGGGCGTTCCAGCCACCGGTACTCAACTGCTCCAACACAACGTCCAGAACCGCCCGTTCGAGCTCGGGCCCGCGCCTGCGCCCCGAAGGCGCCGCTGACCAGCGCGTACCCATCACCGCTCTACCTCCACCCGGAACCCACACCCGCACTCACGTCCGTCGCACGCATTTTCAGCCTTAGGGAACGCTTGCGTTCCCTAAGGCCGACTCCCTACGGTGGACGGGCTGTGAACGCGTACGTTCACTATTTCACTTCGGGGGGATCCACAGTGATAACTCCTCAGCTCTCCAAATCCCAGATACCGGGCGCGGCTCGCCGGGAGGGGCGCCCGGGAGTGGCGCTCGCCGTCATCGCCGCGTGCCAGCTCATGGTCGTCCTCGACGCGACGATCGTGAACATCGCGCTCCCGCACATCCAGACCGCCCTCGCGATCTCGACCACCGACCTGTCGTGGGTGATCAGCGCCTACACGCTCGCCTTCGGTGGACTGCTGCTGCTCGGCGGCCGCGCGGGCGACATCCTGGGCCGGCGCCGCGTCTTCATGACCGGCATCCTGCTCTTCACCCTGGCGTCCCTGCTCGGCGGTTTCGCCCAGGAGCCCTGGCAGTTGCTCGCGGCCCGCGCCCTCCAGGGCGTGGGCGGCGCCATCGCCTCGCCGACCTCGCTCGCCCTGATCACCACGACGTTCCCCGAGGGGCCCGAACGCAACCGCGCCTTCGGCGTGTTCGCGGCCGTCTCCGCGGGTGGCGGCGCCATCGGCCTGCTGGCCGGCGGAATGCTCACCGAATGGCTCGACTGGCGCTGGATCTTCTTCGTCAACGTGCCGATCGGCATCCTGATCGCGGTCCTCGCCCCGCTCTACATCAGCGAGTCCGAGCGCCACCCCGGCCGGTTCGACATCGCCGGAGCGCTCGCTTCCACCGGAGGCATGACCGCACTCGTCTACGGGTTCATCCGCGCCGCCCAGGACGGCTGGCGCGACGGCGTGACCCTGGGCTCTTTCGGAGTCGCCGTCGTCCTGCTCGCGAGCTTCGTGATCATCGAGTCCCGGGCCGCCGATCCGATCATCCCGCTGCGCATGTTCGCCGCACGCAATCGCACCGGCACTTACGTGATCATGCTCAGTCTTGCCGCGGCGATGTTCGGAATGTTCTTCTTCATCGTCCAGTTCGTGCAGAACGTGCTGGGCTTCACTCCGATCCAGTCCGGAATCGGCTTCCTGCCCGTCACGGCCGCCATCATCACCGCCGCCGGGACCTCCCAGCGCCTGCTGCCGCGCTTCGGCCCCAAGCCGTTCATGATCACCGGCTCCGCGCTCACCGGCACCGGCCTGGCCTGGCTGACCTTCATCGAGCCCGACAGCTCGTACCTCTCCGGGGTACTGGGTCCGATGCTGCTGTTCGGCTTCGGCATGGGCCTCAACTTCGTCACCCTCACCCTCACCGCCGTCTCCGGGGTGGCCCCGCACGAGGCGGGCGCGGCCTCCGGGCTGCTCAACGCCAGCCAGCAGGTCGGCGGCTCGCTCGGGCTGTCCATCCTGGTCACCGTCTTCGGCACGGCCAGCCGCACCGAGGCCGGCAAGCAGCTCCCGGCCTTCCTCGCGCAGGCCGACCAGGGTCAGGTGGCGGCCTTCAAGCAGACCGGGCGGCTGCCCGACCCCTGGGGGGACATCGTCCTCACCCACGGGATCGCCACCGCCTTCATCGCGGGCGTGGCCATGGCCGCGATGGCGCTCGCCACCGCCCTGCTGGTGATCCGCGTGCGCAAGAGCGACCTGGAGGCGCTGAACGGAGCCGCCGCCAAGGCCCGTCCGGCCGCCTGAGCACGCAGCCCCGTACGAGGGGCCCGGCGCGGGAAGCCCACCGGGCTCGCCGTCGCGCCGGGCCCTTCGCACGGGCCGTCGGGTCTCCCTCTAGTACTCGATGCGGCTGCCGAAGGTGCCCAGGCGCGCGCACTGCGCGTACGAGGCCGTCACCGGGCGCTCGCGCAGGATCCGCCGGGCCCTGCGCTCCCCCAGGCTCATCGCGTACCAGGGCACGTCGTCGCCCGCCCTCACCAGGTCCTGATTGATCCCGCGCAGGGCGCAGGAGCGCTGCGGCTCGGGCAACCGGTCCAGTCCGGGCACCGCGTCGGCCGACAGGGACTGGAAATAGGCCAGGTCGATCTTGTGGTCCTGCTCGTACCGGCTGACGTTGCCCTCGGCGATCAGCCCGTCCGGGGACACCAGCCCGAAGGCCAGTACGGCGGCCACGGCGCTCCCCGCCACCGCGCGCGGCAGCCACCGTGCGCCGAACGCCCCGGCAGCCATGATCAGTACGACGACCAGCCCGAGCCACAGCTCCACGCCCGCGACCGAGACGCGCAGCCGGGTCAGCCCGTACGCGTCCACGTAGAGGTTCATGCGGTGCAGCGCGGAGGCGACCACGACCAGGGTCAGCGCGCACAGCGTGCCGAGCACGGAACGCACCAGCCGCCGGTCACCGGCGCCGCCGCGCGGGGCCCAGCGCAGGGCGAGCGCGATGACGGCGAGGGTGAGCAGGGTGGCCCAGAGCAACTGCCAGAAGCCCTGGCGCGCGTACTCGGAGTAGGTCAGGCCGGTGGCTTCCAGAACCTTGCGGTACCCGCCGAACAGGACGGCGAGCTGAACGGCGTTGAATCCGGCGAAGAGCAGGTCGAGCACGATGAGCGGCAGCGCCCACTCCACCCGCGAGCGCGCCTTCCCCGGGGCCACCTCGATGCGGTCCCAGCGGGAGGGCGCCGCGGCGGTCCGCGCGGCGGCGATCGCGAGGACGGCGCCCAGCAGGAAGAGCAGGAAGCGGACCGGCCCGTCCAACCCGCCGACATCGGGGGTCAGTCCGCTGAGCAGATCCGCGAAGGCGGCGTCGGCGGAGGCGAACAGCGTGCCGAAGAGCCCCAGCAGGACCAGCGCCACCAGGACGGCCTTGGCCACGGGCAGCCAGCGGTCCCGGCTCCCGCTGCCGCGCGAGCGGAGCCCGGTCCAGACCCAGCGCACCCCGAGCACGGCGGAGTCCACGAAGCCGAAGAACGGGCCGGCCAGGATGCCCTGCCAGCTGCGGCTGCCGTGCAGGGCCAGCGCCGCCGCCATGACCGCGGCGAGCAGGGCCAGCGCGGCCGGCCAGCCGGAGGCGCGCAGGGTGGGTACGGCGAGCAGCGCGAGGCAGCCGACCGCCCAGAGCACGGTCCACGGGCGGACCTTGCGGCCGGCGGTGCGGGCGGCCGCGTACACGGCGACGAGGGCCGGCACCACCGCGAGGAGCAGGCCGGGGCCCAGCCCGTCGCCGAGCAGCACGGCGGCGGCGACGCCGGAGGCGAGGACGGCGCCGAGCACGAGGCCCGAAACGGGAGCCGCGGCCCCGGGCCGCGCGGCCTCGGCCCAGGCGAGCGGTGCGAGGGACCAGCCACCGCCGGCCTTGGCCCGGCGCTTGCGCATCAGGCGCGTCTGGTAGGTCCGCCACGCCTTGGCGTCCCAGCCGGGCGGCGCCGGGGGCATCGCCTCGACACCGTCCGCGGCATCGGTGTTCTCTGACATCGGGTTCCCCTCCCTTGCCGCCCCTCCCCGGCGATGCGGTGGGGACGGCGAGCGGCCAGGGTAGGCCGGTGCCCCGCAGTTTTGAACAGGCTCAAAACTGTCCTGTGTCAGGACCGTGACAAACGGACGGACACAGACCGGCGCGGGCCGGCGCGGACCACGGCGACCGGCGCGGACCGGCGTGGACAGCGACGGACCGGCGTGGACCGCCGCTACCGCGCCGTCTCCGGCAGCCAGGCCGGCAGCGCCTCGGTCCGCGCCAGCCAGGCGGCCGGCAGCACCTCGTCCCCGCGCGCGCCGAGCACCCCGCCGACGATCGCGCAGGTCGTGTCGACGTCACCGCCCACCTGCGCGGTGGTCCAGAAGGCCCGCTCGTAGTCGTCCAGGCCCCGCGCCGCGGACCACAGGGCGAACGGCACGGTGTCGTGGGCGCTGGTGCGCCGCCCGCAGCCCAGTACGGCCGCGACGGTGGTCGCGTCGCTGTAGTCCAGCATGTCGCGCGCCCGCCGCAGCCCGGCGCCCACCGCACTGCGCGGCACCAGCGCGATCACGCCGTCCAGCAGGTCGGCGGCCTTGGGCGGTCCGGCCGGGGCGGCCGCCAGCGCGGCCGCGGCGGCCACGGCCATCGCTCCGCACACCGCTTCGCGGTGCTGGTGGGTGGTGTAGGCGGAGATCTCCGCCTGGTGGGTGGCCTGCTCGGGGTCGTCGGCGTACCAGGCGCCCAGCGGGGCGACCCGCATGGCCGCGCCGTTGCCCCACGAGCCCTGCCCGTTGAACAGTTCGGCGGCGAGCGTGCGCCAGTCCTCGCCCTCGCGGACCAGGCGCAGCATCCGGTTGACGGCGGGGCCGTAGCCGCGGTCGAAGTCGTGGTGGCGGGCGAAGGAGGCGGCCAGCGCGTCCTGGTCCACCCGGTCGTGCTCGGCGAGCACGGCCACCACCGAGCAGGCCATCTCGGTGTCGTCGGTCCACTGCCACGGATCGCTGCCGGCGGGCAGCTCGCGCCGCTTGAGCAGCGGGTAGTTCACGGGGACGAAGTACTGGGAGCCCAGGGCGTCCCCCAGGGCCAGCCCTCGGAGGCTGGCCATGGCGCGTGCGTAGCGCCTTTCGGAAGAGGAGTCAGAGGTCATCGCGCGTCACTCTAGCCGTCCAGGTCGTAGGGCTCGGGTGTGGTCCACCGCTCAAACGGGCGGTCCATCCGGTACCGGCCGTCGGGGCCGAGCAGGAGGACCCGGTATTCGCCGTTCCCCGGGTTGGAGAGGGCCTCGAACTCGGCCACGGACCAGTGGAACCAGCGCATGCAGAACAGTCTCATCGTCAGCCCGTGCGTCACGAGCAGCACGTTTTCCGGGTGGTCCGGGGCCTCGAAGCTGCGGTAGAGGCTTTCCAGGAAGGAGCCGACGCGGTCGTACACGTCGGCGCCCGACTCCCCCTGCGCGAAGCGGTAGAAGAAGTGTCCGTACGCGTCGCGGTAGGCCTTCTGCAGTCGTACGTCGTCCCGGTCCTGCCAGTTGCCCCAGTCCTGCTCGCGCAGCCTCGGCTCCTCGCGCATCCGGACCCGCGCCGGGTCCAGGCGCAACTCCCGGAAGGTCTGCAGGGTCCGGCGGTACGGGGAGACGTACGCGCTGATGGACTCGTCCCCGAAGAGCTCGCGCAGCCGGACGCCGGCGTCGGCGGCCTGCTCGCGACCGGTGCGGGTCAGCCTCAGGGCGTGGTCGGGCTCCCGCTCGTACACCGAGTCGTCGGCATTGCCCTCCGATTCCCCGTGCCTGACAAGGACGATGCGCCGTGGTCGAACCATCCCACGACCCTATTCGGCCACCCGCGGGCATGCCGACCGGGCACGCCGGTCGGCCGTCGGGCAGTCGTACGGCCAGCTCTTAGTACAGCAATGCCGTCACACGGTCACACCATCACACCGTCCAGGACGGTTCCAGATCGACGACGTCACCGGTGAGGGCTTCGACGTCGGCCTGGATCTGGGCGCGCAGGGAGAGCCGCTCGACCCGCTCCTGCCGGTACTTGCCGTGTTCGGCCGCCGCCTGCCACATCGACAGGACGAGGAACTCCCGGCCGGGCGCCTCGCCGAAGAGCCCCCGGATCATGCCGGGCGAGCCCGCCATGGCCGGATTCCACACCTTCTCCTGCATGAGGGCGAAGTGGTCCACCCGGCCTTCGCGCACCCGGGTGTGGGCGACCCGGACCACGTCGGCATCGGTGAAACGGGGCTCGAAGCCGGTCTTCACATCGAAGCGGTGGTCGAAGAGCGTGACCCGCGCGTCGGTGAAGGTGCCGTTCTGCGAGGCCGCCAGCCGGTCGTGCGACCGGGCCATGAAGGAGTCGTAGAAGGAGCGGCTCTCCCAGAACGCGAAGACGTGCGCCACCCCCTGCCGGCCTCGGCTCCAGCCGCCGCCCTGTCCCCGGAAGCCCGGTTCGCCGGGAAGCCCAGCCCATTTGCGCTGCCCGCGCTCGAACCCGCGTCGGTCCGTCACCGTGCAGCGAATCCACTTGACCAGCACTGCGCCATCGTACGGGCCCGGCGGGGCCCGGGTCAGTCCCCGGCGCGGTACATCCGCAGGAGTTCCGCCGCGTCCCGATCGGGCAGGCGAAGCCCGAACTCCCGCCCGAGCAGCGCGAGCAGCTCTTCGGCCTCCACTTCGCGACGCTCCACCCGCCCGTCGGGAAGCAGCCGCGAGAGCTCCCGCCCTACGAGCGCCAACCGGGCGGAGTCTCCCGGGTACTGGACGATGACCTGGCCGACGAAGGCGGAGCGGGGGTGCGAGGAGCTGTAGTGGTTGAGGACCACGTAGTCGACGGGGTGGTAGGGCTGCGGGGAGAAGGCGTACAGGTCGCGCCAGGTGCCCTCGCGCGCCACGCAGAGCACGAGGACCCCGCCCGCCTCCTCCCGGACGCGGAACACCCACTCCCCCTGGCGCACCTCGGCGCCGGGGCGGGCCAGGGGCACGGGCTCGCGCGGGCCCTGCCAGCCGAACCCGGCGTCGCAGAGCCAGGGCTCCCCTTCGACGGTGACGACGAGGACGGCGTGCGTCACCGCGAGGAGGGTGTCCCCACGGGTGCGGTTGCGGGCACCGCGCCCGGAGACCTCGAAGCCGAGCCGCTCCAGGGCAGCGGCCAGCAGCAGGTTCTGCTCGTAGCAGTAGCCGCCGCGGCGCTCGTGCACGAGCTTGTCCTCGACCGCCTTGACGTCCAGCGCGACGGCGCGGCCGAACAGTACGTCCAGACTCTCGAAGGTGATCGCACCGGTGTGGGCCCGGTGTACTTCCTTCAACGTCGCCAGATCCGCCCGGAGTTCCCCGCCCGCCCATCCGATCCTCGCCAGATAGGCATCCAGGTCCAACTCGTCACCGTTCCACATGGCTCCCCCGCCCCCTCGCTCGCCGTACCGTGAAATCCCGGGGCACCCGGTCACACCGCCCCCGCACAATGATGGACATGACCGCCCTCCGCTCCAACCCGCTCTTCACCCGCCCGGCGGACGGCCGGTCAGCCGCCGGCAAGGCCCCGTTCGCGCAGGCTCGCGATCGTGTCGGTGTACTTGACCATGAGTCTGGCCAGGTCCAGCCGGTCGCGCTCGGACCAGTCGGCCGTCACGTATTCGAACGCGGCACGCTGGTGCGCCCGGAAGCGGCCCAGCAGGTCCACGCCCTCCGGGCTCAGGCACAGGATGGTGCGCCGGCCGTCGCGCTGTGAGGCCGCCCGGACGAGGTAGCCGCTGGAGATGCAGTCGGAGACCATCCGGCTGGCCACGGACGGATCGACGCCGAGCCTCTCGGCGACCGACCCGACGGTCACCTCGCCGTCCGGCGCCTTCGCACCCTCTTCGACGATGTTGAGCACGAGCGTGCGCGTCATGTCCTTCGGCGACAGCGGATTCTCCACCTCGGCCAGTACCGATCTGCGGAGCTTGCCGAAGGCCGGGCCGACGGCGTCCAGCAGCGCGGCGGCCTCGGCCGGGCCGTAACCGCTCTCGGGTCCGCTCACAGGTCCGCTTCCGGGCGTAGTCATGCCCACCACCCTACCGAATCGCATGTTGACCCGAAACTATATGCATGCAAGCATGCATATCCATGAAGCCCATCGGATACTGGCTGAACCGCACCGACCTGGCCCTCACCCGCTCCATGGACGCCCTCCTCGCCGACGCGGGCCTGACACGGCTCGGCTGGCAAGTGCTCAACGCGGTCGCAGGGGGCCCGACGGCGCCCGCCGACGTACACGCCCTGCTCGCCGCCAACGCCGACACCGCCACCTTGACCGCCGTCATCGACTCCCTCACCGCCGACGGCTGGCTCCGCCAGGAGCCGCCCGGCGCCCTGTCCCCCACCCCCGCCGGCCGCACCCGATTCGCCACCGCGGCCACCCGCGTCGCCGCCTTCCGCGAGCGGTCGACGAAGGGCATCACCCCCGAGGAGTACCGCACGGCGGTCTCCGTGCTGGAGCGCATGACCCACAACGCGGAAGCGGGGACCGGCATGGTGCCGGTCCCCGCTTCGTCAGCTATTCAGCCGTTGCGACCCTGAGGTCTCGGTCAGCTGCAACCGCTGGTGGAGCCGCAGCCCTCGCAGATGTAGCAGGAGCCGGCGCGTTGCATCTTCGTACCGCAGGAGAAGCAGAGCGGGGCGTCGGCGGAGACGCCGAGCTGCATCTCGACCAGTTCGGCGTTGGAGTGCGCCGTCTTGGGGGCCGGGACCGGGGCGACCGCGACCGGGGCCGCGACCGGCTTCGGGGCCGCTGCCGGAACCGCCGCGAGCGGGGCCGACGGGGTCAGGGACTCCGTGTCGAGCTCCTCGTCGAGGGGCTCGTAGGAACCGGTGTCCAGGTGACGCTGACGCTCCTCGGCGGAGTGGATGCCGAGGGCCGAGCGGGTCTCGAAGGGCAGGAAGTCGAGCGCCACGCGGCGGAAGATGTAGTCGACGATCGACTGCGCCATCCGCACGTCCGGGTCGTCCGTCATGCCGGCCGGCTCGAAGCGCATGTTCGTGAACTTCGCGACGTACGTCTCCAGCGGGACGCCGTACTGCAGACCGACCGAGACGGCGATCGAGAAGGCGTCCATCATGCCCGCGAGGGTGGAACCCTGCTTGGACATCTTCAGGAAGACCTCGCCGAGACCGTCGTCCGGGTAGGAGTTCGCGGTCATGTAGCCCTCGGCGCCACCGACCGTGAAGGAGGTGGTGATCCCCGGGCGGCCCTTCGGGAGGCGCTTGCGGACCGGGCGGTACTCGATGACCTTCTCGACGGCCGTCCGGATGGTGTCCTCCGCCTTGGCGGTGACCTCCTCCTTCTCCTCTTCCTTCTTCTTCGCGGAGAGGGGCTGGCCGACCTTGCAGTTGTCGCGGTAGATCGCGAGCGCCTTGACGCCCAGCTTCCACGCCTCGAAGTAGATCTCCTCGATCTCTTCGACGGTCGCCGTCTCCGGCATGTTGACCGTCTTGGAGATCGCGCCGGAGATCCAGGGCTGGATCGCGGCCATCATGCGGACGTGGCCCATCGCGGAGATGGAACGCTCGCCCATCGCGCAGTCGAAGACCGAGTAGTGCTCCGGCTTCAGGCCCGGGGCGTCGACGACCACGCCGTGCTCGGCGATGTGGGCGACGATCGCCTCGATCTGCTCTTCCTGGTAGCCCATGCGGCGCAGGGCCTGCGGAACGGTGCCGTTGACGATCTGCATCGAGCCGCCGCCGACGAGCTTCTTGAACTTGACCAGGGCCAGGTCCGGCTCGACACCGGTCGTGTCACAGGACATCGCGAGGCCGATGGTGCCGGTCGGCGCGAGGACGGAGGCCTGCGAGTTGCGGAAGCCGTTCTTCTCGCCGAGACGGACGACGTCCTGCCAGGCCTCGGTGGCCGCGGCCCAGATGACCTTGTCCAGGTCCTCGGTACGCGGCGCGACGGCGTTGGCGTCGGCGTGCTGCTTCATGACGCGCTTGTGCGACTCGGCGTTGCGGGCGTAGCCGTCGTACGGGCCGACGATCGCGGCCAGCTCGGCGGAACGCTTGTACGCGGTACCGGTCATCAGCGAGGTGATCGAGGCGGCGAGGGTGCGGCCGCCGTCCGAGTCGTACGCGTGGCCGGTGGCCATGAGCAGGGCGCCGAGGTTGGCGTAGCCGATGCCCAGCTGGCGGAAGGCGCGGGTGTTCTCGCCGATCTTCTGCGTCGGGAAGTCCGCGAAGCAGATCGAGATGTCCATCGCGGTGATGACGAGCTCGACGACCTTGGAGAAGCGCTCGGCGTCGAAGGACTGGTTGCCCTTGCCGTCGTCGTTCAGGAACTTCATCAGGTTCAGCGAGGCGAGGTTGCAGGACGTGTTGTCCAGGTGCATGTACTCGCTGCACGGGTTGGACGCGGTGATGCGGCCGGACTCCGGGCAGGTGTGCCAGTTGTTGATCACACCGTCGTACTGGATGCCCGGGTCGGCACAGGCCCACGCGGCCTCGGCGAGCTTGCGGAAGAGCGACTTGGCGTCGACCGTCTCGATGACCTCGCCGGTCATGCGGGCACGCAGGCCGAACTCGGTGCCGTTCTCGACGGCCGTCATGAACTCGTCGTTCACGCGGACGGAGTTGTTGGCGTTCTGGTACTGGACGGACGTGATGTCGTCGCCGCCCAGGTCCATGTCGAAGCCCGCGTCGCGCAGGGCGCGGATCTTCTCCTCTTCCTTCACCTTGGTGGCGATGAAGTCCTCGACGTCCGGGTGGTCCACGTCCAGGACGACCATCTTGGCCGCGCGGCGGGTGGCGCCGCCCGACTTGATGGTTCCGGCGGACGCGTCGGCGCCGCGCATGAAGGAGACCGGGCCGGAGGCGTTGCCGCCGGAAGAGAGGAGCTCCTTGGAGGAGCGGATGCGGGAGAGGTTCAGGCCGGCGCCGGAGCCGCCCTTGAAGATCATGCCCTCTTCCTTGTACCAGTCGAGGATCGACTCCATGGAGTCGTCGACGGCCAGGATGAAGCAGGCGGAGACCTGCTGGGGCTGGGGCGTGCCGACGTTGAACCACACCGGCGAGTTGAAGCTGAAGATCTGGTGCAGGAGCGCGTACGTCAGCTCGTGCTCGAAGATCTCCGCGTCGGCGGGCGACGTGAAGTAGTCGAAGTCCTCGCCGGCCTTCGTGTACGTCTTCACGATCCGGTCGATGAGCTGCTTCAGACCGGTCTCGCGCTGCGGGGTGCCGACAGCACCACGGAAGTACTTGCTGGTGACGATGTTGACCGCGTTCACCGACCAGAAGTCGGGGAACTCCACGCCGTACTGCTCGAAGTTGACCGAGCCGTCGCGCCAGTTGGTCATGACGACGTCACGGCGCTCCCAGCTCACCTCGTCGTACGGGTGCACGCCCGGGGTGGTGTGGATGCGCTCGATACGCAGGCCGCTCTTGGCAGGCTTGGTCCCCTTGGCGCGGGAACCTCGTGCCGAGCTGCTCGCCGTCTCTGTCATGCCGCTTCCTCCCATATGCGGGCAAAAACGCCCTAAAGTGCCATCGATATTCCGCGGCACGGTGCTGTGTGTATGTCTGTGTAGCTACGTATCTGCGATGCCATCGCAGACCGAGCGGACGGCCGCGCTGCGGGCGCGGCCACCGGGTCAGTCGGCGGCGGAGGCGGGCACGGGGACCGAAGCGGTCCCACCGGGCTCGCACTCCTCGGGGTGAGACCGCGGCACGCGGAGTTCCGCGATGGCGGTCTCGAAGTCTTCGAGTGTGTCGAACGCCTTGTAAACGGACGCGAACCGGAGGTACGCGACCAGGTCGAGTTCCTGCAACGGGCCGAGTATGGCCAGACCCACGTCATGGGTGGTCAGCTCGGCGCTCCCGGTGGCGCGCACCGCCTCTTCGACCCGCTGGCCGAGTTTGGCGAGGGCGTCCTCGGTGACCGGCCGCCCCTGGCACGCCTTGCGCACGCCGGAGATGACCTTGGTACGGCTGAAGGGCTCGGTCACCCCGCTGCGCTTGATCACCATCAGTGAGGCCGTCTCCACCGTCGTGAAGCGACGGGAGCAGTCGGGGCACTGGCGGCGCCGGCGGATCGACGTGCCGTCGTCGGTGGTCCGACTGTCGACGACACGACTGTCGGGGTGCCTGCAGAAGGGGCAGTGCATGGTTCCCTCACCCTCCTCTTGGCACGACTGAATCACCCCACGAGACCCCTGAACGGCAGAGTCGAAGCTCTGTCGGGGGGCTCATGAAGCAGCCACAAGCATATGCGATGCCGGGGGCCTCGGCAGACCGAGGACCACAACCTCTGGGTGGCAGCGCTCATCCAACCACTAGATCTTGGGTTGTGGTGGATTTACGTCGCTCCGCGTGTCGCGGTGCCCGATGGCCTGATCCGGGGCCTCGCGGTGCCACACTGGGCCCGGACCCGGACGGTGGCGACCCGACCCGGAAGGGTACCGTAAGCAGTGACTCCGGAGCCGAACCTCCGTTCGGTCCAGACGGCCCGCCGATCACCTTCCGGCCGCCCATACACCCCCCGGTGTGAACACGGTGGGTGATCTGCGATTTTTCACTCGAACGTGTGTTTGGCGCAACCTTTCGAAAGCAACTACCGTTGTCCAGCTAGGGAGAACATTTCGAGAGGGGCCGACGTGACCACCACCGCAGACAGTGCCACCATCACTGCCCAGAACCGCTCCCAGAGCCGACTTGAGCCGGTGCATGCCATGAACGACGCAAGCCTGAACCCGGAGGCGGAGCCCGCACGCCCCGCACGCTCGCTGCCAGGGCGACCTCCAGGCATCCGCGCCGACAGCTCCGGGCTCACGGACCGGCAGCGGAGGGTCATCGAGGTCATTCGCGACTCGGTGCAGCGGCGGGGCTACCCGCCGTCGATGCGGGAGATCGGCCAGGCCGTCGGCCTGTCGAGCACGTCGTCCGTCGCACACCAGCTCATGGCTCTGGAGCGCAAGGGCTTCCTGCGCCGTGACCCGCACCGCCCCCGGGCGTACGAGGTACGCGGCTCCGACCAGCCCAGCTCGCAGCCCACGGACACCACGGGCAAGCCCGCGGCCTCGTACGTCCCGCTGGTCGGCCGGATCGCGGCGGGCGGCCCGATCCTCGCCGAGGAGTCGGTGGAGGACGTGTTCCCGCTCCCCCGCCAGCTGGTGGGCGACGGTGAGCTGTTCTGCCTCAAGGTCGTCGGAGACTCGATGATCGAGGCCGCGATCTGTGACGGCGACTGGGTCACGGTCCGTCGCCAGCCCGTCGCGGAGAACGGCGACATCGTCGCCGCCATGCTCGACGGCGAGGCCACGGTCAAGCGGTTCAAGCGCGAGGACGGCCACGTCTGGCTGCTCCCCCACAACGCCGCCTACCAGCCGATCCCCGGCGACGAGGCCACCATCCTCGGCAAGGTCGTCGCCGTACTGCGCCGGGTCTGAAGCCCCGCGCCCTCATCCAGCCCTGGGACCCACTGCGCCGGTCCCAGGGCTGTTTCTTTGCGAGTGCGCTTCTACTTGCCCTCGGCCTGGGCGGAGGCGTCGATCGCCGCCAGTGAGCGACGGACCTGGTTGCGGTCCGTGGTGTACCAGAAGTCGGGCAGCGTGGCCCGCAGGAAGGTCCCGTACCGGGCCGTGGCCAGCCGGGGGTCCAGGACCGCGACCACGCCCTTGTCCCCGGTGGCCCGTACGAGACGGCCCGCGCCCTGGGCCATCAGGAGCGCCGCGTGCGTCGCCGCCACGGCCATGAAGCCGTTGCCGCCGCGCTCCTCGACCGACTTCTGCCGGGCGCTCATCAGCGGGTCATCGGGGCGCGGGAACGGGATCCTGTCCATGACCACCAGCTGACAGCTGGGTCCGGGGACGTCCACGCCCTGCCACAGGGACAGGGTTCCGAACAGGCAGGTCTTCGGATCGGCCGCGAAGTTCTTGATCAGCTCGCCCAGCGTCTCCTCGCCCTGGAGCAGGATCGGGTTCTCCAACCGGCCGCGCAGCTCCTCGGCAGCCGCCTTCGCGCCGCGCATGGAGGAGAACAGGCCGAGGGTGCGGCCGCCGGCCGCCTCGATCAGCTCGGCGAGCTCGTCCATCATGTCGCCACGGGTGCCCTCGCGGCCGGGGGTGGCCAGGTGCTTGGCGACGTAGAGGATGCCCTGCTTGGGGTAATCGAACGGCGAGCCGACGTCCAGGCCCTTCCACTGCGGTACGTCGTCCCCCTCCACACCCTCCGGGGACAGCCCGAGCGAGGCCGCGACCCCGTTGAAGTCGCCGCCGAGCTTGAGGGTGGCCGAGGTCAGGACCACCGAACGCTCCGCGAACAGCTTCTCGCGCAGCAGGCCGGACACCGACAGCGGGGCGACCCGGACCGTGGCACCGAAGCGGTCGTGGCGCTCGTACCAGACGACGTCGTACTCGGATCCGTTCACGATGCGCTCCGCCACGCCGTGCACGCTCTCCACCGCGGCGAGGGCCTGCTTGCGGACGGCGTCCTCGTCCTGCACGGACTTGTCGCGGGTGTTGCCGATCGCCGAGATCACATTGCGCGAGGCGTCGCGCAGGGCCATCAGTGCGTAGCCGAGGTCCTCGGGGATCTCCTCCAGCCGGCCCGGGAGGGCCAGCTCCATGACGCGCTCGAAGGTCTCCGACGCGGTCTGCAGGGAGTCAGCGGTCTTCTCGTCGACCAGCTTCGCAGCCCGCTTCACGGCACGGTTCACCTGACCGGGGGTGAGCTCGCCGGTGGCGACGCCGGTCACCCGGGAGACCAGCTCGTGGGCCTCGTCGACGATCAGCACCTCGTGCGAGGGGAGCACCGGGGCACCCTCGATGGCGTCGATGGCCAGGAGCGCGTGGTTGGTGACGACCACGTCCGCGAGCTTGGCCCGCTCGCGAGCGGCTTCAGCGAAGCACTCGGCTCCGTACGCGCACTTCGTCGCGCCCAGGCATTCGCGGGAGGAGACGGAGATCTGCGACCAGGCCTTGTCCGAGACGCCCGGGGTCAGGTCGTCGCGGTCGCCGGTCTCGGTCTCGTCAGCCCAGTCGCGCAGGCGCAGCAGGTCCTGGCCGAGCTTGCTGGTCGGGGTGGCCGCCTCGAACTGGTCGAAGAGGCCTTCCTCCTCGTCCTGCGGAGCACCCTCGTGGAGGCGGTGCAGGCACAGGTAGTTGGAGCGGCCCTTGAGCATGGCGAACTGCGGGCGGCGGCGGAGCTGCGGATGCAGCGCCTCCACCGTCCGGGGCAGGTCGCGCTCCACGAGCTGGCGCTGGAGGGCCAGCGTCGCCGTGGCCACGACCACGCGCTCACCGTGCGCGAGGGCCGGCACCAGGTAGCCCAAGGACTTACCGGTGCCGGTACCGGCCTGGATGAGGCGGTGGGAGTTGTCGTCGATCGCTTCGGCGACGGCTTCGGCCATGGCCACCTGGCCGGGGCGCTCCGTGCCGCCGACGGCGGAGACGGCGGCGTGCAGCAGGTCGGGGAGGGAGGGCTTCGTCATAGCACTGCCAACCCTACGGGGCGCCACCGACATAGACCGCACCGGCGAGGACTCATGGCCGGTACAAGGGGTTCGGCACGGTGCCGTGCTGGACGGCGTGCGGACGGTCGGGGCGGTCGCGGTAACCGTCCTCGTAGAGCCGGTTCCGGTTGAGACAGAGCCGCCCGATGCGTTCGCCGAGGAGGTCGAAGAGCGCGTAGCGCTCCTTGAGCTCCGGGAAGCGGGCCTGGTGGCGCAGGATCTCCGCTCGAACGAGGGACCAGAACTCCTCCTCCGGGACCTCCAGCCGGTCCTCGCAGAGAGCGGAGAGGTAGCGGAAGACCCCGACGAAGAGCCCGGAGTGGATGAACTGGGGCAGGAAGTCGGCGGGCTCGCGGAGCAGCACCGCGCGGACCTCGTCGGGCATGGAGGCGAGCTCGGGCAGGGGCTCGTCGCTGATGTTGATGTCGTCCACGAAGTCCTTGACCGCGAGCCGGACCGGCACGTCGTGCTCGTCGAAGATCACGATGACGTTCTCGCCGTGCGGGGAGAAGACGGTGCCGTAGCGGTAGAGGAAGCGGAGCAGCGGGGGCAGCAGGGCCGCGAAGAGGTGCCCGAGCCATGCGGCGGGGGCCAGGCCGGAGCGGGCGACGAGCTCGGCCGTGAAGGACCGGCCGCGGGGGTCCGTGTGCAGGAGCGAGGCGAGGGTACGGGCCCGCTCGCCGGGGGCGAGATGGCCGGTCAGCGGCTCGCGCCAGATCGCGCCGAGGAGCTCCTTGTACTGGTACGGGACCTCGGGGAGCGCGTCGTAGACGGGATGGCGCACGGTGACGGAGGCGACCTCGCCGAGCAGGATCACTCCGCATTCGTCACGGAGGAAGGGGTCGCCGTCGCGGAGCGAGTGGATCCAGGCGGTGACGGCGGGCGCGGCCAGGGCCAGGTCGGAGGGCAGGCCGCGCCAGACCATGGTGTTGAAGACGGAGAGCGGCAGTTTGACGCTGTGGCGCTCGGGGCGGGTGAGGTTGAGGAAGGTGCGGATCGACTGCTGCGGAAGACGGAGGTCGGGGTCGGCGGGGAGCGGCACCAGGGTGCCGGCGGCGAGGGCGGGGGCGAAGAGGGGAAGCAGGACCTCGTCCCACTGCCAGGGATGGACGGGGAGGTAGAGGTAGCCGAGCGGGTCGAAGCCACGGTCGCGCAGGGCCCGGTCGAAGACGGCGCGGGTTACCGGGTCCAGCTCGGCGGAGTAGAGGCGCGCGGGATCTTCCAGGCCGGCGGTGCCCCGGTACTGCGCAAGGGAGGTGTGGGCGGCGAGCCAGGGCAGGCGCTGGGGTTTGCGGGCCTCGGGGGCCCAGGCGGCGGTGTCGGAGGCGGAGAGTCCGATGCGGCCCTTGTTGAGGACGAGCCAGGGGTGGCCGGTCTGGTGGCCTTCGAGGGCGGCGTAGTCGAGGTCGGCGAGGACGTCGGCCGTGAGCGCTCCGTGGTCGATGCGGGCGTCGGCGGCGAGGGTGGCGCTGAGCTCGCGGACCAGGTGGCCGAGGGTGGCGCCGTCGAGGCCGAGGAGGGTGCGGGTGCGGATGAGGAAGGCGTACGGGTCTGCGAAGGCGGTGGTCTGGCTCCCGGGGGTGGTCGGAGTTCCGGCGGGGGCTGGTGCGCCGGTGGGGGCCGGTGCGCCGGTGGGGGCCGGGGGCTCGGCCGAGGTGCGTGGCGGGGTGAGGGTGATCGTGTCGGGGGTGACGTGCCAGCTGCCGTAAGCACGGCGGCGGGCCCGGAAGCCGAGGCTGCTGCCGTCGTCGAGGGTCAGGGTCCACGCGTCACCGGCGGCGGCCGGAGCGGGGACCGGTCTGATGATCTCCTCGTACGCGAACTCGCCGAGCATCTTGGCGAGGAGCCGACGGGCAGCGAAGCCCCAGGTCGGGGAGTTCAGTTCGGGTGGGGTGCGCGGGTGCTGGGGGGACGGGGGCACGGCGTCCGAGAAGTGGGGGCCGGCGGAGTCGGGGGCTGCGGAGAAATTCGGCACGGGACTCCTCGGAGATCGGGAACTTTGCTGCGCGACGCAGAGTTTTCGAAGTGAGAGGTGCGGAGGACGAGGAAGGGCGGGACGGGCGGGCTTGAGGGATCCGGGACTTGCGGGGCAGCACTCAGAGGAGATTGCGCAGAGCCCGCTCGCGGATCATCAGAGCCGCACGCTTGCCCGGTAGTTCGATCTCCGAGGAACAGCGGAAGCCGGAGCTCAGGAAGGCTGATACGGAGGGGGTGTTGCGGATGTCAGGTTCGGCGATGACGCGCATGCAGCGAGGACGGTTGTCGAGCACCAGGTCTGCGACGGCGCGCAGGAGCGCGGTGCCCAGACCCCTGCCACGGTTCGTGCCGTCTCCGATGAGCAGGTGGATACCCGTGTCGTGGGGGCGCGCCGGGTAGTACGCGGAGAGCGGGTCGAGGTCGGCCCGGTAGATCTCCCAGTAGCTCATCGGCGTGCCGTCGAGGAGGCCGAGGCACGGGATGCTGCGGCTGTCCCCGTCCAGCTGTGCCCGCATGTGGGCTGCGGTGACGGCGGCGGGGCCGGCGAGTTCCCAGTAGGCGGCCACCTCCGGGTCGTTCATCCAGCGGGTGAGCAGCTCCAGGTCACGGCCGAGGCGGAGCGGTTCGAGGCGGAAGGCTCCGGCCCGCGTGGTGACACCGCCCCAGCTTGCCGGGGAGTCGAGCAGATCCGCTTCGGCGAGCAGCGGCAGCAGTTCGGCGGTGAGACGCGGCTCGGCGCTGCGGGGCGCATCGGTGTGGAAATCGGTGGAGGGCATCGGGGCTCTTCTCCGTGTCGGTGGTGACGCGTCAATCGTGAAGGGGGTTGGCGATGGTGACGTAGACGGATTGGGTGTCGACGGGGCCGACGAGCTCGTCGAGGCCACCCAGGCGGGTGAGCAGATTCGCCTTGCAGCGCAGGGTGGGTGAGTCGAGCAGCCGCGCGGGGAGCGGTCCGAGGTCCGAGGCCTTGCCGAGGAACCTGCGGAAGGCGGCGAGCAGGACGCGTTCGTCGGCGAGCCGCTGGGATCCGAAGGCGCCGATGAGACCGAGCACGTTGTTGATGCCGAGGTAGTAGGCGAAGCGTTCGTCGGTGACGGCGTCGGAGACGAAGGTGTCGCTGGCGGCGCCGATACCGGGGAGCCGGTGTTCCAGTTCCGCGCGGCGGGAGGCGCGGAAGTAGTAGCCCTGGTTGTCGCGGTAGCGGCCGCCGACCGGCCAGCCGGCCGGGTCGAGGAGGACCAGCGTGTTCTGCTGGTGCGCTTCGAGGGCGATGCCGGCGAGCGCGTCGAAGGCGAGGACCGGCAGGACGACGTGGTCGAGGTAGCGCAGGAACCACTCGGCGGAGACTGCGGAGATCGTCCGCCCGGTGGTGGCGGCGAGACGCGAGACGGTTTCGGCGAGCCGGGAGCTCATGGTGGTCCGCCCCGGCCACGGGCGGGGTGCGGTGAGTGCGGCGACGCACAGGGCGTCGTCGCCCGAGCGGAAGGGGTTGTGGCGCAGCAGGACGTCGAGGCCGGGGACGGGGGTGCCGTCCGCGGCGTTCACGGCCACCCAGGCGGGGTCGCGGACGATGTCGAAGCCGGGGTGGGCCGCCTGCCACCGCTCCGCGAGACCGGTGCGGAGCAGCCGGTGGACTTCGACGCCGCGGCGGAGTTCCTTGCGGAGGTTCTCCCGGCGGGAGTTGGTGATGCGCAGGCCCAGGGAGAGCTTGAGCATCGCGGGGGCGCCGGGCCGGTGGACGGTACGGATCGAGGAGGTGGGGTACCAGGGGTCGCCGTACGGGCCCAGGTCGTGCAGGAGTCCCGCGTCGCGGAGGGCGGTGACGGCGGGGCGCTGGAGCAGGTCGCGTGCCTGCCAGGGGTGAAGGGGAAGGGGGGTGGTGTCCTCGGGCACGGGGAGCCCGGGGGCGAGGCGGCCCAGCAGCCGGGCGGCGGAGACCGGGCGGCCGCGTTCGGTCCAGGCGGAATCGGTGGCGAGCGCTGCGGGCGCGACCGCCACCCAGTGGAGGGGGAAGGAGCCGTGGAGTTCGGGTGAGTAGCGGCGCACCTCGGCTTCGGAGAGGCCTTCGCGGCTCTTCGGGGTCGGGTGCAACGGGTGGCCGAGAAGGAGGGATTGTTCGGCGGTGAGGAACAGGTCCGCGGCGACGGAAGCCGGGGCGGTCGGCCGTCGGCGGCGGTCGGAGATGAACTCGGCGGTCCGGTGCACCGAGTCGGCGACCCGGCCGACGAGGTCCGCACCACCGGGAGCGGGGTTGCCGGAAACGTCGCCGCCCCGGACGGCACGGCCCTCGCGGGAGATGAGCGCGGCGAGGGTGACGGCGTCCACGGCGGGGGCGTCGACAGGGGCGCCTTCGAACAGGGCCGGGCCGAAGCGGTGCCAGCCGGCGGCCGACCAGTAGCGGACGGCGACGAGCAGGACGGCGCCCGATGCGGGGAGGGGGACGCGCAGCACCGGCCCGGCGGGCTGCCCGAGCCCGGTCTCGCGGACCCAGCACCGCAGCAGGTTCTCCACCGAGGCGGCCTCGGCGGCGACCACGGGGTCGGGGTGGTCCAGCGGGTCGGCGGCTCCCGTCCGGGGTCTGACGGTGCCGTCGTTCTGCCGGGGGACGGTGGCGCCGGCCTCCCCGCCGAGCCGCGGCTCGGCAGCCACCCAGGGCGTGCCCGGGCCCGGCATGCCCGGCAGCACATCGGCCGGGCTGCCGGCGGAGGCAGGAGACGCGGAAGCCGGTTCCTGGGGCTGCCCCGCCGATTCGGCGATGCCGGGATCCGCCGGGGACGGCTTGTGGCGTGCCTCGTCCGGCGTGCCATCGGCTGCCATGGCGAAGCCGCCGGAGCCGGAGGCCAGGGGCAGCGCCGCCGCCTGAGACCCACCCGGCGTGGCCACCGGCGCGGGGCACAGCCCGGCCGGGTTCTCCGGAGTGAGGGGGACGGCCGGGTCGGCGAAACCGCCGGTGGATGGGCGGGCGCCGACCGGGCACGGTTCGGCCACCGCTCCCGTGCCGGCCCCCGGGAAGCCCGGCGCCGACAGAGCCCCCACCGGGTCCGTCAGCGTCAACGCGCCGACGAGGCCGGGTGTGTCCGGGTGGGCCACGCCGAGAGCGGCCGGTGATCCCGGCGGCTCGGACAGGATCCGGGCGGGACGGGCCGAAGGCGATGCGTTCACGGCCCCGGCGACCGGCGCCGAGGTCCAACCCTCCGAAGCCGCGAGAGGGGTGGGCCGAGACGGCTCGCCGCGGACGGAGGCCGACGAACTCGGGGTCGACGGGGACTCCGTGGGACCGCTCGGGGACAACACGTCCACGACTCCCGCTGGAACTGCCGGGTGCGCAAGCTCCGGGGTGCGGGACGGGACCGGTTCCAGGGAGTGGGCGTCCACGCCGGGACCGTCCGGACCGGAGGGCCGCATCGGCGAGGGTGCGGCCGCGCCGGTGGAGGCCGCCGAAGCGGGAACGGGCGAGAGCCACGCGAACCCACTTCCTACAAGGGGCGGGTTACCCGGGGCCAAGGCCGGAGCCGACGGGGTGCCCGACGCCGGGCCAGCTGGGCTGGCCGGGCTGGCGAAGTTGGCGAAGTTGGCCCGGATGCCTGGGTCGGCCGTGCTCGCCGGGCTGATCGGGGCGGTCGGGGGCAGCGCAGGCTTGCTTTCGGGGGTCGGTGGGGGGAGCGCTGGGGCGGGGCTCCCTGTGGCGGTTGCCACGCCCGGGGTTGGGGCGGCGGATGCCGGCGGTACGGGCTCGCCGCCCGCGCCGGGCGGGATATCGGGACCGGCCGCCGAGGGAGGCGGCGCCGACCCGCTGGGCGCGGCGGCAGAGGCCACGGACCCGCTCCCTCCGGGTGACGAGGGGAGGCGGGACGGGAGGACCGATGCCGAAGGCCCGGCTGTCGGGATGACCCAAACCAGCGCAGGCTCGATCTTCGTGGAGGACGCGCCCCCGTAGGCAGAGGGCGACTGCACTGGCGGCGGCAGAAGCGGCCTTCCGGGAGCAGCGGGAGGCAGCGGGGCGGTGCGAGGCAGCGGGGCGGTGGGCACGGAGCGGAAGTCGGGGAGCCCTGGCGTGGACGGGGTCGAAGACCCTGCCGAAACAGCCTCAGGCGACACGAAGGCAGGCCCGGGCGGTGACCCAGAGGCAGGTTCGTATGCCGACCCGGAAGCGGGTCCGGAGGGAGGTGCGGACGTGGACCCGGACCTGGACGCGGACGGGGACAGGGACCCAGAGTCAGGGCCGGGGGCAGCTCCGGATGCGGACTCGGAGGCAGGTGCGGACGCTGACGCGGACTCGGGCGCGGACTCGGGCGCGGGTCCGGAGGGTGGGGGCAGGGGGTGGTTCGGCTGGGGCATGGGGGTCCTTAGCGGCGGAGGGCGGCGGCGGGGATGGCGGCGGCGAGGCGGTCGAGGACGGCCGCGGCCTGTTCGTCGGTCAGGGTCAGGGGAGGCAGGAGGCGGACGACGCTGGAGTGGCGACCGCCGAGTTCGACGATCAGGCCGCGGTCCAGGCACGCCTGACGGACGGCCACCGCGAGGGCGGGAGCGGCCGCCCCTGTATCGGGGTCGATCAGTTCGACGCCGAGCATCAGGCCGCGGCCCCGTACGTCCCCGACACAGGAGTGGGCCGGGATCAGGCCGCGCAAGGAGCTCAGCATGCGCGCGCCCAGCGCGTCCGCCCGTGCCGCGAGGTCGTTCTCCCGGACGTAGGCCAACGTCGCGGTGCCCGCGGCCATGGCCAGCTGGTTGCCGCGGAAGGTGCCGGCGTGGGCTCCGGGGGCCCACTGGTCCAACTCCGACCGGTACACGATCACCGCGAGCGGCAGGCTGCCGCCGATGGCCTTGGACAGCACCATCACATCGGGTACGACCCCTGCGTGGTCGACGCCCCAGAAGGCCCCGGTCCGCCCCACCCCCGTCTGGACCTCGTCGGCGATCAGGGGGATCCCGCGGGCCGCCGTGATCTCCCGCATCCTCCTCAGCCAGGCGTCCGGTGAGGGGTGGACCCCGCCTTCGCCCTGCACCGGTTCGACGATCATTCCGGCGGGCGCGGCCACCCCGCTCTTGGGGTCGTCCAGGAGGCTCTCCGTCCAGCGGGCCGAGAGTTCCGCGCCCTCGGGCCCCCCGACCCCGAACGGGCAGCGGTAGTCCTGCGGATACGGCAGCCGGGTCACCCGTACGTCCGCCGCCCCGCCCGAGACCTCCAGCGCACCCGCCGTCATCCCGTGGTAGGCCCCGGTGAAGGCGAGCAGTCCCGACCGGCCGGTGGCGGTCCGGACCAGTTTCAGCGCGGCTTCCACGGCGTCGGTCCCGGCCGGTCCGCAGAACTGGATGCGGGCATCGGCCGCCAGCCCCGCGGGCAGGTTGGCGAACAACTCGGTGGTGAAGGCGTCCTTGACCGGCGTCGCGAGGTCCAGGACGTGCAACGGGGCCCCGGAGTCCAGGACTCCGCGGATGGCTTCGAGCACCACCGGATGGTTGTGGCCGAGGGCCAGGGTGCCGGCGCCGGAGAGGCAGTCGAGGTAGCGCCGTCCGTCCGCGCCCTCGATGGTCAACCCCCTTGCCCGTACGGGGACGATGGGCAGGGAGCGCGCGTACGTCCGCGCCGCGGACTCCCGTTGCGCCTGCCGCCGCAGGATGCCCTCCCCCGGTCCGGTCCGGGGGGGCGGGGGGGGCCGCGCGGCGGCTGAGGAGGGGGCGCCCGCGTCCGGGAGGGCGTTGTGGGGCGGG
>NZ_JBHYVM010000011.1:43751-45591 GCF_042750105.1 Streptomyces sp. NPDC059443 | reverse complement strand
GCGCGGGGGCCCCCGGTGGCGCCCGCCGCCGCTGGCGGCCCCCCCGCGGTCCGGTCCGGGAGCCCGGTCCGGACCGGGCTCCCGATGCCGTCCGAGCTCCCGATGCCGTCCGAGCTTCCGGCGCCGTCCGAGCTTCCGGCGCCCTCGAAGTCCCCTGAGCCGCGGTCCCCGTTACCCGGTTCGCCTGCGGCGGGACGAGTGCCTCGGCCGCGGCCGCGGCCTGCTCGCTCGTCAAAGCCACGAGTGTCGCTCCTCCCGCACGGTTGCTCTTCCGGAGTGCGCCTCGAACACCAACGCTGCTCCCCCATCCCCCGTACGTACCAACGACGGTGGCGGCGGCGGATCACGGGTGGGCCCAAGATCCTTGCCCCGCCCGGGAGACGGCCCCGGTTGCACGGAACCGTCGCCCCGGGCTGTGCCGTCTCCCCCGGCAGCGGCATAGTGGGGGGCTGCAACCCAGGCACCCAGGCATCCCGGTATCCAGGCACAGGTATCCAGGCACAGCCAGGCACAGGTATCCAGGCACCCAAGCACCATCCCGAACCACCAGGGGGATTCACGACATGCGACCGATCCGACCGGTCACCGCGCTGCTGTGCTCGGCCGCGCTCGCGCTGACCGCCGCGGCCTGCGGACCCGGCGACGGTGAGACCGACGCCAAGCCGACCGTGGCGGCGAGCCTGCCCACGAGCCTCGACGGGGTCAAGATCCCGGACTCGCTCAAGGACAAGCTCAAGGAGCACGGCATCGACCTGGAGAAGTGGAAGGGGGGTGCGTGGAAGAACTGGAAGAAGGAGGACTGGCTCCGCGAGGCTGGCGACTACGTCAACCCGATCATCGAGGGCCTGTGGGACTCGGACCGGATGCGTGACGCCGGCAAGACCCCGCAGCCCCCGGCCGTCGACCCGGACGCCGGCAAGGACCAGGGCGTGACCGATCCGGTCCCGGCCCCGGTGGCGGCCAAGGCCGCGGCCGCGCCCTACCACCAGAACGTCCCCGCCTCCGGCAAGGTCTTCTTCGACAGCCCCGAGGGCTCGATGGTCTGCTCGGCGACCGTGATCAAGGACCCGGCACACCCCGGCAAGTCCAACATGGTCTGGACGGCCGGCCACTGCGTGCACGCGGGCAAGGCCGGCGGCTGGTACCGCAACATCGCCTTCGTCCCGTCGTACAACAACGCCGGCAAGCCGGCGGCGGCGCTCAAGGGCGCGCCCCGCGACGAGGTGGCCCCGTACGGCGTGTGGTGGAGCGACTGGGCGCAGACCTCCGACCAGTGGATCGCGACCGGCGGTCCGACCGGCGGCGCGGGTGCCCCGTACGACTTCGCGGTGCTGCACGTGACCCCGGAGAAGGGCGGCGGCAAGTCTCTGGAGGAGACGGTCGGTACGGCGCTCCCGGTGGAGTTCAACGCCCCGGCCGTGCCCAAGGTCGCGAACATGACGGCGACGGGTTACCCGGCGGCGGCTCCGTTCGACGGCCAGAAGGCCTTCCAGTGCACCGACAAGCCGGGCCGGCTCTCGCTGAACGCGACCGACCCTTCGATGTACCGCATCGGCTGCACGATGACCGGCGGTTCCTCGGGCGGCGGCTGGATCGCGGCGGGCGCCGACGGCAAGCCGGCGCTGGTGTCGAACACCTCCATCGGCCCCGCCAAGGCGGGCTGGCTGGCCGGACCCCGGCTGGGCCCGGAGGCGAAGGGCGTCTTCGACGCGGTGAGCGGCAAGTTCAAGTAGCCCGACGGACAGCCGGGCAGCAGACATACGGCCGAGGGGCCCCCCCCCCGGGGGGGGGGCCCACCGCCGGATGTACGGCGAGTGTGCAACCGGGCGGTCGGGACCCC
>NZ_JBHYVM010000011.1:41480-43741 GCF_042750105.1 Streptomyces sp. NPDC059443 | reverse complement strand
GGGGGGGGGTCGGCGCCCCGCCCGGGCCCCCCCGCGCCGCGGCGCCCCCCCCCCCCCCGGCCGGCGCCCCCCGGGGGGGGGGGGCCCCCCCTCGGCCGTATGTCCTGCGAGTGTCCTACGGGGCGTTCGGGACCGGGGTCCCGTCAGTGCTTGGCGAGCACGTACGGAGCGAACTCCGCCGCCAGTTCCGCGTGCACCCGCGCCTTGAGCAGGGTGCCCTCCGCGATGTGCTCCTCGGAGATCACCTCGCCCTCGGCGTGCGCCCGCGCGACCAGCGAGCCCCGCGTGTACGGGACCACGGCCTCGATCTCGATCGCCGGCCGCGGCAGCTCGGCGTCGATGAGCGCGAGGAGTTCCTCGATGCCCTGGCCGGTGCGCGCCGAGACGGCGATGGAGCGCTTCTCGATCCGCAGCAGCCGCTGGAGCACCAGCGGGTCGGCCGCGTCCGCCTTGTTGATCACCACGATCTCGGGCACCTTCACGGCGCCGACCTCGCGGATGACCTCGCGCACCGCCGCCAGCTGCTCCTCCGGCGCCGGGTGCGAGCCGTCCACGATGTGCAGGATGAGGTCGGAGTCGCCGACCTCCTCCATCGTGGAGCGGAACGCCTCGACGAGGTGGTGGGGCAGGTGCCGGACGAAGCCGACCGTGTCGGCCAGGGTGTAGATCCGGCCGGACGGGGTCTCGGCCCGGCGCACGGTCGGGTCGAGGGTGGCGAACAGCGCGTTCTCCACCAGTACGCCCGCGCCCGTGAGGCGGTTGAGCAGCGAGGACTTGCCGGCGTTGGTGTAGCCGGCGATGGCGACCGAGGGCACCTTGTTGCGGCGGCGTTCCTGCCGCTTGATGTCGCGGCCGGTCTTCATCTCCGCGATCTCCCGGCGCATCTTCGCCATCTTCTCGCGAATCCGCCGCCGGTCGGTCTCGATCTTGGTCTCACCGGGGCCTCGGGTGGCCATGCCGCCACCGCCGCCGCCACCCATCTGCCGGGACAGCGAGGCACCCCAGCCGCGCAGGCGCGGCAGCATGTACTGCATCTGCGCGAGCGCGACCTGTGCCTTGCCCTCTCGGGACTTGGCGTGCTGGGCGAAGATGTCGAGGATGAGCGCGGTCCGGTCGACCACCTTCACCTTGACCACGTCTTCGAGGGCGATGAGCTGGCCGGGGCTGAGCTCGCCGTCGCAGACGACGGTGTCGGCGCCGCTCTCCATGACGATGTCGCGCAGCTCGCGCGCCTTGCCGGAACCGATGAAGGTGGCCGGGTCGGGCTTGTCGCGGCGCTGGATCACGCCGTCGAGTACGAGCGCGCCCGCCGTCTCGGCGAGGGCGGCGAGCTCCGCGAGGGAGTTGTCCGCGTCCTGCACCGTGCCGGAGGTCCACACGCCCACGAGTACGACCCGCTCCAGGCGGAGCTGGCGGTACTCGACCTCGGTGACGTCCTCGAGTTCGGTGGAGAGGCCGGCCACGCGGCGCAGGGCCGCGCGCTCGGAGCGCTCGAACTGCGCGCCGTCCCGGTCTCCGTCGACCTCGTGGCTCCAGGCGACGTCCTCTTCCATCAGGGCGTCGGCCCGAAGGCTCTCGGTGAAGCTCTGCGAGTCGGAGGCCGGCGCGCCCTGCGCGTCGTCCCGTGCGTCCCGCGCGTCCTGGGAAGGGGAAGAAGAGGAGGTCATTGGATCCTTACGTCGATTGCGAATGCGTCCGCGACAGCAGAAGCGGAGCCAAGGCCAAAGCTACTCCCGCGCGTGACATAACACTGTCATGTCCAACGTGTGACACCACCCGGAGATTCCCCAGTGGGGATTCCCCACCCGGAGATTCCCCGGAGGCTCCCAGCCGCGGCCTCGTCGATGGTGGCATGCCCCTTCCGTACGCGTCACACGCTTTTCGGGCCGCCCCACTCCGGGTGACCCGGCATCGCCGGCGTGGTCTTCCCGTACAGCCACGGCTCCAGGAACGGTCCCAGGTCCCGGCCGGCCTCCTGCGAGGCCAGCCGTACGAAGTCCCCCGTACCGGCGGTCGCGTCCCGGTGCTCGCCCACCCAGCGCCGCTCCACCCGGTCGAAGGCCTCGGCCCCGATCTCCTGCCGCAGCGCGTAAAGGATCAGCGCGGCCCCGTCGTAGACCGCCGGCCGGAACAGCCCGATCTTCTCCCCCGGCGGGGCCGGCTTCGGCGCGGGCGGCGGGCCGCCGGCCGCCCGCCCCAGGTGGGTGCGCTGGGTGGCCACGCGCTTCCGCCCCTCCCGGGAGTACATGCCGAGGGCGTCC
>NZ_JBHYVM010000011.1:0-41470 GCF_042750105.1 Streptomyces sp. NPDC059443 | reverse complement strand
GCCGGGGACCCCGCCCTGCTCGGCCGCTCCGTACGCGTTGAGCTGGGCGGCCTGGCCGGTGTCGAGGAGGCCCTGGCGGCGGCCTCCGGCGCGGGCCCCGAGGGCGATCCCACCGCGGACGCGCTGCGCCGGGCCGCCGGCCGCGCGCCACTGGTCGGAGCGCTGGTAGGCCTCGCGCATCCGCCGCTCCAGGGAGTACTTGCCGAGGCCGTCCGCGTACAGGGCCTCGTACCAGGTGGCGTGGCCCTCGTTGAGCCACAGGTCCGACCAGGTGCGCGGGGTCACGCTGTCGCCGAACCACTGGTGGGCCAGCTCGTGGACCATCACGGATTCCACGTACCAGTCGGGGTATCCGCTGCCGCCCGCGAAGAGGGAGCTCTCGAACAGCGACAGGGTCTGCGTCTCCAGCTCGAAGCCGGTCCTGGCCTTCGCGATCAGCACCCCGTAGTTCTCGAAGGGGTAGCGGCCGACCCGCGCCTCCATCCACTCGATGTGCGCGGCGGTCTTCTTCAGCCACGGCTCCAGCCGCTCCCGGTCCGCCGCCGGGACCACGTCGCGCAGCGGCAGCCCGTGCGGACCGGTGCCGCGCACGACGGCCGAGGTGCCGAGCGAGACCTGGGCGAGCTCGGTGGCCATGGGGTGCAGCGTGCGGTACGTCCACGTGGTCGCGGAGCCCGCGCGAAGGTCCGGGAGCGCGCCCGGCACCCCGTTGGCCACGACCGTGGTCCCGGCCGGCGCGGTGATCCGGAAGGTGAAGTACGCCTTGTCGGCGGGGTGGTCGTTGCAGGGGAAGACCCGGTGGGCGGCGTCGGCCTGGTTGGCCATCGCCAGCCCGTCGTCGGTGACCACCCAGCCGCCGTCGCCCCGCCCGCGCGGATCGCTGGTGTGCCGGATGGTGACGTGCAGGGGCACGCCCTTCTCCACGGGCCGGGCGGGGGTCAGCACGAGGTCCTCGCCGACGCTCGTGAAGGCCGCCGGCTCCCCGTTGACCTCGGCGGAGGCGACCTTCCCGTGGGTGAAGTCCAGGTTGACGGTTTCGAGCCGTTCCAGGGTGCGGGCGTCGATGACGGTGACCGCGTCGAGCGGGGTGTGGTTGTCCTTGTACGCGAAGGACAGGTCGTACGAGAGCACGTCGTACCCGGGGTTCCCGAGCTCCGGGAACAGCGGGTCGCCGATGCCGAGGGCCTTGGGTACGGGCGCCACGGCGGCGACGAGGGTGAGGGAGGCCGCGGCCAGCAGGGCGGCGCGCAGGCGCGGGGAGGTGAGCTGCATCCCCCATCGGATACCAGCGCCCGCCACGCGCCCGCGAACGGCGCGCGACGGCTCCACCCGAAAGGGGTCGGGCGGGCTAGCGCAGGCCCCCGGGAGCGCCTACGCCCGGCTGACGTCGTAGACCCCCGGCACGTCCCGCATCGCCCGCATCAGCGCCTGGAGCCCCGTGGCGTCGGGCAGTTGCAGGGTGTAGGTGTGCCGGACCCGCTGTTCGACCGGGGGTTCGACGGTCGCGGACACCACTTCCACCCCCTCGCGGGCGATGGCCTCGGTCAGATCGGCCAGCAGGTGCGGGCGGCCGAACGATTCGGCTACCAGCGTGACCCGGCAGTCGGCGGTCGCCCTCCAGTGCACGGCGACGGGGGTGCGCCCCACCGCCCGCATCTGGGCCACCGTCGCGCACTGGACCCGGTGCACGGTGACGGCCCCGCCCCGGACGACGAACCCCGCGACCGCGTCCGGCGGCACCGGCGTGCAGCACCCCGCGAGCCGCACGGTGGCGTCCGGCAGGTCCGCGACGGCGTTGCCCCCGCCGCCGCGGGCCCCGATCACCGACAGAGGCGCCCGGGGCGCCGCCGCGGCGGGCCCGGCCCCGTCGGGATGGGACTCCAGCCAGCTGCTGACGGCGATCCTGGCGGCCGGGGTCTTGGCGTGCTCCAGCCAGTCGGCGGCGGGCCCGGAGGTGGCGTCGTGGGCGAGCAGCAGCTGGACGGTGTCCCCGTCGGAGAGCCGGGAGGACAGGGAGGTCAGGCGCCCGTTGACCCGGGCGCCGATACAGCCGTGGGCCGCCTCGCCGTACTGCGCGTAGGCGGCGTCGATACAGCTGGCGCCGGCCGGCAGGCCCAGCGTGCCCCCGTCGGCCCGGAACACGGTGATCTCCCGGTCCTGTGCCAGCTCCGAGCGCAGGACGTCCCAGAAGGTGTCGGGGTCGGGCGCCGACTGCTGCCAGTCGAGCAGCCGCGACAGCCAGCCGGGCCGGGTCGGGTCGACCCGCTCCTCGTCGGGGTCGGCGGCCTTGGCGGCCTCCGCGGCCTCGCCGGGCTGCTGCGGAGCCGTCGTGGAAGCCGTGGCCGCCGTGGCCGCCGTCGGGGCCGTGGCCGGCGTCGACGTGTACGGATTGCCGAGGGCCACCACCCCCGCCTCCGCGACCCGGTGCATCTGCCGGGTCCGGACGATCACCTCGGCGACGTACCCCTCGGTCGTGGCGAAGGCGGTGTGCAGCGACTGGTAGAGGTTGAACTTCGGGGTGGCGATGAAGTCCTTGAACTCGGAGACGACCGGGGTGAAGCAGGTGTGCAGCTCGCCCAGGACCGCGTAGCAGTCGGCGTTCTCCCCCACGAGGACCAGCAGGCGGCCGAAGTCGGAGCCGCGCAGCTCCCCGCGCTTGAGGGCGATCCGGTGCACGGAGACGAAGTGCCGGGGGCGTACCACCACTTCGGCGGCGATGCCCGCTTCGCGCAGGACTACGCGGACGGATTCGGCGATGGCGGGCAGCGGGTCGCGGTCCCCCGCGTGAGCCGCGATGAGGGAGCGGGTGTACTCGTACTCCTCGGGGTGCAGGATCGCGAAGACGAGGTCTTCCAGCTCGGTCTTCAGGGCCTGGACGCCGAGCCGCTCGGCGAGCGGGATCAGTACGTCCCGGGTGACCTTGGCGATGCGGGCCTGTTTCTCGGGGCGCATCACGCCGAGGGTGCGCATGTTGTGCAGCCGGTCGGCCAGTTTGATGGACATCACGCGGACGTCGTTGCCGGTGGCGACGAGCATCTTGCGGAAGGTCTCGGGCTCGGCGGCGGCCCCGTAGTCGATCTTCTCGACCTTGGTGACCCCGTCGACGATGAAGCAGACCTCTTCGCCGAACTCCTCGCGGACCTGATCGAGGGTCACGTCGGTGTCCTCGACGGTGTCGTGGAGGAGAGAGGCCGTCAGGGTGGTGGTTTCGGCGCCGAGTTCGGCCAGGATGAGCGTCACGGCGAGCGGATGTGTGATGTACGGCTCACCGCTTTTGCGCATCTGACCGCGGTGCGAGGTCTCGGCGAGCAGATAGGCGCGGCGCAGGACGGACATGTCCGCGTCGGGGTGGTGGGCGCGGTGCGCCTCGGCGACATGGCCGATGGCGTCCGGCAGCCGGTCCCGCGACGCGGGACCGAGCAGTGCGGCGCGTCCGAGTCGTCGCAGGTCAAGCCTGGTCCGGCCCCGTCTGCGAAGTTCAGGGCGCGCTTCGGAACGTGCTTCGGGGTTCGTGGCCTCTGCACTCATGGGCACCTCCGGCGGCTTCGACCGGCGGTGGCGGGCATGGGGTGAGCCCTCAGGGCCGGTGCCTGATGCTACCGACCCCACCACGTGGCGCAGTCCACCTCTCGCTCAGCGTGAAACGGATCACCCATTAGAGGGAAGCTTCAGGCGAAAGCCGTTTCGGTGAGCCAGGCCGGATCGAACTCGCCCTCGGCCACGATGACGGCCGGTCCGGCCATCTCGATCCGGCCGTCGGGGTGCTCGGTGATGACCAGCGTGCCGCCGGGCAGATCGACGGTGTACGTGACGGGCGTGCCGGTGACGGCCGGGTCCGCGCCATCGCGGCGGATGGCGGCCACGGCGACCGCGCAGGCGCCGGTACCGCAGGAGCGGGTCTCGCCGGAGCCCCGCTCGTGGACGCGCATGGCGACGTGCCGGGGGCCGCGGTCGACGACGAACTCGACATTGACACCCGTCGGATAGGCCGACGCCGGGCTGTACGGGGGCGGGTCCAGCAGCTTCCCGGCATCGTCCAGGCTGTCAACGAACGCCACCGCGTGCGGGTTCCCCATGTTGACGTTCCGGGCCGGCCAGGAGCGCTCGCCCACGGAGACGGTGACCTCTCCCTCGGGCAGTTCGGCGCGGCCCATGGAGACGGTCACGTCGCCGGTCTTGTCGAGGTGCACCCGCTTGACCCCGCCCCGGGTGGCGACGGCCAGTTCGCCGGGCTCCACGTGTCCGGCGTGCTGGAGGTAGCGGGCGAAGACGCGGACGCCGTTGCCGCACATCTCGGCGATGGAACCGTCGCTGTTGCGGTAGTCCATGAACCACTCGGCCTCGCCGGCCATGTGCGCGGCCTCGGGGTGTGCGGCGGAGCGCACGACGTGCAGTACGCCGTCCGCGCCGATCCCGGCGCGCCGGTCGCACAGGCGCGCGACGGCGGACGCCGGCAGCTCGACGGCGTTGTCCGGGTCCGGGACGATCACGAAGTCGTTCTCGGTGCCGTGGCCCTTGAGGAAGGGCAGAGAGGAGAGCGGGGAGGCGGGGCTGGTCTGCGTCACCCGCCCATCGTACCGAGCCGCGACTAGCGCAGCCGGGCCACCCGGTACACCGCCAGCGCTACGACGGCCACCGCGACCAGCGCGTACAGCAGGGCCATCCGCCAGTCGGGGCGGAGCCCGGACCCGCGGGCCGGGAGCCCGGGCAGGGCGTAGCCCACGCGGCGCGCGGCCATCATGCCCCAGCCGCCCGCGCAGCTCATGAGGAGGAATCCGAGCATGGCGACGACCGCTCCGCCGTCGCCGAACTCGAAGGCGAGGGGGAAGGCGAACATCAGGGATCCGGCCGCGGCCAGCACGACGATGGGGGCGATCTGCCACAGCCTGAGCCGGCGCTGCGGGCGCAGTTCCACCTCGAACTCGGGCGCTGCGGCGGCCTCCGCCTCGGCGGTGTCCGGCGCGTCCGGGCCGTCGGGGGTCAGCCGCGCGGGCCCCGCGGGCAGTCCGAGCGCGTCGACCGCGGCGAGCGCGTCGGTATCGGCAGGCGCGTCGGCCGCGGCGACCACCGCGAGCTCGTCGGCCGGGGCGAACCCGTCGGCCACCGCGAACCCGTCGGCCGCGGCGAGCTCGTCGGCCTCGCCGAACCCCTCCGCCCGGGCGAGCGCGTCGGCTTCGGCGAGCGCAGCGGGAAGCATCGGGTCCGGTTCTCGCCGGGTGTCGTCCCGACCGGTGTCGCGAGGGCCGGCCTCCATCGCCACGCGCCCTCCCCACTCGGACTTCGTACGCTGCCGTTCACCGCCGGTGACGGCACCGCCGGAAGTTTGATGATGGCACGCCACCGGGCCCCGGACAGGCGCCCGGGGCTTCCCGATGCCATCACGTGATCAGGCTGTGACCGCTCGTTCGACCAACGACTGCGCGAGTCCGGCCAGTTCCCCCCGGTCGGCGACGGCCCCGCTGAGCCAGTGCACCCTCGGGTCGCGGCGGAACCAGGAGTCCTGCCGGCGGGCGAACCGCTTGGTCGCCCGTACCGTCTCGGCGCGCGCCTCGTCCTCCGTGCAGGCGCCGGCGAGCGCGGAGAGCACCTGCTGGTAGCCCAGCGCCCTGGAGGCGGTGACCCCGTCGCGCAGCCCGGCGGCTTCCAGCGTGCGGACCTCGTCCACCAGCCCGGCCTCCCACATCCGGTCCACGCGCAGCGCGATCCGCTCGTCGAGCTCGGGCCGGGCCACGTCCACGCCGATCTGGACCGTGTCGTAGACGGACTCGTGGCCGGGGAGGTTGGCGGTGAACGGCCGTCCGGTGATCTCGATGACCTCCAGGGCGCGCACGATGCGGCGGCCGTTGCTGGGCAGGATCGCCTGCGCGGCGGCCGGGTCGGCGGCGGCGAGCCGGGCGTGCAGGGCGCCGGGGCCGCGCAGGGTGGCCTCGGCCTCCAGCCGGGCCCTGACCTCGGGGTCGGTGCCGGGGAACTCCATGGCGTCGAGCGCGCCGCGCACGTACAGGCCGGAGCCGCCGACGAGGACGGGGGTGCGGCCCTGCGCGAGCAGTTTGTCGATCTCGGCGCGGGCGAGGCGCTGGTACTCGGCGACGCTCGCCGTCTCGGTGACGTCCCAGATGTCCAGGAGGTGGTGCGGCACCCCGCCGCGCTCCTCCGTCGTCAGTTTGGCGGTGCCGATGTCCATCCCCCGATACAGCTGCATCGAGTCGGCGTTGACGACTTCTCCGTCGAAATGACGGGCCAGGGCGACGCCCAGATCGGACTTTCCGGCCGCGGTGGGTCCTACGACGGCGATGACCCGCGGGGCGGGGGCTGCTTTCCTCACCGCCCCAGTCTCGCAGCCCCCGGTCAAGTCACGGCCATGTACCCGATCGAGCTACGTGACGCGGCCCGGCCGGGGTCGTTGCCTTGGCGGGGTTCCGGCCCGGCGCACGCCTGTCGCACGCCCGGCTCGTGACCGGCGCAGGCCGGTCCGTCCACGGCGGAACTTCACTCACACGAGTAACGTTATAGGAGTAGACATGGGCATTTTGGACCGGTTTCTCGGCCGCAAGAGCCAGGCCGCGACCGAAGAGGTCGCTGCCGCGGATCTGACGGCGGAGTCCGCGACGGCCGACGAGGCCGTGACCGAGCCGGCTGTGGCCGAGGGGACGGAGACGGTGGAAGCCGTCGAGATCCCCAAGCAGCAGTCGGCGGAGGTCGCCGCGGACAGCGAGGCCGCCGGCGAGGGTGCCCGTACGTAGCGATCGCCAACGGAGGGTGACCCATGGGGCTGCTGGACGATTTGAAGGCCAAGCTCGCGCCCGCGAAGGAAAAGGTCGGCGACCTCGCGCAGCAGCACGAGGGAAAGATCACCCAGAATCTGGAGAAGATGGCCAAGGTCGTGGACTCCAAGACCAAGGGCAAGTACAGCGGCCAGATCTCTAGCGGTACGGACAAGGCGAAGGACGCCCTGGGCAAGATCGCGCACAAGGACACGCCCGGCGGGAAGACACCGCCGGCCTCTTCCTGACGCGGTCCCGGAAAGGGGCGCGGCACCACCGGGCGTGGTGCCGCGCCCCTTCGTCGTGTTCCGGGCCGGCTGTCGTCGCGCCCGCCGCCCCGCCCCGCGCCTAGGACCAGGCGGCGACGAAGTATCCGACCCCGTAGGGCGCGTCCTCGTACAGCAGCCGCCCTTCGAGACCGGCGTCCTCGGCGGCGCCGGCGAGCACCTGCCAGGGGGCCCGCCCGGCGGCCTGGAGCTCGGTGGCGAGCCCCGCGTCGAGGGCGGCGAGCGCAGCCACGTCGGCGGCGCCGAGCGCGCGGGCGGCCTCGGCGTCGAAGGCTGCGGCCCGCTCGTCGAGGTAACCGGGTGCCTTGAGGGAGCGGCAGGCGCTGCCGTCACCCATCACGAGCAGCGCGACCCGGGCATCGCGGGCGGCGAGCTCCCGGCCGGCCGCCAGGCACTGCGCGGTGTCCAGCGGCGCGGCGATCCCGAACCCCTCCACGGGCGCGGCGCCCCAGCCCGCCCGGCCGAGCAGCCAGGCGCCGACGGCGAGCGGGGTGGGCAGCAGGCGCGGGCCTTCCTCGCCCTCGCCCAGCTGTACCTCGGTCCCGGCCCCGAACCCGCGGAAGCTGCCGCGGGAGCCCTGGGGGTAGGCGCCGTGGTGGTCCCGGTCGGCGGCTCCGACGACCACGAGCAGATCGGGCCGGGAAGCGGCGAGCACCGACAGCGCGTCCGAGCACGCGGTACGGGCATCACCGAGTTCGGCGGCGGCCCCCACGGCGAGCTCGGGCAGGAGCAGCGGCGGGGCGGGGCAGACGGCGGCGGCTACGAGCATGATCCGCAGCGTAGCCGCAGCCGGCCGGGTCGGTCCGGTCAGTCCGGTCAGGAAGAGGGCATCGCGCAGCCCGAGGCGGCCACCGGCAGCGGAGCCGGGACGCCCAGCGTCGGGATGCCGAGCAGGACGCCCTTCGGCTGGGCCGGAGCCGCGTTGCGCTTCTCCCAGGCGTCGCCCGCGCGGGTACGGCGTACCGACCGGGTCGGGCCCTCGGCCAGCAGGTGGTGCGGGGCCGCGTAGGTGATCTCCACGGTCACCACGTCACCCGGCCGGACCTCTTGCTCCGGCTTGGTGAAGTGCACGAGGCGGTTGTCGGGGGCGCGCCCGGACAGCCGGTGCGTGGCGCCGTCCTTGCGGCCCTCGCCCTCGGCGACCATGACCTCCAGCGTCCGGCCGACCTGCTTCTTGTTCTCGTCCCAGGAGATCTCCTCCTGGAGGGCGACCAGGCGCATGTACCGCTCCTGGACGACCTCCTTGGGGATCTGCCCCTCCATGTCGGCGGCCGGGGTGCCGGGGCGCTTGGAGTACTGGAAGGTGAAGGCGTTGGCGAAGCGGGCCTCGCGCACGGCGTGCATCGTCTGCTGGAAGTCCTCCTCCGTCTCACCGGGGAAGCCCACGATGATGTCGGTGGAGATCGCCGCGTGCGGGATCGCGGCGCGGACCTTCTCGATGATGCCGAGGAAGCGGTCCTGCCGGTACGAGCGGCGCATCGCGCGCAGGATCGTGTCCGATCCGGACTGCATCGGCATGTGCAGCTGCGGCATGACGTTCGGGGTCTCGGCCATCGCCGCGATCACGTCGTCCGTGAAGTCGCGCGGGTGCGGGGAGGTGAACCGGACCCGCTCCAGGCCCTCGATCTGCCCGCAGGCGCGCAGCAGCTTGGAGAATGCCTCGCGGTCGCCCAGGTCGGAGCCGTACGCGTTGACGTTCTGGCCGAGCAGGGTGATCTCGGAGACGCCCTCGGCGACCAGGGCCTCGACCTCGGCGAGGATGTCGCCGGGACGGCGGTCCTCCTCCTTGCCGCGCAGCGCCGGAACGATGCAGAAGGTGCAGGTGTTGTTGCAGCCGACGGAGATCGAGACCCAGGCGGCGTACGCGGACTCGCGCCGGGTCGGCAGCGTGGAGGGGAAGGCCTCCAGCGACTCGGCGATCTCGACCTGCGCCTCTTCCTGGATGCGGGCGCGCTCCAGCAGGACGGGCAGCTTGCCGATGTTGTGCGTGCCGAAGACCACGTCGACCCAGGGGGCGCGGGACACGATCGTGTCCCGGTCCTTCTGCGCGAGGCAGCCGCCGACGGCGATCTGCATGCCGGGGCGCTTGGTCTTCATCGGGGCGAGCCGGCCGAGGTTGCCGTAGAGCTTGTTGTCGGCGTTCTCGCGGACGGCGCAGGTGTTGAACACCACGACGTCGGCGTCTCCGTCCGACCCCTCGGGGGCCCGGACGTACCCGGCGTCCTCCAGCAGACCGGACAGTCGCTCGGAGTCGTGCACGTTCATCTGGCACCCGTAGGTG
Organism: Streptomyces sp. NPDC059443; assembly: GCF_042750105.1. NCBI lineage: Bacteria > Bacillati > Actinomycetota > Actinomycetes > Kitasatosporales > Streptomycetaceae > Streptomyces > Streptomyces sp. NPDC059443. The sequence goes on along the minus strand of NZ_JBHYVM010000011.1, from coordinate 32,138 downwards.
CGCACCTCGTAGCTCTTGGGAACGTTCACACCCGGGCTCCGGTCACTGCTGCTGGTCATGCAACAAGGGTAAGGGTCTCCCCGGCGACGCTCGGCCGGGAGGCCGCCCCGGGGCCCCGGGCCCCGGCTCCGGGGGTGCCCCCCGTGACAGGACGGCGGGGCGGTGGCAGGATCGCGGCCATGCCTCTCGTACCGCCCCGGATCAGCAGGCGCCATGCCCTGCGGGCCCTGGTGGCCGTACTGGCCGTGCTCTGCGCCCTCGTCTGGTGGCTGCGGCCCTTCGGGGCGCCGGAGCTGAAGGGGGATCTCACCTTCAGCACGGGCGTCCGTACCGGGGTCTACCACCGCTACGGCCAGCTCCTGGAGCAGGAGCTGGCGACGAGCATGCCCGGGGTCCGCGTCCGGCTGGAGACCAGCGAGGGGTCGCAGCAGAACCTGCAGCGGGTGGCCGCCGGCGAGGCGGACTTCACGGTGGCGACGGCGGACGCGGTGTCCAAGTACCGCCTCGACGCGAAGCCCGGCGCCGACCGGCTGCGCGGCCTGGCCCGCCTCTACGACGACTACGTGCAGCTGGTGGTGCCCGCCGGTTCACCGGTCCAGTCGGCCAAGGACCTGCGGGGCAAGCGCGTCGCGGTGGGCCAGGACGGCTCGGGGGTACGGCTGATCTCGGAGCGGATGCTCACGGCGGCGAAGCTGGACCCGGCCCGTGACATCACCCCGGTGTCCATCGGCATCGACACGATGCCGGCGGAGCTGCAGGCCGGCCGGATCGACGCGTTCTTCTGGTCCGGCGGGCTGCCGACCAACGCCGTGCGCGAGCTGTCGGAGCGCTTCGACATCCGGCTCGTGCAGCTGGGCGACCTGGTGGAGGCGCTCCAGGCCAGCGGCACCCCGGCGCGCTACTACCGGGCGGCGGTGATGCCGCAGGACGCCTACGCGCGGGCCCGCAACACCTCGGCCGTGGCCACCGTGGCGGTGCCGAACCTGCTGGTGACCCGGGACGACATGGGCGCCGAGCTGACGGAGCAGTTCACCCGCACGGTGATCCTGAGCCGGGACAGGATCGGGCACGAGGTGCACGCGGCGCAGCTGGTGGACCTGCGGACGGCGATCTACACCGATCCGCTGGAGCTGCACGTGGGCGCCGCCCGGTACTACCGCTCGGTCAAGCCCTAGCCGAGCCGGCCGCCGGACACACCCGGGCTCACGCCGAAGTCAGCAGCATCGTCGCCGCCGCGGCCGCGCCGATCAGGCCCGCGTGCGTGCCCAGGGCCGCCGGGACGACCTGGAGCTCCTTGACGAACGAGAGGGTCGCGTACGAGGCCAGGTGCGCCCGGATCGGCCCGAAGAGGGTGTCTCCCGAGGCCGCGACACCGCCTCCGACGACCGCGATGTCGGTCTCCACGAGGGTGGCGGTGGCCGCGATGGCCGCGGCCAGCGCCCGGCCCGCGCGGTCGAAGGCGGCCAGGGCGACCGGGTCGCCGGCTGCCGCCGCCGCGGCCACGCCCGCCGCGGTGGGGTCCCCCGCCGGGATCCAGCCCTGCGCCAGGGCCCAGCGCGCGATGGCGGTGCCGGAGGCGATGGACTCCACGCAGCCGAAGCCCCCGCACGCGCAGGGCTCCCCGTCGAAGGCGACGCTGATGTGGCCGATGTGACCCGCGTTGCCGGTGGGGCCGGGGTGGAGCCGGTTGTTCAGGACGAGTCCGCCGCCGACCCCGGTGGAGACCACCATGCAGAGCGCGTTGGCGTGCCCCCTGGCCGCGCCGAGCCAGTGCTCGGCGGCGGTCATCGCCACCCCGTCGCCGGCCAGCACCGTCGGGATCCGCGCCCCGTGCTCCGCGAGCCGCTCCTCCACCCGGGCCTGGACCGGGAACTCCCGCCAGGCTCCGATGTTCACCGGGCTGACCGTGCCGCGCGCGGAATCCACCGGGCCCGCGCTGCCGATCCCGCAGCGCACCGCCGAGGACCAGAGCGGGCTCGCGGCGAGCTCCGCGACCACCTCCGCGACGGCCGCGAAGACGGCGTCCCCGTCCGGGCCGCGCGGGGTCGGGCGGCGGGTGGTGGCCGTCATCGTGCCGTCGGAGTGCACCAGCGCGCCGGCGATCTTCGTACCGCCGATGTCGATCGCGACCGTCAGGCCGGGGTCGCCCGGCACACCGGCCCGGGGGGCGGGAAATGCGGGGGTGGGGGTGGGAGTGGTCACGGGGGCGCTCCAGGAAGGGGTCGAAATCAGTATGCGGCCGACGGCGGGGCCGTACTCTCACGGGGCTCAAGCCGGGGGCGCTCGCTCTCGCGGGACCTCGGCGGGCTCCCCGCCAGGACGGCGAGGAGCTCCTCGGCGGCGAGCCGGCCGAAGCCCGCGGTGTCCCGGACGAGGGCGGTGAGGCGGGGGTGGGTGACCCGGCAGAGCGCGGAATCGTCCCAGGCCACGATGGAGAGCCGGCCCGGCACGGGGATGCCCAGCTCGGCGGCGACGGCCGCGCCGGCCACCGCCATCACGTCGTTGTCGTAGACGATCGCGGTCGGCGGCTCCGGCTCGGCGAGGAGCCGCCGGGTGGCCGCCGCTCCCTCGGCGTCGGAGTAGTCGGTGGGCACCGAGCGCACCTGGCCGGGGCCGAGCCCGAGTCGCCGCGCCTCGGCGCTCAGCGACCTCATGCGGCGCTCGGTGTGGGCGAGTCCGGGCAGTCCGGCGACGTGCGCGATCCGGCGGTGGCCGAGCCCGTACAGGTGGTCCAGCACCTCCGCCATGGTCCCGGCGTCGTCCGCCCGCACCGCGGCCAGGGTGGAGGGCGGGTCGGTCTCCCCGACCGTGACGGCGGGCAGGGCCAGCTGTTCGAGGAGGGCCGGGCGCGGGTCCTCGGTCCGCGGGTCCACGACGATGACCCCGTCCACGCGCCGCTCGGCCCACCAGCGGCGGTATACGGCGCATTCGGCGTCGATGTCCCCGACGACCTGGAAGAGGAGGGCGATCCGGCCGGCGGCCAGGACCTCCTGGATGCCGGAGACCAGCTGGAGGAAGAAGGATTCGACGCCGAGGGTGTGCGCGGGCCGGGCGAGGACCAGTCCCACGGCGCCGGACTGTTCGCCGGACAGGGCGCGGGCGGCGCTGTTGGGCTGCCAGCCGAGCTCCTCGGCGACCCGGCGGATCCGGGCACGGGTGTCCTTGGAGACTCCCGGCCGGTCGTTGAGCGCGAAGGAGACCGCGCTCTCCGACACCCCGGCCTGACGGGCGATGTCCTTGATGGTGGGTCTGCGGGCCATGGCCTGTCTCATTCCTCGCTGACGTGGACGGCGATGGCCGGACCGTACGCGATCCTGCCCTGACAGACCGCCTTGACCACCACCCAGTACTCCCCCGGAGAGCTGCCGAGTGGCGGCCGCACCTCGAAGACGGCCTCGGCCCAGCCGTCCGCCGGTACCTCGACCGGCTGCACGGCGGGGGGCCGTGGGCGGCGAGGGTGACGGTCGCACCGGACGGGATCCCGTCACATGTCACCGTGTACGGGGCGTCGCCGAGCGGAGCCGCGCCCGTGTTGTGCAGCCAATACCGGCTGAACACCGGCTGGTGCGCCTCCCGTTCGCCCTCCCGCAGCGGCATGCCCGATTCCGCGAGCAGCAGCAGGGTGGTCGTCGCCGCACCCTGGATCCGACCCTCGAAGAAGCCGAGCGGGCGGTCCAGCAGATCGGCCTCGGCGGCCGGATCCGTCGGCCACAGCGTCTCGGTCATCACCGGCCGGCCGTGCGTCTCCCGCAGCCGGACGGCGAGGTCCGCGGAACCCTCGGCCCGTTTGACCGTCTCGATCAGCACCCGGCCGGCCGGCTCCACACCGAGCAGCGACCGTGCCGAAGGCGCGCTCGGCGAGCGGGCGGCCGTCGGGGGTGGTGACGCGGACGGTGGCGGGCAGGACGGTCCCGGGAGCGGCGTCGCCGGTGCGGACGGCGACCTCGACGGTGGACTCGGGCACCTCGGCCCGGTCCCCGAGCGCGGCGCGGGCGTCCGTGCCCGCGTAGGCCTCGGCGGTGTCGGCGCGCACGAGGCGCGGGTGCGCGGTGGTGATTGCGGCCCCGTGCACGGCCCCGTGCACGGCCCCGTGCAGCGGCCCGGCCGGGCGCGCCCTGCGGATGCGCACCCGGATGACCTGCGAGGGGGTTTCCGGCGGGCCGGAGAAGAGGGCCGGTGTGGCGACCGCAGTGACCGTAATTCCACTGTCCATTTCCGTACACTTCCTTGTGTGACAACACCGCTCAACAACAGCTAAACCGCATTAGTGCACTTAGCTTCCAGCGGCCGGAACCGGCCTGTCAACGGGACTGAAGCGCATAAGTACCACCGCCCCGGAGGTCAGGACTTCCATCCCGCCGAGTCGGGACGTTCGAAGATGGGGACCCTGTTGACTTTCCTCGCCAGGTGACGGCAGGTTATGGGGCATCCGGCGAATTCCCCTGAACTCCAGGACCTTTCATGCACGACGGCCCCGCCGCCTCCCCGGCCCCGCGAACCCTCCGCTTCGGCGCCAACTACACGCCGACGCGCGGCTGGTTCCACCACTGGCTCGACTTCGACCTCGACGAGGTCAGGGCCGATCTCGACTCGATCGCGGGCCTCGGCCTGGACCACGTACGGGTCTTCCCGCTGTGGCCGGTGTTCCAGCCGAACCGGACCCTGATCCGGCCGCGCGCGGTGGAGCAGCTCGTCTCGCTCGCCGACGCGGCCGCCGAGCGCGGGCTCGACGTGAACGTGGACGGTCTCCAGGGACACCTGTCGAGCTTCGACTTCCTGCCGGCGTGGACCGGGACCTGGCACCGCCGCAACATCTTCAGCGATCCGCAGGTCGTCGCCGGGCAGGAGGACTACCTGCGCACGCTGGCCGCCGCCCTCTCGGACCGGCCCAACTTCCTCGGCATGACCGTCGGCAACGAGATCAACCAGTTCTCCGACGACCCGCACCCCTCCCCCGACCGGATCACGCGGGAGCAGGCCGGGCGGTGGCTGGAGCGGATGCTCGCCGCCTGCGAGGAGGGCGCGCCCGGCCGTCTGCACCTGCACGCCGAGTACGACGCCGCCTGGTACCGGGACGGGCACCCCTTCACCGTGGCCCAGGCGGCCCGCCTCGGCGGCGCGACCGCCGTGCACTCCTGGGTGTTCAACGGCACCGCCCAGCGCCACGGCCGCACCGGGACGGCCACCGAGCACCACGCCGCGTACCTGATCGAGCTCTCCAAGGCCTGGGCCCGCGATCCGCACCGGCCGGTCTGGCTCCAGGAAGTGGGCGCGCCCGCGCCGCTGATCGGGGCCGAGCACGCGGCTTCCTTCACCGAGGCGACCGTGGCGAACGCGCTGGACTGCCCGGACCTGTGGGGCGTGACCTGGTGGTGCTCGCACGACGTGTCCCGGGAGCTCGCGGACTTCCCGGAGCTGGAGTACGGGCTCGGCCTGCTCACCAACGACCGCGAGACCAAGCCCGCCGGTGAGGTGATCGCCCGGATCGCCGAGGAGTGGCGGGGCCGCGCGCACCGCCCGGCGGTTCGCTCCACCGCGCTCGCCGTGGACGTGGGCGGCGCCGAGGCCGCGCCGGACCGCTCGGTGTGCGCCCCGGGCGGAGCGTTCTTCGAGGCCTGGGCGGAGCTCACCGCGCAGGGGGTCCGCCCGGCGGTGGTCCTGGCCGAACTCGCCGGGGACGCCGAGCACTTGGCCGCGCGAGGCATCACCGAGGTACTGCACGTGTCCGAGGTCTCCACGCGGGCCTGACCGGCCCCGAACACCCTCCGGAGGATCCCTCATGCCCGATCCCGACAACGACGTCGAGCCCCACAACGACCGCGTACCCGGCCCCACGACGTTACGGCCCTCCCGGCGCGGGATGCTCACCGCCGGGGCCGGGATCGGAGCCACCGCCCTCCTGGGCGCGGCGGCCGCCCCCGCCGCGGCCGCAACGACCCCGCCCCGCACCACCCCCTCACCCGCCCCCGTCGGCCCCGCCGACCTCGCGCCGTACGCCTCGTACTGGTTCCCGGACTCGCTCCCCCAGGGCTCCCCCGGCCCCGGGATCACCTGGCGCTCCCTCTTGCGGTGGAGCCCGGAGTCCGACCCCGATCTGGCCCACAACACCGCGACCGTGCCGCTGGCCCCCCGCTTCACCCCGGTGGCGCCGAACACCACCGCCCGCGCCGGCCAGGCCCGCATCTCCTCGCTCGTCTCCTTCGGGAACACCGCCGGGAATCCCTCGCAGGGTTCCCCGACCGCCGACTACTACGCCCTCACCCACTGGGCGTACATCGACGAGCTGGTCTTCTGGGGCGGCTCCTCGGGCGAGGGCATCGTGCTCGCCCCGAACGCGCCGGTCGTCGACGCCGCGCACCGCAACGGCGTACGGGTGCTGGGCAACGTGTTCCTGCCGCCCGTGGCCTACGGCGGCGACCTCCAATGGACCCGGGACCTGGTCCAGCGGGACTCCCTCGGCCGCTTCCCGGTCGCGGAGAAGCTGGTGGAGGTGGCGCGGACGTACGGGTTCGACGGCTGGTTCGTCAACGCCGAGACTGAGGGCGGCGACAGCGGACTCGCCGCCCGGACCCAGCGGTTCCTGCGCGCCCTGCGGGCCGCGGGCGAGCCGCACGGGCTGCGCATCACCTGGTACGACGCCATGAACTCCACCGGCGGGGTCGGCTGGCAGGGCGCGCTCAACGAGTTCAACCAGGAGTTCTTCGAGGACCGCCGGGGCAAGGTCGCGGACACCCTGTTCGTGGACTTCCGCTGGACCCCCGCGAAGCTGGCCGCCTCCGCCGCCCTCGCGGACGGGCTGGGGCGCAGCCGCCACGAGCTGTGGGCGGCCGTGGACACGGAGTCCGACGGGTGGAACTCCCGGGTGGACTGGGACGCGATCGTCCCGCGCGGCCGCGACCACGTCGTCTCCTACGGGTTCTACCGGCCCGAGTGGACACGCAACCACCTCACCGACCGCTCCCCCGGCGCCTTCCACCGTGCCGACGACCGGTTCTGGACGGGCGAGTCCCTGGACCCGTCGCGGCCCGCGGCCGGGGCCGCCTGGCGGGCGCCCGCCACCGCCGTCGCCGACCGGTCCACCGTCGCCGCGCTGCCCTTCGCCTGTTCTTTCAACACCGGCCACGGCGACCGCTGGTACGAGGAGGGCGAGCCCGTCTCCGACGGCCCGTGGAACCACCTCGACCTCCAGGACCGGCTGCCGGGCCGCCGCTGGGTCGTGGACGCCGCCGGGACCCGCCCCGAGGTCACCCTCGACTTCGCGGCCGCCTGGCGCGGCGGCTCCAGCCTCCTCGTCGCGGGCGCGCTCACCGCCCCGACCGCCGTCGGGCTGCACTCCACCCGGCTGCCGCTGACCCGCTCCACCGTGGCCGAGCTGGTGCACTCCACCGAGTCGGGTCCGGTGTCGGTCGAGCTCGGGATCGCCACGCGCGAGCCGGCCGCTCCGGGGCAGGAGGTCCCGTACACCTGGCTGAAGGCGCAGACCCCGGGCACCGGGCAGGGCTGGCGTACGACCCGGGTCGGGCTGTCGGACCTGGCGGGCGGGACCGCGTACGGTCTGGCCGTACGGATCACGGGACTCGGGAAGAAGCCGGTGCGCTGGCGGCTCGGCGCCCTGACGGTACGCGATGGCGCCCCGCACCCCCGCCCGGCGACCCCGGGGACCCCCGCCGTGTCCGCCTCGGCCCAGCAGTCCGGCAGGGCGGCCCTGCGCCTGTCCTGGCACCGGGCAGCCGGACGGATCCGTCACTACGAGGTGTCGCGGGCCCTCCCGGACGGCACCCGCCGCTTCCTCGGCGGCACCTGCGGCACCGCCCTGTACCTCCCGGCCGTCGAACGGGCCGGCCGGGAGAAGGCGGCGGTCTTCGAGATCCGGGCCGTGGACGAGCTGTACGCCGTCTCCGACCCCGCCCGCACCACCCTGGGCTGGTGACCTCAAGCCCCTCAGACCCTCAGACCCCCAGCCCCTCAGACCCCCAGCCCCTCAGGTCCACTCGGGCGTGGCGGTGGGGTCGGTGCGCGGGACGGCCACCGTCACGCGCAGCCCGTGCGGCGGGTTCGTCTCGTAGGAGAGGGATCCGCCGCCCGCGGCGAGCAGGGTGCGGGAGATGGACAGGCCGAGCCCGGAGCCCTTGACGTTCTGGTGGCGTCCGCTGCGCCAGAACCGGTCCCCGACCCGGAGCAGCTCCTCCTCGGTGAGTCCGGGTCCCCGGTCGGCGACCACGATCCGCACCTGGTCGCCCACCACGGAGAGCGTCACCTCAACGGCTTCACCCTCCGGAGTGAACTTGAGGGCGTTGTCGATGACGGCGTCGAGCGCGCTGGAGAGCGCGATCGGGTCGGCCCAGCCGGTGGCGGCGGTCCGGCCCGTCCCGGTGAGCCGGACCCCCTTCTCCTCGGCGTACGGCCGCCAGGCGGTGACCCGTTCGGCGGCCAGCCCGGCGATGTCGATCAGGCGGATCTCGGCGGTGGCGTGCTCGGCCAGCGCCAGGTCGAGCAGATCGTCCAGGACCTGGGTCAGGCGTTTGCCCTCGGTCCGCACGGAGGCGATCTCCTCGTTCCCGTCGGGGAGTTCGAGGGCGAGCAGCTCGATCCGCAGGAGCAGCGCCGCGAGGGGGTTGCGCAGCTGGTGGGAGGCGTCAGCGACGAAGGCGCGCTGCTGTTCCAGGACCTCTTCGACGTTGTCTGCCATCTCGTTGAACGAGCGGGCCAGGCGCCGGAGTTCCGGGGGGCCGCCGCCGGCCGCGACGCGGGAGTTCATCCGACCGGTGGCGATGCCGTGGGCGGCCGCGTCCAGGGTCCGTACGGGCTTGAGCACCCAACTGGTCAGCCGCAGGGCGGCGCCGAAGGCCACGAGCATGGCGGCGCCGAGCCCGCCGATGATGAGCAGCCAGCCCCGCAGGATCCGGGCCCGCATCTGGTCGGTGGGCGATTCGGTGGCGACGACGGCGACCACGTCCCCGTCGAGGACCACCGGGGAGACGACGAGGAGTTTGCCGTCGGTCTGCCAGGGCCACACCTGGCCGGGGTCGTGGCTGCGCCGTCCGGCGAGGGCCTCCTCGAAGGCCTTGCGGCCCTCGCCCGACTCCGGGAGCCGCCACCAGCCGGGGGCGCTGACCATGGCGTTGTCGTCGCGGTAGAAGATGCCGACGTTGATGCCGTACAGCTCCTGGTAGCGGGCGAGTTCGAGCTGGAGGGTGTCGCGGCGCTCGTCGGCGCCGCTGGCCTTCTGACCCTCGGCGTCGATGACGAACTGCGCGAGGGCTGCGAAGCGGGCGCTGTCGTCGATCCGGTCGACGACCACCCGCTGCTGCTGCCCGGCGGCGAGGGAGACCGCGAGCGGGAAGCCGAGGGCGAGGAGCACGCCCGCCATGAGGACGACGAGCAGCGGGAGCAGGCGGGCGCGCACGGCGGATCCCCGTTAGAGGGCGGGCGGGACGGGCGCCGCGGCGGGCCCGGGCGGTGCCGGCGGCGCCGCCGGGACCACGAGCCGGTATCCGACGCCGCGGACGGTCTCGATGAGGGCCGGCATGCGCAGCTTGGACCGCAGCGAGGCCACGTGCACTTCGAGGGTCCGGCCGGTCCCTTCCCAGCTGGTGCGCCAGACCTCGCTGATGATCTGCTCCCGGCGGAAGACCACGCCCGGCCGCTGCGCGAGCAGGGCCAGCAGGTCGAACTCCTTGCGGGTGAGCGGCACATCGGTGTCGTTGACCCCGACCCTGCGGGTGGACAGCTCGATGGAGACGGGACCGAGCCGGACGGTACCGGGCGCGGCCGCGCCGCCCGCGGCGGACTCCTCGGAGACCCCGGTGCGCCGGGCGACGGCGTGGATGCGGGCGAGGAGTTCGCCGGTGTCGTAGGGCTTGGTGACGTAGTCGTCGGCGCCCATGTTGAGGCCGTGGATCCGGGAGCGCACGTCCGCGCGCGCCGTCACCATGATGACGGGCGTGCTGGTGCGCTTGCGGATCTTGCCGCAGACCTCGTAGCCGTCCTGGTCGGGCAGGCCCAGGTCGAGGAGGACCACGCCGAAGGGCGGGGCTCCGGCCGGGAGCAGGGCCTGGAGGGCTTCCTCGCCGCTGCGGGCGTGGGTCACCTGGAAGCCGTGCCGGGCGAGGATCGCGGACAGGGCGGCGGCAACGTGGTCGTCGTCCTCGACGAGCAGCAGTCTCATGCCGTCCCTTCCGTTCTTCTCATATCCGATGTCCGTCATCCGTTTTCCGGACACCTTGCATCCACGCCGATGGAGACTCTCACGTCAAGGTCGTTCAGGTCGGAGGCGGCTTCCGTTATGGACCCGGTACGGCCCCGGGCGCCCGGCGGCGCGGCCGCGTACGGAGCGTATCGGTGCGAGGCCGGATCGTTATGCTCAATTCTCCCTCAGATGTGCTGACGCTGTGCGCGCCACGTCACTACTGTCCTCCCAACCGAGGAGGACGGAGCAAGAAGCCGATGAGCGGAGTATCAGTGACCGAGGACGTGCGGGACGCGGCCGGTGCCGCGGACGACCTGGTCGTGCTGAGCAACGTAAACAAGCACTTCGGCGCGCTGCACGTGCTTCAGGACATCGATCTGAGCATTGCCCGCGGCGAGGTCGTCGTGGTGATCGGGCCTTCTGGATCGGGCAAGTCGACGCTGTGCCGGACCATCAACCGCCTGGAGACGATCGATTCGGGCTCCATCACGGTCGACGGGAAGCAACTGCCGTCGGAGGGGCGCGAACTGGCCCGGCTGCGTGCCGATGTCGGCATGGTCTTCCAGTCCTTCAACCTCTTCGCCCACAAGACGGTGCTGCAGAACGTCATGCTGGGCCAGCTCAAGGTCCGCAAGACGGACCAGGCCGCGGCGCTGGAGAAGGCGAAGTCGCTGCTCGACCGGGTCGGTGTCGGCTCGCAGGCCGACAAGTACCCGGCCCAGCTCTCGGGCGGTCAGCAGCAGCGCGTGGCGATCGCCCGCGCGCTGGCGATGGGCCCGAAGGTGATGCTGTTCGACGAGCCGACCTCGGCCCTCGACCCGGAGATGATCAACGAGGTGCTGGAGGTCATGCAGCAGCTCGCCCGGGAGGGGATGACGATGGTGGTCGTCACGCACGAGATGGGCTTCGCCCGCTCCGCCGCCAACCGGGTCGTCTTCATGGCCGACGGAAAGATCGTCGAAGAGGCATCGCCCGAACAGTTCTTCAGCAACCCGCGCAGTGACCGCGCCAAGGACTTCCTGTCGAAGATCCTGCACCACTGAGCTTCGCGTCTGGTAGTGATCCGGTGACGGATCGTCGTCCAACCACGTCTCACGTCTGTCTCACGTCTCACTCCGAGGGAAGTCCACCATGAAGTTCTCCAAGGTCGGCGCTGCCGCCGCCGTTGCCGTCGCTCTCGCCCTGACCGCGACCGCCTGTGGCGGAAGCAGCGACAAGACCGCCGGCGACGGCGGCGCGAGCGGCGGCGCCGCCAAGAAGGACAAGATCGTCATCGGCATCAAGTTCGACCAGCCGGGTGTGGGCCTCAAGACCCCCGACGGCAAGTTCACGGGCTTCGACGTGGACGTGGCGACGTACGTGGCCAAGGAACTCGGCTACGAGCCGGACCAGATCGAGTTCAAGCAGGCCGTCAGCGCCGAGCGCGAGAACCTGCTCTCCAACGGCGACGTGAAGCTGGTCGTCGCGAGCTACTCGATCAACGACAAGCGCAAGGCGAAGGTCGACTTCGCCGGCCCGTACTTCCTGGCCCACCAGGACCTGCTGGTCCGCGCCGACGACAACTCGATCACCAAGCCCGAGGACCTCAACAAGAAGAAGCTCTGCTCGGTCACCGGCTCCACCTCGGCGCAGAACGTCAAGACCAAGCTGGCCCCCGAGGCCGACCTCCAGGAGTTCCCGGGCTACTCCGAGTGCCTGACGGGCCTGGAGAACAAGGCCGTCGACGCCCTGACCACGGACAACGTGATCCTGGCCGGCTACGCCGCGCAGGACAAGAACAAGGGCAAGTTCAAGCTGGTCGGGCTGAGCCTGAGCAACGAGAACTACGGCATCGGCCTGAAGAAGGGCGACAAGGACCTTCAGACCAAGGTCAACGCCGCCATCACCAAGATGGAGAAGGACGGCGCCTGGCAGGCGGCCGTGACCAAGAACTTCGGCCCCTCCGGCTACAAGAACGAGCCGGCTCCGGCGATCACCGAAGGCAGCTGACCCGTCGGCCGGTCGTCCACCGGCCGGCCCACCGGCTGATTCACCGGCCGGATTCGTCGGCCGGATCGGTCGGCCCGATTCATCGATGAGGTGCGTCGCCGCCCGCCTGCCGCGGGCGGCGGCGTACCGCACCGGCCAACCTGGCCATCCTGGGGAGAGCGCAGGCCATCGTGTTCGATTTTCTTGAGTCCGGGCAGTACGACCTGCTCGGGGCCTTCTGGGTGACGGTTCAGCTCACCCTCTACTCGGCCGCCGGGTCCCTGGTCTGGGGCACCGTCCTGGCCGGGATGCGGGTCAGCCCCGTCCCGCTGATGCGGGGCTTCGGCACCGCGTACGTCAACGTGGTCCGCAACACCCCGCTGACCGTGCTTCTCATCGGCTGCGCGCTGGGCCTGAACCAGACCATGGGCGTCACGCTCGGCGGCGGTACCTTCAAGGACATCGGCTTCCGGCTGGCGGTCCTCGGACTGACCGCCTACACCGGCACGTTCGTCTGCGAGGCGCTGCGCTCGGGCATCAACACCGTGCCCGTCGGGCAGGCCGAGGCCGCCCGCGCACTGGGCCTGAGCTTCTTCCAGGTGCTCACCCTCATCGTGCTCCCCCAGGCCTTCCGGGCGGTCGTCGCACCGCTCGCCAACGTCCTGATCGCCCTCACCAAGAACACCACGGTGGCGGCGGCGATCAGCGTGGCCGAGGCGGCCGTGCTGATGAAGGAAATGATCGAGAACGAGCCGCAGGCGCTCTTCACCATCTTCGGGATCTTCGCCCTCGGCTTCATCGTTCTGACCCTGCCCACCGGCCTGCTCCTGGGCTGGGTGGCCAAGCGAGTGGCGGTGAAGCGATGACCTCCGTGCTGTACGACGCCCCGGGCCCCAGGGCCAAGGCGCGCAACTGGATCTACTCCGGTGTCTTCCTGGTCCTGTGCGCGGCGGGCCTGTGGTGGGTGCTGTCCTCCATGGCCGACAAGAAGCAGCTCGACGCCGACAAGTGGAGCCCGTTCTTCACCGACAGCCAGGTCTGGACGACGTTCCTGCTGCCGGGCCTCGGCGAAACCCTGCTGGCCGGCGCCATCTCCATGGCGATCGCCCTGCCGCTGGGCGCGCTGCTCGGCATCGGCCGGCTCTCCGACCACGTGTGGGTGCGCGCCGCCGTGGGCGCCTGGGTCGAGTTCTTCCGGGCGATCCCCGTGCTGATGCTGATGCTCTTCGGCTCGGCCTTCTACGTGAAGTACACGGGGGTCTCCCACGAGATCCGCCCGCTCTACGCCGCAGTCACGGGCCTGGTCCTGTACAACTCCGCCGTCATCGCCGAGATCGTCCGGGCCGGCGTCCATTCGCTGCCCGGCGGCCAGACCGACGCCGCGAAGGCGATCGGCATGCGCAAGGGCCAGGTCATGACGTACGTCCTGCTCCCGCAGGCCGTCACGGCGATGCTGCCGGCACTGGTCAGCCAGCTCGTGGTGATCCTCAAGGACACCGCGATCGCCGGCGCGGTGCTGGGCCTGGCCGAGCTGATGTCGGTGAACCGGCAGATCTCGGCGAACTTCAGCAACACCATCCCGACCCTCGTCGTGATCGCGGTGCTGTACATCGCGGTGAACTTCGCCATCACCACCTTCGCCTCCTGGCTCGAAGGACGGCTGAGGAAGTCGAAGAAGACCACGGACGCGATCGTTCCGGCGACCGAGTTCGACGGCGGCGCCGCGGCCTGACAGCCGGTCAGTACACTGGCGGGACACGTGTGGTACGGCGGAACTCATCCGCCGCACCACTCGGCATTGTCCGGACCGGCGTCACTTGACGCAGGCACCTCCAGTGGGTTGCATACGTTCTGTGATCACATACCGGACACCGGGAGCCACATCATGGACCCGGTGATCGTCGTCGGCGCGGGGCCCGTCGGGCTGTCCCTGTCCCTCGCCCTGGCCGGACAGGGCGTGCCCTGCGTCGTGCTCGACGAGGGACCCGGCAAGGAAGAGCCCCGCCCCGCCCGCACCGTCGCCCTGCACGCCGACACCGCCGCCATGGTGCACCGGCTGGGCTGTACGACCCTGCGCGACGAGGGCGCGTACTTCGCCGCCTGGCGCACCATGCGGCGCGGCCGGGACTCCCAGCGGATCACCTTCGAGGACGGCCCGGCCCCGATCCACCTGCCGCAGCACGCCCTGACCCGCGGGCTGCGCCACTCCGCCGCCGCGCACCCCCTGGTCCAGCTGGTCACCGAGAGCAGGATCGACTCCCTGGAGCAGGACGACCACGGGGTCACCGCGCACACCCGGGGCGCCGAGACCACCTGGTGGCGCGGCAGCTACCTGGTCGGCTGCGACGGGGCCCGCTCCACCGTGCGCAAGCTGCTCGGCATCCGCTTCCCCGGCCGCACCGCCGTCGAACGGCACGCCGTGGCCGCGCTGCGCACCGAACTCCCCTGGCCGGGCGAAGCCCTGCTGCACCGCGGGCTGACCGGAGGCGCCGGCGAGGTCACCGCCCGGCCGCTGCCCGACGGGGTGTACCGGCTGGACTGGCTGCTGCCTCCGCAGGGGGAACTCGTCACCCCCGACGCGCTCGTGACCCTCATCCGCGACACCCTCGCGGTGTGGTGCGGGGGCACGGCTCCCCCGTACGACCTCCTCGACACCGGGGTCCACACCCTGCACCACCGGCTGGCCCGGCGCTGGCGCGACGGCCGCGCCTTCCTCGCCGGGGACGCGGCGCACCTGCTCGGCGCGCTCGGCACCCAGGGCGTCGAAGAGGGCCTGCGGGACGCCGAGAACCTCGCCTGGAAGCTCTCCCTCGCCTGGCACCAGGGGGCCTCCGCGGAACTCCTCGACAGTTACGAGGCCGAGCGCCGCAGGGCGGTGGCCGCCCGGCTGCGCGCCGCCGACCAGGCCATGCCCGCGCTACGCTCCGGGGGCGGGCTGCGCACCTTGCTCCCCGGAGCCTCGCGCGCCGCCGAATCCCTCCTCACCGACGGCCACCTGGGGCGGGGCCCGCTGGGCGCCGAGCCCGTGTACGCCCCGGCCGTGGCCGTGCGCGAGGTACCGACGGCCACCGAGCCGGGCGGGCCCGTGGAGAACATCCCCGTCACCGCGCCCGACGGCGCCACCGTCCCGCTGCGCGACCAGCTCGGCCGGGGCAGGCTGCTGGTCGTCCTCGTCGCCCCCGGCACCGGCGTCTGGGACCGGCGCCACTGGCTCGGCGCCGGCCTGATGCCCCGCCTCGCGGCGGCCGTCGCGGCGCTCCCGGTCCGGGCGGAGCTGCTGGTCGCGGACGGGTACCCGGGGGCCGCGGCGCACACCGTGCTCCTCGTACGACCGGACGGGCATCTGGCGGCGACCTTCGCCGGGGTCCGCCCGGCGGAGCTGTACGAGGCCGCGGACGCGGTCCGCCACGGCCCGCCCGAGGCCGCCCCCTCTCCCGTCCCCGCCCCTTCGCCGGCCCCCGCTGTGACGCCCGCCGTCACACCGGTGATCGATTGACCCTCCGGCCCGCTCGTGCTTCACTCACGGACATGACCGGCAACGACGTACGCCTGTGGCGGAGGGTCCATATGGACCTGCTCCGCTATGCGGGCTGCGTGTGTCGCCCTTCCTGCTGATTCGCCTTTCCTCCGCGCGCCCGCCGTGTGCCGCGCACCTTCGCGAACCCCCAGGACGGTCACCCTCCATGTCTGCACCTTCGTACGCCCCCGCGTCCACGCACGCCCCTGCTCCGGCTCCGGCGTCCACACACGCTCCGGCTCCCGCCCCGGCGCCCGCCGCCATCACGGCGGCGGACCTCCTCGCCTTCACCCTCCGCGTCGCCTCCGACCCCGAGCTGATCGCCTCCCTCCCCCTCGACCCCGAGGGCCGGACGTGGATCCGGCTCGACGGACCGGGCGGCAGCGAGGCCTGGCTGATCGGCTGGCCGCCGGGGACCGGCACCGGCTGGCACGACCACGCCGAGTCGCGGGGCGCGTTCACCACCGCCCGCGGGCACCTCACCGAGAACTCCCTGGCGGTCCGCATCCCCTCGGAGGGGTGGCGGTCCCTCTCCCTGGCTCCGGACGTGGACCGCACGCGCAGCCTGGGTGCGGGTGCCGGGCGGGCCTTCGGCGAGCACCACGTCCACGAGGTGCTGAACGAGTCCGGGACCGAGCACGCGATCTCGGTCCACGCGTACTACCCGCCGCTCCCGCTGATCCGCCGCTACAGCCGCACCGGCCCGGTGCTCACGCTGGAGCAGGTCGAGCGTCCGGCGGACTGGCAGTGAGCGGCATCGACGCCCTCGTGGACCGGCTGCGCACCACGTACGCGCGAGTGGACCCGGCCCGGGCGTACGCGGAGTCCCTGGCCGGGGCGCTCCTGGTCGACATCCGCTACCAGGCCCTGCGCGAGCGGGACGGGCTGATCCCGGGCGCCCTGGTGATCGAGCGCAACGAACTGGAATGGCGCCTGGACCCCGAGGGCTCCCACCGCCTCCCGGAGGCCACGGACCACGGGATCCGCGCCATCGTCATCTGCAACGAGGGCTACGCCTCCACCCTCGCGGCGGCCTCCCTGCACGCACTGTCGCTCCCGAACGCGACGGACCTCACGGGGGGCTTCCAGGCCTGGCGCGCGGCGGGCCTGCCGGTGACTCCGCCTTCTTCTTGAGGCGTGCCGAAACGCCGGTGAGGCTGCATCAGCCTCACCGGCGTTCCTGCCGCACGCCCCGGGGCCTAGCCCTTCGCGGCCGCGACGTCCACCGGCCGGATGCGCAGGGCCAGCCGGCCCGGGACCGACGTCGCGCACAGCGCCAGCAGGCCCGCCCCGGCGACGACCACCCCGTACGCCAGCGGTAGCACCACCGGCGCGGCCACCCCGGTCATGCCCACGCTGAAGGCGGTCAGTACCGCCAGCGCGATCCCCGAGCCCAGCGCCGCCCCCATCAGGAGCACCGCCAGCGCCTCCACCCGCAGCATCCCCCGTACCTGCCGGCGCGTCGCACCCGTCAGGCGGAGCATCGCGAACTCCCGCAGCCGCTCCCCCGTGGACATCGCCAGCGTGTTCGCCACCGCGATCGCGGTGAAAGCCAGGACCAGGCCCATCGCCAGCAGGTTGATCTCCGCCCCCGCGGCCTGCCGCTCCGCCCGCGCCCCGTCCGCGTCGGCCGCCGACAGCACCGCCACGCCCGGGTACTCCCGTACGGCCGAGGCCAGCGCGTCCCGGCCGGCGGTACCCGCCACCAGCACGCTCGAAGCCAGCGGATCGTCCACGTGCGCGGCCACCAGAGCGTGCGGCAGCGTCACGTCCCCGAAGCCCAGCCCCCGCGCGTACACCGCCGACACGGTGAGGGTGACCGGCGTTCCGTCGCCCAGTGTCAGCGCCAGCGGGCTCCCGGGCTTCAGCCCGAGCTGGTCGGCGGCCAGTTCGCTCACCGCGACGCTCCCGTCCCCGAAGCCCGCCAGGGTTCCGCCCGTCACGCCCGGGTCCCAGGTCCGGTCCAGGCCGGCCGGGGTCACGCCCTGGGCCGCGTACTTCGTCAGCCCCACCCGTACCGAGGTGTGCACGATCTCGGTGACCGCCTCGACCCCGGGGGTCCGGCGGAGCCGGTCGGCCGCGCCGCCGGAGACCCCCGGCCCCCGCCCCGCGAGCACCCACTCGGCCCGCACCCCGTCGCGGGCCTGCGCCCGCGCCGCGTCGCCGAGGGTCGGGGTGACGAAGAGCACGGTGCAGGCCATCCCGATCAGCAGGGTGAGCGGGGTGACGGCCGAGGCCATCCGGGTGGCGTTGCCGCGCAGGTTCGCGGTGGCCAGGTGTCCGCCCGGACCGGCCGCGCGCAGCGGTCCGGCGAGCACCGCGGCCGCGCCCCTGACGATGAACGGGCCCAGCAGCGAGACCGCTCCGGCGAGCACCACGACGGCGAGGAAGGTGACCGGCGTGGACGCCGGCTCGGTGCGCAGCGTGCTCAGTACGGCGACCAGGACCATCCCGGCGGCCAGCAGCAGCACCCCGGCCGCGGTCCGCGCCCACGCGGGCCGGCGCCGCTCGACCGCGGCTTCGGCGAGCGCCTCGGCGGGCCGGATCCGGGCGATGCGCCGTGCGGTGATCCGGGCCGCGGCCCAGGCTCCGAGCAGGCTCGCCCCGACGGCGGCGATCATCGGGAAGATCCCGGCGGTGCGCTCCAGGGTGACGGGAACCACCCCGCCGGCCACGAACCGGCCGTGCAGCCAGGCGGCGAGCGGCAGCCCGGCGAGCGCTCCGGCCACCCCGGCGGCCAGGCCGACGAGCAGCGCCTCGCGGCCGATCATGCGGCGCAGCTGGCGGGGCGTGGCGGCGATGGCGCGGAGCAGGGCGAGTTCGCGGTGGCGCTGCTGGATCGACAGGGCGAAGGTGCCGGTGACCACGAGGATCGCCACGAGGAGGGAGGTGCCGCCCATCGCGCCGCCCATGGAGACCAGCTTGATCCGGGCACCGGCCGCGTCGAGGAACTCCACGGGGCCCCGCTCGTCGCCCGAGGCGACCTGCGCGGTGGCGCCGTCGGCGGTGCCGTGGAGCGCCTGACGGACCCGGTCCGCGAGTTCTCCGGCAGCGGTCCCGGGCTCGGGAACCACCCCGATGGCACTGACTTGCCCGTCGCGGGCGGCGAGCCGCCGGGCTTCGGCGTCGCTGAAGAACAGCGCGCCCTGCTGCGCCAGGCTCCCGCCGGCCGTGGCGGCGATCCCGCTGACCTTGTACGTCCTGGGCTCACCGGTGGACTGCACGATGAGGTCCGAGCCGGGCTCCAGGCCCGCGCGGGCGGCGAGTTCGCGGTCGACGACCACCTCGGCGCCGCCCTGGGGGGCACGGCCCCGGTCGAGCGTGAAGGGGGTGAGCACGGCCGAGGTCCAGGCGTGCCCGTACGAGGGCTTCGTGCCCGCGCCCTTGACCAGCGGCACGGCCTGGAAGGTGAGCTCGGGGACGGCCCGCGCCACTCCGGGCACCGCGCGGACGGTGTCCACGGTGGCGGCCGGCAGCCAGGCCCGTTCGGCGACGGGCTTGGCCTTGTGCTTCGTCTTGCTCTTGCCCTTCTTCTCCTTGACCGTCGTCTCGTGGACGTTCTGGTCGGCGGAGACGAGGACCGGGGCGCCCGCGTAGCGCTCGGTGGCGATCTTTCCGCGGAGCCCCGTTTCCAGGAGGGTGCCGCAGGCGGTGACGAGGGCCGCCGCGCACAACAGGGCGACGAAGGCTCCGAGGAAACCGGCTTTGCGGTCCCTGACGGTCTGGAGTGCGTAGCGCAGCATCATGCGGTCAACTCTGCCGCCGGGGCGGTTCCCTGACATTGGAGCACCCCGGCGTCCGCCCCCTGGGGCTAACCCCACCCCACCGGCGGGATCAGCCCCCCGAGTACCCCGAGTACCCCGAGTACCCCGGGTCGTCGGCGTCGAGGTCCTCGTCGGTGCCCTCCGCCTCCAGGGCGCGGCGCACCACCCGCAGGGCCATGCCCTCCGGGTATCCCTTGCGGGCGAGCATCCCGGCGAGCCGCCGGAGCCGCTTGTCCCGCTCCAGGCCCCGGGTGGAGCGGAGCTTGCGCTCCACGAGCTCCCGGGCGGTCTCCTCCTCCTGGTCGGAGTCCAGCTGCTCCAGGGCCTCCTGCACGAGGGTGGGGTCCACCCCCTTGGTCCGCAGCTCCTGCGCGAGCGCCCGGCGGGCCAGGCCCCGGCCGCGGTGCCGGGACTCGACCCAGGCACCGGCGAACGCGGCGTCGTCGATCAGGCCCACCTCCTCGAACCGGGAGAGGACCTGCTCCGACACCTCCTCGGGGATGTCCCGCTTGGCCAGGGCGTCCGCGAGCTGCCGCCGGGTGCGCGGCATCCCGGTGAGCAGGCGCAGACAGATCGCCCGCGCCTGCTCCTCGGGACTCTGGGGCGGCAGTTCCTGACGGTCTTCCCTGCCGCCCTCCGCGCGGCGGCCGCCCCGGCCGCCGCCTTCACGGCGGCCTTGACGACTGCCCGCGCGGCGGCCTTCAGGGCCGTCCGCGCCGCCCCTTTCCTGCTCCCACACGGGTCAGCTCTTGGCGACGGCGGCCTTGGCCGCGGTCTTGGCCTTCGACGCGGGAGCGGGCACGGCCGGCGTCTCGGCGGCGGCGTCCGCGCCTGCCTCGGCGGTGGTGGCGGTGGCGTCCTTGCGGACTCCGACGCCCAGCTTCTCCTTGATCTTCCGCTCGATCTCGTTGGCGAGGTCGGGGTTGTCCTTGAGGAAGTTGCGGGCGTTCTCCTTGCCCTGGCCGAGCTGGTCGCCCTCGTATGTGTACCAGGCGCCGGCCTTGCGCACGAAGCCGTGCTCCACGCCCATGTCGATCAGGCCGCCCTCGCGGCTGATGCCCTGGCCGTAGAGGATGTCGAACTCGGCCTGCTTGAAGGGCGGCGCGACCTTGTTCTTGACGACCTTGACGCGGGTGCGGTTGCCGACCGCTTCCGTGCCGTCCTTCAGGGTCTCGATGCGCCGGATGTCGAGGCGCACGGAGGCGTAGAACTTCAGCGCGCGGCCACCGGTGGTGGTCTCGGGCGAGCCGAACATCACACCGATCTTCTCGCGGAGCTGGTTGATGAAGATCGCGGTGGTCTTGGACTGGCTGAGCGCACCGGTGATCTTCCGGAGGGCCTGGCTCATCAGGCGGGCCTGGAGACCCACGTGCGAGTCGCCCATCTCACCCTCGATTTCCGCGCGCGGCACGAGCGCCGCGACGGAGTCGATGACGATCAGGTCGATCGCACCGGAGCGGACCAGCATGTCCACGATCTCCAGCGCCTGCTCGCCGGTGTCCGGCTGGGACAGGATGAGGTTGTCGGTGTCCACGCCGAGGGCCTTGGCGTACTCGGGGTCGAGCGCGTGCTCGGCGTCCACGAAGGCAACGGTGCCGCCGGCCTTCTGCGCGTTGGCCACGGCGTGCAGGGTCAGGGTCGTCTTACCGGAGGATTCCGGTCCGTACACCTCGACCACACGGCCGCGGGGCAGCCCGCCGACGCCGAGCGCGATGTCCAGCGCGGTCGAGCCGGTAGAGATGACCTCGATGGGGTCGTTCGGCTTGTCGCCGAGCCGCATCACGGCACCCTTGCCGAATTGCCGTTCAATCTGTGCGAGCGCGGCGTCGAGAGCCTTCTCGCGGTCGTTGCCTGCCATGGGTTCCACCCGATTTGCTTGAGTCGATCGCTTCACGCCATTGACGCTAACGCCTGCCACTGACAACGCGGTCCGCCGTCCGGTTTGACTGTGGATAACCCATAAGAATGTGTGTTCGATTTCCCTGTCAAGCGCGCCACGCCGAACCCGTCCGCCCCGCCCGCGACTGGCATGATCCACTGCCATGGCAGACAGAGACGACACCAGGTTCCGGGCAGGTCAGACGGCGCTCATCATGCGGATACCCGAGGCGGAGCCCGTGGTCGGGGCCTGGCGGGACCGGCTCGACCACTCGGCCCGGGCCGGGGTCCCGGCGCACGTCAGCGTCCTCTATCCGTTCCTCGACGAGAGCCGCATCACCCCCGCCACCCTGGCCGCGCTCGCCGCGATCCTGCACCCCGTCCACGCATTCGACCTCCGCTTCGAGCGGACCGGCCGCTTCCCCGGGGGCCTCTACCTCGCCCCCGAGCCCGGCGACCGGCTGAAGCGCCTGACCCTGGCGGTCGCCGAACGCTGGCCGGAGGCGCCGCCCTACGGCGGCCGGTACCCCGAGGTGGTCCCGCACCTCACCGTGGCCCAGCGGGCGGACGAGGCGGCCCTGGCCGCCGCCGAGACCGACCTCCGCGACCGGCTCCCCTTCACCGCCCGCGTCCGCTCGGTGGAGCTGGTGGCCTTCGACGGCACCGCCTGGCGCGAGCGCACGTCGTTCGCACTGCGGGAGCCGTCGCGGGATCCGTCGCCGGAGCCGTCGCGGGAGTCGGAGACAAGAAAGTGACAACCCATGGTTGACAGTCATTCGACTGTCAACCTACGGTTGCACTCATGACGAACCCTTCAGTGGAACCCGTTCGCATGACCAACCCGGTACGCCTCGACGAGCTCATCGAGGCCATCAAGAAGGTCCACACCGACACCCTGGAGCAGCTCAGCGGCGCCGTGGTCGCCGCCGAGGCGCTCGGGGAGGTCGCCGACCACCTCATCGGCCACTTCGTCGACCAGGCCCGCCGCTCCGGCGCCTCCTGGACGGACATCGGCCGCAGCATGGGCGTCACCCGCCAGGCCGCCCAGAAGCGCTTCGTCCCCAAGGCCGACAAGGCCGGGGAGGGCAACGACCTCGACGCCTCGCAGGGCTTCGCCCGGTTCACCCCCCGCGCCCGCAACGTGGTAGTGACCGCCCAGAACGAGGCCCGCGCGGCCTCCAGCGCGGAGATCGGCGCCGCGCACCTGGTCCTCGGGCTGCTCGCCGATCCCGAGTCCCTCGCCGCGATCACCCTGCGGGCGCAGGGGATCGTCCTGGACGACGTACGGGCCGCCGCGACCGCCGCCCTGCCGGCCGCCGCCGCGGAGATGCCGGCGCTCGTGCCCTTCGACGCCGCCGCCAAGAAGGCCCTCGAACTCACCTTCCGCGAGGCCCTGCGGCTGGGCCACGCCTACGTCGGCACCGAGCACATCCTCCTCGCCCTCCTCGAACTGGAGGACGGCGAGGGCGTGCTCACCTCCCTCGGCATCGACAAGGCCGCCACCGAGGCGAGCGTCACCGAAGCCCTGGAATCCGTACTCGGCGCCACCGAGGAGAAGTAGCACCCACCGCGGGGTCGTCCCCGGCCCGGGGCGGGCCGGGGACTTCCCCGTCCGGGTCCTCCGCCACCGCGTACCGCTTCACGTACGCGCCCAGCAGGGCGGTGCCGGCGATGACCGATCCGAAGGCCACCGCCGGATGGATGTCCACGGTCCTCGCGGTCAGCTTCGGCTGGAGGACGTAGTTCTCGAACTGCTGGTAGACCACCACGAATCCGAGCACGTACAGCGGGTACCAGGGGCTGACGGTGAAGGCCTGCAGCATCGGCAGCGCGCCCGCTAGGTAGGTGCCGATGGTGGGGATGAACTGCGACACCAGCCCCACCCACACCGCGAGCCCGGGCGCGTACGGCACGTGGAGCGCCACGAAGCAGATGTAGTGCGCGACCCCGGAGACCAGCGCTCTGCACGTACTTCTGCAGCCAGTCGGAGTGCAGCAGGCTGTCCTGGATGTCCAGCCGGGACAGATCGGTGTGGAAAGTGCGGTTGATCGAACCGATCACCGAGTCCAGATAGCCCGGGAACCCTTCCACCAGGTCGACGATCTGCCCGGCGAGCATCGAGCCGAGCAGGACGACGAATCCCGCGGCCGCCACGAACACCCGAGGAACACCAGGAAGGTGGCGAGCCCGCGGCGCATGCCCCGGGCCGCCATCCGGGCCACGGCGGGTTCGACGGCGAGGGCGAGGAAGAACGCGATCAGGATGTTGACGAGCAGCCCGATCAGCTGGTGGAAGGCCCAGCTGCCGAGCTGGAAGCAGGCGACGAGGGCGCTGCCACGCCGCCAAGTCTGTCCCACCCGGCCCCCGCCCCTCCCCCGTCCGACCCCCACCCGGCTTCGTACGGGGAACCGCGCGGGTGGGTCAGCGCAGCGAGGCCGGCACGTCCATGGCCGAACACACCGCGCGCCACACGTCCTTGGTCTCCCAGCCCGCGTCGAGCGCCTCGTGGACCGTGCGACCCCCGAGCTCCCCCATCACGTGGTCGCGCGCGAAGGACTCCGCGTAGCCCGCGCCGAAGTGCTCTGCCATCCGTTCCCAGAAAATCGTCAACCGCATGCCCCCAGTATCCCGCCCCGGAGAGTGCACCGGCCGCGTTCGGGCCCCCTCGGCGCAGCACCGGCCCCTACGTTTCTCGCATGCCTGGAGACGAAGCTTCCGCACTGGCCCGCGCCGAGCAGTTCATCTGGCTCACGGCCCGGGTCCTGGAGCAGCGGCGGTACGCGTTCCACTTCCTCGGCGGGGAAGCCGACCCGGTGGACGCAGCCCTCGGCGCGTACCTCGGCGCCGACGGCGGCTACGGCCACGCCCTCGATCCGGACCTGCGCGGCCCCCTCAGCCATCCGCTGCACACCGCGCACGCCCTGCGCGTCCTGGACGGCCTGGGCCGCTGCTCCGGGCAGCGCATCGAGCGGCTCTGCGCCCACCTGACCCGCGTCTCCACCCCGGACGGGGCGCTTCCGGTGGTCTCCCCGCAGCCCGGCGGCTACCCGGCGGCCCCGTACCACGCCCTGCACGACGATCCGCCGGGCGACCTGCTGACCACCGGCCCCGTGGTCGGGCTGCTGCACCGCAACCGGATCTGGCACGCGTGGCTGTTCCGGGCCACGGACTTCTGCTGGGACCGGGTGGAGCACCTGCGCCGCTCGCACCCGTACGAGATCCAGAGCGCGGTGGCCTTCCTGGACGCGGTCCCCGACCGGGCGCGGGCCGCGGCGGCCGCGGACCGGCTGGGGCGGCTCACGCGCGA
Source organism: Streptomyces sp. NPDC059443 (assembly GCF_042750105.1). Classification (NCBI taxonomy): domain Bacteria; kingdom Bacillati; phylum Actinomycetota; class Actinomycetes; order Kitasatosporales; family Streptomycetaceae; genus Streptomyces; species Streptomyces sp. NPDC059443. The sequence goes on along the minus strand of NZ_JBHYVM010000011.1, from coordinate 7,515 downwards.
GCAGCGGCTCGTCGTACTGGATCCCGGGCACGAGGACTCGTACCCCCCGGTGCCCGGCTACGCCCCGGGCGAGCACCTCTACCCGTACGACTTCGCCCGCCGCCCCGACTCGCTGGCCCGCGGCTGGTTCACGGACGCGGAGCTGCGCCGCTCGCTGCGCTTCCTGGCCGGCTCGCAGCAGCCGGACGGCGGCTGGCCGGTGCACCGCAGGGCCTGGGCGCCGGGCAGCTCGCTGGAGCGCCGGCCGATCGCCACCCTGGAGGCACTGCTGACGCTGCGCGCGTACGGGGTCCTTCCGGAAGCTCCGGAGGTTCCGGCAGGACCGGAAGCTCCGGAGGGAATCAGCCGCCCAGGGCCCGCAGACCCGCGGTGACGACCACGGCCGCCGCGACCACGACGAGGAACGGGGCCCGCAGCAGCAGCGCGATCCCGGCGGCCGCGAGCCCGGCGGCGCGGGCGTCGAGGACGAGCTCGTGCCCGGTGGCGAAGGTCTGCTGCGCGGTGAGCGCGGCGAGCAGCGCGACCGGAAGCAGTGCGGACAGCTTGCGCACGGCCGGCCGCTCCAGGGCCCCGGCGGGGACGAGCAGTCCGGCGAGCTTGACTCCGTAGCAGCCGACGACGGTCAGCCCGATGGCGATCCAGACGTTCACGAGCGGCGTCCCTTCATCCACAGCACGACCGGCGCGGCCAGCGCCGCGATCAGCACCGGAACCCCGGCCGGGAGCACGGGCAGCAGCCCCAGCCCCAGGACGAGGGCGAGCCCGGCGACGGCCCGCTCGGTGGAGGTCTTCAGCATGGGCGCGAGCAGCGCGAGGAAGACGGCGGGTCCGGCGGCGTCCAGCCCCCAGGCCCTGGTGTCCCCGATGGCCTCGGCGCCGAGGGCGCCCAGCAGGGTGGTGACGTTCCACAGGAGGTAGAGGCTCAGCCCGGTCACGGTGAAGCCGAGGCGCGCCGACTTCCGGTCTGGCTGGGCGAGGGCCACGGCGGTGGTCTCGTCGATCACCCAGTGCGCGGCGAGGGGCCGGACGGCCTTGGGGAGCGCGAGCAGCTGGGACAGCCGCAGCCCGTAGAAGGCGTTGCGGGTGCCGAGGAAGAAGGCCCCGGCCGCGGCCGTGAACGGATTGCCGCCTGCGGCCAGCGCCCCGACCAGCGCGAACTGCGAGGCCCCGGTGAACACCAGCAGGCTGAGCACGCACGCCTGGAGGGTGCTGATCCCGGACCCGGCGGCCGTCACCCCGAAGGCGAACCCGGACAGCCCGACCGCCACTCCGACGCCGAGCGCGTCCCGTACGACGGCGGCGCGCGGCTTGTCCACCGCGACGGCCTCGGCCTCGGCCTCGCCCCCGCCGGGGACGGGCACTTCTCGTATGACCATCTGATGTTCTCCCACGCCCCGAAAGTACGGAGTGAGGGGCGACGGGGTCTTGTACGTTCTTGCACCGTCTCTGGCGCGTACGACGGCGCCCCGGCCGCGGAGGGCGCTCCTAGCCGGCGGCCCGTCCCCGCCGGTAGGCGCCCGGCGGGACCCCCACGATGCGGGTGAAGTGCCGGTTCAGGTGGGGCTGGTCGGTGAAGCCGACGGTGACGGCCGCCTCCGCCGGCGGGGTTCCGGCGTCGAGGAGCAGCCGCGCGCGCCGGACCCGGGCGTCCGTCAGCCAGGTGTGCGGGGGCATGCCGTACCGGTCCCGGAAGGCCCTCAGCAGGGCGAACGGGCTGGTGCCCAGCTCCGCCGCGAGCTGCTCCAGCGAAGGCGGTTCGCCCATCCGCTCCTCCAGTACGGCCCGGGCCCGCTCCGCGTCGGCCGCGCCCGCGCGGCGTACCGGACGGGCGGGCAGCGGCCCGGCGTGCCGGGTCAGCATCCGGGCCACCGCACCGCGCAGCAGGGTGTCGGCGGCCAGGGCGTTGCCGGCCTCGGCGGCCCGGTGGACCTCGGTGATCACCCGGGAGGCCTGCGGGTCGGCGACCATGTCGGCGGTGAAGCCGGGGGTTCCGCGCAGGGTGCCGATCTCGGCGGCCACCTCGGCGATCAGCGCCCGGGACGGGTAGAGGGTGGCGTAGGCCCAGCCCTCGGGAACCCCGGCGCGCGCGGTGTGCGCGACCTCGGGGTTGATCAGGACCACGCTGCCGGGGCCGGCGCGGACGGTTCCGCCGGGCAGCCCGATCTCCTCGATGCCGCCGGTGACGGCCGCGATGACGTAGCCGTCGTGGGCGTGGCGCGGGAAGGTGTGGCGTACGTAGTGGGCGCGCAGGAGGTCCAGGCCGGGCAGTTCCGCGTACTGCCAGTGCCGTGCCCATTCCCGGCGGTCGCGGCCGTCGGCCGCTCCGGTGCCCGCTCCTGTCCCCGTGCCCGTCCCCATCCCCCCATTCTGCGCCCGCTCGGGCTCCGCTTCCGCGCCCGTCCCGGCTCCGCGTTTTCCACAGGTCCGGCCGGCTGTCAGTGGCCGGGTGCACGATGGGGGCATGTCCGGTACCGCGCTCGACTCGTTCTCCCCCGCGACCCGCTCCTGGTTCACGGGGGCCTTCGCCTCGCCCACCTCCGCGCAGGAGGGCGCCTGGCGGGCGATCGGGCAGGGCTCGGACGTGCTGGTGGTGGCCCCCACCGGCTCCGGCAAGACCCTGGCCGCCTTCCTCGCCGCCTTGGACCAGCTCGCGTCGACCCCGCCGCCGGCCGACCCGAAGAAGCGCTGCCGGGTGCTGTACGTATCTCCGCTGAAGGCCCTGGCGGTGGACGTGGAGCGCAACCTGCGCAGCCCGCTCACCGGGATCCGGCAGGAGTCCGCGCGCCTGGGGCTGCCCGAGCCGGAGATCCGGGTCGGGATCCGCTCCGGCGACACCCCGCCCGCCGAGCGGCGGGCCCTGTCCACCCGGCCGCCGGACATCCTGATCACCACGCCCGAATCGCTGTTCCTGATGCTGACCTCGGCGGCCCGCGAGGCCCTGACCGGGATCGAGACGGTGATCCTGGACGAGGTGCACGCGGTAGCCGGGACCAAGCGCGGGGCCCATCTCGCCCTGTCGCTGGAGCGGTTGGACGAGCTGCTGGCGCGTCCGGCCCGCCGGATCGGCCTGTCGGCGACGGTCCGGCCGGTGGACGAGGTGGCCCGGTACCTCGCGCCGCGCGGCAAGGTGGAGATCGTCCAGCCGCCTTCGGCCAAGGAGTTCGACCTGTCGGTGGTCGTCCCCGTCGAGGACATGGGCGAGTTGGGCGGCTCCCCCGCCACCGAGGGCAGGGAGGGCGGCGACAAACCCTCGATCTGGCCGCATGTGGAGGAGCGGATCGCCGATCTGGTGCAGGCCCACCGCTCCACGATCGTGTTCGCCAACTCCCGCCGCCTCGCCGAGCGCCTGTGCAACCGGCTCAACGAGATCGCGTACGAGCGCGCCACGGGCGGCCCGCTGCCCGAGGGACCGCCCCCGGCCGAGCTCATGGCCCAGTCGGGCGCCGCCCATGGCGCGCCGCCGCTGCTGGCCCGCGCCCACCACGGTTCGGTCTCCAAGGAGCAGCGGGCCCTGGTGGAGGAGGACTTGAAGGCGGGCCGGCTGCCGGCCGTCGTCGCCACCTCCAGCCTGGAGCTCGGCATCGACATGGGCGCGGTGGACCTCGTCATCCAGGTGGAGTCCCCGCCGTCGGTGGCCTCCGGGCTCCAGCGGGTCGGCCGGGCCGGGCACCAGGTGGGCGCGGTCTCCACCGGGGTCGTCTTCCCCAAGTACCGGGGGGACCTGGTCCAGGCCGCCGTGGTCACCGAGCGGATGCGCACCGGCTCGATCGAATCCCTGCGCGTCCCCTCCAATCCGCTGGACGTCCTCGCCCAGCAGCTCGTCGCGATGACCGCGATGGACACCTGGCAGCTGGACGACCTGCTCGCCCTGGTGCGACGGGCGGCGCCGTTCGCGGCTCTGCCCGATTCGGCGTTCACGGCGGTCCTGGACATGCTGGCGGGCCGCTATCCGTCGGATGCGTTCGCCGAGCTCAGACCCCGGGTGGTGTGGGACCGCGTGGCCGGTACGGTCACCGGCCGGCCCGGCGCCCAGCGGCTCGCGGTCACCTCCGGCGGGACCATCCCGGACCGCGGCCTCTTCGGCGTCTTCCTGGCCGGCAGCACTGCATCCGATGAGAAGCGGGGCAAGAAGGGCGGCGGCCGGGTCGGAGAGCTCGATGAGGAGATGGTCTACGAATCCCGCGTCGGCGACGTCTTCACCCTGGGCACCACCTCCTGGCGGATCGTGGACATCACCCGCGACCGCGTCCTGGTCACCCCCGCTCCCGGGGTCCCGGGCCGGCTCCCGTTCTGGAAGGGCGACCAGCTGGGCCGGCCGCTCGAACTGGGCCGCGCGGTCGGCGCGTTCCTGCGCGAGCTCGGCGGGCTCACGGCGGACGACGCGCGCCTGCGCCTGCTGGCGGCGGGTCTGGACGCCTGGGCCGCGGAGAACGTCCTGTCCTACCTCGCCGAACAGCGCGAGGCCTGCGGCCACGTACCGGACGACCGCACCATCCTGGTCGAGCGGTTCCGCGACGAGCTCGGCGACTGGCGGGTCGTCGTCCACTCCCCCTTCGGCGCCCAGGTGCACGCCCCCTGGGCGCTAGCCCTCGGCGCCCGGCTCTCCGAGCGGTACGGGATGGACGCGCAGGTGATGCACGCCGACGACGGCATCGTGCTGCGCCTCCCGGACGCCGACCTGCTCTCCATGGACCTCCTCGACCACGACCCCGCGGGCCAACCCGTCAGCGGGCTGGGGTCCTTCGAGTTCGACGACGAGAAGGCCCCGCTGGGCGCGGCGGACGTGACCTTCGACCACGGGGACGTCCAGCAGATCGTCACCGACCAGGTCGGCGGCTCCGCCCTGTTCGCCTCCCGCTTCCGCGAGTGCGCGGCGCGCGCCCTGCTGCTGCCGCGCCGCAACCCCGGCAAGCGCACCCCCCTGTGGCAGCAGCGCCAGCGCGCCTCGCAGCTCCTCCAAGTGGCTTCGGAGTTCGGATCGTTCCCGATCGTGCTGGAAGCCGTACGGGAATGCCTCCAGGACGTCTTCGACGTACCGGGCCTGACCGAGCTGATGGGGGACATCGAAGCCCGCCGGGTCCGCCTCGTCGAGGTCACCACCGCGGAGCCCTCCCCCTTCGCCCGTTCCCTCCTCTTCGGCTACGTCGCCCAGTTCCTCTACGAGGGCGACTCGCCCCTGGCCGAGCGCAGGGCGGCCGCGCTGTCGCTGGACTCCCGGCTGCTGGCCGAACTGCTCGGCCAGGCCGAGCTCCGCGAGCTGCTGGACGCGGAGGTACTGGCGGAGCTGGAGCGGGAGCTCCAGTGGCTGACGGAGGACCGGCGGGCCAAGGACGCCGAGTCGGTGGCCGACCTGCTGCGCCTGCTGGGCCCGCTCACCGCCGCGGAGCTGAAGGCGCGCGGCGCGGACCCGGCATGGGCGCGGTCCCTCGCCTCGTCCCGCAGGGCGATCCGGGTCCGGATCGGCGGCGAGGAGCACTGGGCGGCGATCGAGGACGCGGGCCGGCTGCGGGACGCGCTGGGCACGGCCCTCCCGGTGGGCGTCCCGGAGGCGTTCACCGAGCCGGTGAAGGACCCGCTGGGCGATCTCCTCGCCCGGTACGCCCGCACCCACGGCCCGTTCACCACGGCCACCGCCGCCGCCCGGTTCGGGCTGGGCGCGGCCGTGACGGACGGCGCGCTGCACCGGCTGGCGGCGGCCGGGCGGGTGGTCCAGGGCGAGTTCCACCCGGCGGGCATCGGCCAGGAATGGTGCGACGCCGGCGTGCTGCGGCGGCTGCGCCGGCGCTCGCTGGCCGCGCTGCGCCAGGAGCTGGAGCCGGTCCCGCCCACGGCCCTCGCCACGTTCCTCCCCCAGTGGCAGCACCTGGGCGGAGCCCTGCGCGGCATCGACGGCCTGGCCCGCGCGATCGAACAGCTCCAGGGCGCCCCGGTCCCGGCCTCCGCCCTCGAACGCCTGATCCTCCCGTCCCGGGTCTCGGACTACTCCCCGGCCCTCCTGGACGAACTCACCACCACGGGCGAGGTGATCTGGGCGGGCGCGGGTTCCCTCCCGGGCAAGGACGGCTGGATCTCGCTCTACCTGGCCGAGGCGGCCCCGCTCCTGCTGCCCCCGCAGCACCCGCTGGAGCTCACCCCGCTCCACGAAGCGGTCCTGAGCGCCCTCTCCGGCGGCTACGCCCTGTTCTTCCGCCAGCTCGCGGACGCGGTCCGCGCCCATACCCCGGAGGTCTCGGACCTGGACCTCTCCTCGGCGATCTGGGACCTCACCTGGTCGGGCCGCCTGACCAACGACACCCTGGCCCCGCTCCGCTCCGTCCTGGGCTCGGGCCGCACAGCCGGCTCCACGGCCCACCGGGCCCGCCGCACGATCCCCAGAGGCCGCTACGGCACGCTCACTCCCCCGTCCTCCCGTACGGGCCCCCCGACGGTCTCGGGCCGCTGGTCCCTGCTCCCGGCCCACACCCCCGACCCGACCCACCGCGCCCACGCCCTGGCCCGGACCCTGCTGGACCGCCACGGCGTGGTGACCCGGGGCGCGGTGGCCGCCGAAGGCGTGGAGGGCGGCTTCTCCTCCGTCTACCGGATCCTGTCGGCCTTCGAGGACAGCGGCCAGGCCCGCCGGGGTTACGTGGTCGAGGGCCTGGGCGCGGCCCAGTTCGCCATGGACGGAGCGGTCGACCGCCTCCGCGCCGCCGAGCGCACCCCGCCCCCACTGGCGGCGGTGGTCCTCGCGGCCGCCGACCCGGCGAACGCCTACGGCGCGGCCCTCCCCTGGCCGGAGCCCCCGACCGGCGCCACCCACAAGCCGGGCCGCAAGGCGGGCTCCCTGGTCGTCCTGGTGGACGGCGCCCTGACCCTCTACCTGGAACGCGGCGGCAAAACCCTCCTCGCCTGGCCCCCACCGGACGCCCCGTCCCTGACAGCAGCCCTGAAAGCCCTCACCACAGCCTCCCGCGCAGGCACCCTCCCGGCCCTCACGGTGGAACGCGTCAACGCCACCCCGTCCCTCACCTCCCCCTACGCCCCACCCATCGAATCCTCCGGCTTCCACGCCACCCCCCGAGGCCTACGCCTCCGCTGACGGCGACCCCCGCCTGCCCTCCGCCCGACTGAGCCCCGCCCCACCGAAGCCCCGCCGGGCGGGTACGCCCCGGCGAAGCCCCGGCCGGGGTACGGCCCGGCGGAACCATGGCCGGCTGGGGTACGGCCCAGCGGAGCCCTGGCCGAGGTGCGGCCCGGCGGAACCCTGGCCGGGGTGCGGCCCGGCGAAGCCCCGGCCGAGGTACGGCCCGGCGGAACCCTGGCCGGGGTGCGGCCCGGCGAAGCCCCGGCCGAGGTACGGCCCGGCGAAGCCCTGGCCGAGGTGCGGCCCGGCCGGGGTGCGGCCCGGCGAAGCCCCGGCCACTCGGGGTACGGCCCGGCGAAGCCCCGGCCGGGGTACGGCCCGGCGAAGCCCCGGCCAGGGTGCAGCCCGACGAAGCCCCGGCCACTCGGGGTACGGCCCGACGAAGCCCCG
>NZ_JBHYVM010000010.1:140995-213675 GCF_042750105.1 Streptomyces sp. NPDC059443 | reverse complement strand
ATTAGCGCGGGGGGGGGGGGGGGGGGGGGGGGGCCGGGGCCGCGCCCCCCCCCGCGGGCCGGGCGGCGGGGCGCCCCCCCCGAGCGCGGCGCCACGGCGCGGGCCGGCCAGTCCGGCTCCGAGGATCAGCAGGGTGAGGGCGCCGAGTACGGCGAGACACACCGACATGGGGTCCATGCCGGTGTGGGGGCGCGGGACTTCGGCGACGGCGGCGGCGACGACGGCTGCGGCCGCTTCCCGGACGTCCGACGGGGCCGCTTCCGGGCCCGTGGCGTGTGCGGCGGCGGCGGTGGTGTGGTCCGGCGCCGTTCCGGAGGGGGCGTGTCCGGCCGCGGGAACGAAGTGGACGGCCGGTACGTCATCCATGGCATGGGCCTGAGTCGGATGGCCCAGCGTGTGCATGCTCACGATGCCCAGCAGCAGCGCGGCGAGCAGCAGCAGCCGGGTCCACCGGACAGCTTCTCGCTCGGTACGCAGGGCAGGGCGCGTCATGGGTGGAACCCTACCCGGGGTGGGTATCCGATCGTAGGACCGGGCCCGGCCGCGTTTAGGATTAGTCCCACTATGTCCACAAAGGCACCCGTGAACAGCAGCCCTTCTCCCGCCGGAACCGGTGGAACCGCCGGAACCGCCGGAACCGGTGGAACCGCCGGAACGGCACGGGCCGGCGCCCGCGCCGTCGCCGTGCTCATCGGCCTCGGCGCCGCCGCCTACACCGCGTGGGTGCTCGAAGTCGTCCTCTCCACGGGCCTCAACCCCATCGAGACGTACGTCAGCGAGCTCGCCGCCCAGGACCAGCCGCTCGGCGGCCTGTTCCGGGCCACCGACTTCACGGCCGGCCTCCTCGCCTTCTTCGGCGGCCTCCTGGCCCTGGTCCGCCTCTCGCGGCACGCCGAATCCCGCCGCGTCTGGTCCGTCACCGGCTGGGCCGGAGTCACGCTCTTCGGCGCGTCCACCGCCGCCGACGCCTGGCTGCCGCTCAGCTGCACGCCGACCGTGGACCCCGTGTGCGCGGCCCGGGAGACCGCCGGACTGGTCCCCGCCACCCATCAGGCCCATGCCATCAGCAGCAGTCTCGCGATGCTGGGCGCGCTCGTCGGGATAGTGGCCCTCACGGTCGCCGCCCGCCGCTACGGCCGCTTCGCCCCGCTCGCCCGCTTCGGCCCCGTGCTCGTCGGGCTGGAGCTGGCCGCCACCGTCTGGACCCTGGCCGCCATCGCCATGTTCACCGCCGGGCACGGCACCTGGGCCCTCGGCGCGGGGCAACGGCTCCAGGTGCTGTTCGTGGCCGTCTGGCTGGGCCTGCTCGCGTACTCCGTACACAAGGAGCGCCGCACGTGACGCGTCCCGCCCCCGGGGCCGGCGTGTTCGTACGCGTCGACGGAGTCCCGCTGCACGTCGTGGTCGAGGGCAGCGGTCCGCCCGTGGTGCTCAGCGCCGGGCTCGCCATGGCCTGGTTCGACTGGGACTCCGTAGCCGGGCTGCTCGTCGACGCCGGCCGCACCGTCATCCGCTTCGACCGGCCGGGGCACGGGCTGAGCGCCCCCGCCGCCCGGCCGCCGAGCGCCGCCGGAGAGGCCGGCCGGATCGCCGGGCTGCTGGACGCGCTGGGACTGGGCGGGGCCCCCGTCACCGTCGCCGGGCACTCCATCGCCGGGTTCCACGCCGAAGCCTTCGCCCGCCTGTACCCGGGGCGCACCGCGGCCGTCGTACTGGTCGACGGCAGCGTCGAGGAGCGGCCCCGTACCGCTCTGCCCGCCTGCGTGCGGACCGGCGCCGCCGGTGTCCTCGGCCGGGCCCTGACCGCCGCGGGAGTGCCCGCCGCGCTGGGACCGCTGGCCCGGCGGGCCACCGTACGGGCCTCCCGCACGGGCGGCGCGGACCCGGCCGCGCCCGATCTCGTACGCCGCTGCTACCGGACCGGCCGGGTCTGGCGCGGGATCCTGCTGGAGAACTCCCGCTACCCGGACGTGGCCGCCGAGGTACTGGCGCTGCGCGCGGAGCGCCCGCTGACCGTGCCGGCCACCGTCCTGGCCGGCTACGACGGCTCCGCGCGCGGCCCGGCGCTGGCCTGGCTGGCCCGTCAGGCGGAGCTGGCCGACCGGATCGGCGCCCGCTTCGAGGTCGCGGACCCGGCGGGCCACCTGGTCATGCTGGACCGCCCGCACCAGGTGGCACGGGCGGTCCTCAACGTATCGGGGCCGTAAGCAGCGGCCCGGGGGTCTAACCCTTGGCGTAGACCGCTTCCGCCCAGCCGGCTATCTGCTCCTCGGACAGGTGCTTGGCCAGATCGGCCTCGCTGATCATGCCGACCAGCCGCTTGTCCTTGATGACGGGGAGCCGGCGGATCTGGTGGCCCTGCATCTCGGCGAGCACCTCGGAGACGTCCGCGCCCGCGTCGATCCAGCGCGGGGTGCCCTTGGCCATGTCGCCCGCGGTGATCTTCGACGGGTCGTGCCCCTTGGCCACACAGCCGACGACGATGTCGCGGTCGGTCAGGATGCCGCAGAGCCGTTCGTTGGTGTCGCTGATGGGCAGCGCGCCCACATTGAGGCGGGCCATCAGCTGAGCCGCCCGGTCCAGGGTCTCGGTGGCGGGGATCCACTGGGCCCCGGGGTGCATGATCTCTCCGGCGGTGGTCATCGCTTGAACCTCCTGAGCGTGCCGTACCGGCAGGGCGCGGACGCGCCCGCCTCGGCGTCCCCATCGTCGTTCGCCCGTTCGGACGACGCGACCCGACGGGGTCGACACAGGGCCGTACGGGTGACGGAACATCCAGCCTCGCCGGCGTTTGAGGCGCGGGGTCTGGGGCGGAGCCCCAGGGGCCGACGCCCCCGGCGCCCCGTCACCCGGTCACCCCGTCACCCCGCAGGATCGGCTCCGCGCAGCTTCAGCATGTCGGCCATCAGCGTGAGCTCAGACTGCTGCGCCGCCACCATGCCCTCGGCCAGCGCCCGCTCCGCCGGGGTCCGGCACTGCGCGGCGCACCCCTTCGCCATGGCGACGCCGCCCTTGTGGTGGTCGGTCATCAGCCGGAGGTAGAGGACTTCCGCGTCCCGGCCTTCGGCGGAGCCCAGCTGGGCCAGCTCCTCCTTGGTGGCCATGCCGGGCATCAGGGCGCCCGGCTTGGTCACGGCCCCGCCCATGTCGTGCCCCTCCATACCGGGCATGGAGGCATCGGACCCGGACCCGGACCCCGATCCGGACCCCATCCACGACATCGGCGGCTCGTCGGCCACCACCTTCGGCAGCCCCCACAGCTCCAGCCAGCCCAGCAGCATGCCGCGCTGGTTGGCCTGGGTGTTGGCTATGTCGTACGCGAGGCCGCGTACCGCCTCGTCCTTGGTGCGGTCGCGCACGATGAAGGACATCTCCACCGCCTGCTGGTGGTGCACGGCCATGTCCCGGGCGAAGCCCGCGTCGGGGGAGTAGAGCGCCGGGGCGCGGGACGACGTACCGGCGGAAGCCCCGGCCCCCGACCCGCTCGCGGCGGCGACGGTGGCGCCGACCGCGAAGAGCAGCGCCAGGCCCACGGCCGAGCCCGCGACCCAGTACGTACGGGTCGTGCCGCCCCTGCCGCCCGTCCGGGTCACTTGTCGGCCAGCCCGTTCGTGCAGGCCGCGCCCGGCTCGGGGGTCTGCGGGCCCTGCACGTACTTGGTGAAGAACTGCGCCACCCGAGGGTCGTCCGCCTTGTCCACGGTCAGCTGCTTGCCCCACGCGCTGAGCATGATCGTGCCGGCCTGCTCCTTGTCCGGGCTCATCAGCGTGTACGGGGTCTTGGCCACGGTCCCGGCGAGCTTCTCGACGTCGGCCTTGTCGGCCTTCTCGTTGTACGTCACCCAGACGGCGCCGTGTTCCAGCGAGTGAACCGCGTTCACCTCGGGAAGCTGGTTCTTGTAGACGTCCCCGTTGCAGTTCATCCAGCGGGGGCTGTGGTCGCCGCCGACGGGCGGGTTCATCTCGTACTTCACCGGGGTCTCGACGTGCTTGCGGCCGAGCGTCTTGACGTCCCAGTTCCGCTCGCCGTCGACCGGCGCCTTGGCGGCCGCCACCTTCGCGTCCTTCTTGTTCTGCTGGGCGATCATCACCCACGCGCCGAAGCCGATCAGCCCGGTGACGACGGCCGCCGAGACGGTGATCGCGATGGCCTTGTTGCGCCGGTCGTGCATCTGGTCGGCGCGGCGCATCTCGGCTATGCGCGCCTGGCGGGAGTTGTTGTCGGACTTCCTGCTGGCCATGTGCCCTTGTTCCTTCTGCTGAGGGGGGTGGAGGAGATGCGCGCGTTACGGGGCTCAGGGCGCGGCCCTGGGCCCGGACCGGTCAGGTCCGCAGCACCTGGAGCGCGTGCAGGTCGGGGCCGCGCGCGAGCGCCGAGGGCGGCCGTACCCGCCCCTCGTGCGCGGTCCGTCCGGCGGCCAGGGGCGCGCCGCCGGCCATCACCACGGCGGGCGGCGGCGCGGGCAGGACGCCCGGGGTCACGTGCGAGAGCGGGGAACAGCCGGGCAGATCTTGCGGCGACACGCAGAAGACGCGCTCCGCGGCCGCATGCCCCGCATGCCCCACAACGGAGGACCCCGCACCCGCGGCGGGCCGCGCGCACAGGAAGACCGCGCCGGCCAGCATCCCGAGGGCCATCAGGAGGACGGCGCGCCGAGGCAGCGGACGTCGTTGACGTCCCCGCTGACGTCGCTGACGTCCCCGCTCCGCGTGCTTCCGGCCCCCCATGGGCGCAGATGGTAATGCTCATGACGGGTCCAAGGTCAGTCCGGGGGTGCCGCAGGCTTTCCGGGGTGCGTAATCTGGCGGAAACCACCGCTGGCGATACTGGGCCGGCCCGACTGTGCCCCGGATGTGCCCCCGGTCTCGGGGACAGTGGTGCACAGCCCGTCTGAACTGCGAGGATGAAGGTATGGACAAGCAGCAGGAATTCGTCCTCCGGACGCTCGAGGAGCGCGACATCCGCTTCGTGCGCCTGTGGTTCACCGACGTACTGGGCTTCCTCAAGTCCGTCGCGGTCGCGCCGGCGGAGCTGGAGCAGGCCTTCGACGAGGGGATCGGGTTCGACGGCTCGGCGATCGAGGGGTTCGCGCGGGTCTACGAATCCGACATGATCGCCAAGCCGGACCCGAGCACCTTCCAGATACTGCCGTGGCGCGCGGAGGCCCCCGGAACGGCCAGGATGTTCTGCGACATCCTGATGCCCGACGGCTCCCCCTCCTACGCGGACCCCCGCTACGTCCTCAAGCGCATCCTCAACAAGACCTCCGACCTCGGTTTCACCTTCTACACGCACCCCGAGATCGAGTTCTTCCTGCTGAAGGACAAGCCGCTGGACGGCACGCGGCCCACCCCCGCGGACAACTCCGGCTATTTCGACCACACTCCGCAGAACGTCGGCATGGACTTCCGCCGCCAGGCGATCACGATGCTCGAATCCATGGGCATCTCGGTCGAGTTCAGCCACCACGAGGGCGCCCCGGGCCAGCAGGAGATCGACCTCCGCTACGCCGACGCCCTCTCCACGGCCGACAACATCATGACCTTCCGCCTGGTGATGAAGCAGGTGGCCCTGGAGCAGGGCGTGCAGGCCACCTTCATGCCGAAGCCCTTCTCGGAGTACCCCGGGTCGGGCATGCACACCCACCTCTCCCTCTTCGAGGGCGACCGCAACGCCTTCTACGAGTCGGGCGCCGAGTACCAGCTCTCGAAGGTCGGCCGCTCCTTCATCGCGGGCCTCCTTCGCCACGCCGCCGAAACGGCGGCGGTCACCAACCAGTGGGTCAACTCCTACAAGCGCATCTGGGGCGGCTCCTCCCGCACCGCCGGCTCGGGCGGCGAGGCCCCCTCGTACATCTGCTGGGGCCACAACAACCGCTCGGCCCTGATCCGCGTCCCGATGTACAAGCCGGGCAAGACCGGCTCCTCGCGCGTCGAGGTCCGCTCGATCGACTCCGGCGCCAACCCGTACCTCACCTACGCCGTCCTCCTGGCCGCGGGCCTGAAGGGCATCGAGGAGGGCTACGAACTCCCGGCCGGCGCCGACGACGACGTCTGGGCCCTCTCCGACGCCGAACGCCGAGCGATGGGCATCGAACCCCTCCCGCAGAACCTCGGCGAGGCCATCGCCCTGATGGAACGCAGCGAACTGGTGGCCGAAACCCTGGGCGAGCACGTCTTCGACTTCTTCCTCCGCAACAAGAAGCAGGAGTGGGAGGAATACCGCTCGGAGGTCACCGCCTTCGAACTCCGCAAGATGATGCCGGTCCTGTAACCGCAGCTCAGCCGCCCTCCAGGGCTGGAACCACACCTCAGGGCCGACGGCACCAGCCGTCGGCCCTGAGCCGTCCCGCTCTCCCCAGCCGTCGTTCGGCGCCCGGGGATCGGCTACGGTCCTTGGGTGTGAACCGGACCGAGCGGCTTTATGCCCTGGTGGAGGAGTTGCGGGCGGTTTCGCCGCGGCCGCGCAGTGCACGGTGGCTCGCCGAGCGGTTCGGCGTCAGCAGCCGGACCATCGAGCGGGATCTCAGCGCCCTGCAGCAGTCCGGGGTGCCGGTCTATGCCGAGCCGGGGCGCAGTGGCGGGTACGTGGTGGACAAGGAACACACCCTGCCGCCCCTGACCATCACCCCGGCCGAGGCGGCCTCCCTGGCCGTCGCCCTGCACGGGCTGTCCGGGACGCCGTTCGCCGCGGACGCCCGCTCGGCGCTGCACAAGGTGCTCGCCGTCATGCCGCAGCGCGAGCGCCAGGCCGCGGGCGAGCTCGCCGCCCGGATACGGCTCGCCGTGGACCCCGTCCGGCCGGCCGCGCCGGCCGCGCTCCCGCACGCCCTGAGCGAGGCGCTCGCGGCCCGCCGGCTGCTGCACCTGCGCTACCCCGACGCGCAGGGCGAGGTCACCGACCGCACCGTCGAACCCCTGGGTTTCCTCGGGGGCGACCACTGGTACCTCATCGGCTGGTGCCGGCTGAGCTCCGCCGTGCGGGGCTTCCGCCTCGACCGTATCCGGGAGGCGCGGGCACTGGAGGAGACGGTGGAGCCGCGTCCTCCGGTGGAGATGGGTCACGTGGCCGAACTCCTTGCCCCCGGGCGGGAGTTCGTGGCGCTCGACAAGCTCTGGGGTTTCGCTTGAGCCGCCTCCCGGAGGGCTAAACACCGACAGGGGGTTGTCGCCTCCGGCCCGGAGGCTGGGTGGCACGAACCGACCTCGGAAGGCACCCATGTCTGTGACGACTTCCCCCACCCTCGACTCCGCACCGCTGACCCGGGAGGCCGGCAACCGGTTGGCGGAGGGCTGGGCGGCGCTCTGGAACGGAGACGTCGCCCTCGCCGATCAGATCCTCGCCCCGGACTTCCGGCTGTACTTCGCGGACGACTTCGACGGCACCGGCTCCGCCGCCACCTTCGGCCAGGACGAACTGAAGGCGTTCATCTCGCTCAACAGCCAGGCCCTCACCGGCCTGACGTTCGTCGCCGACGCCGCCCCGCTGGTCGACTCCGAGCGCGGCGAGATCGCCTACCGGTGGTCCGAGAGCCCCGCCGACGCCGACGCGGACGTCGTCCTCAGGAGCGGCATCGACATGTTCGCGGTCACGGACGGCCGGATCTCAGCCGTGTGGTCGCTCACCGGGAACCGCCGCTTCGCCGGCTGAGAGGCGCAGGACCTCGCATGCGTTACGGGGCTACGTGCGCGGGACCGCGCGGTGCCAGGCGGGGCGGGCGCGGGTGGGGCGGGCGGTGGTGACGTGGAGTTCCGCGTCCAGGCCCAGGACCGCCGTGGTGGTGGCGCCGCCCTGTTCCACGGTGCCCGCCGGGGCGCCCGCGTAGAGCAACTTGGACTCCGTCCACGCGGGCGGGCCGCCGACGGCCGTGGTGCTGATGGTGCCCGAGTCGGCGCGGCCCGACAGGAGGAGGCCGGCCACACCGACCGCACCGTAGCCGGACCGGCCCCCGGCCTCCGTGATGCTGGAGGCGGACGGTTTCGCGGAGCCGGAGCCGGCTCCGCCGCCCGCCGTGACCAACGTGGTGCGCACGACCCCGGAGTCGGGCCGCCGGAAGTAGAGGCGGATGCCCGAGCCCTCCGCGGCGGCGGTCAGGGGGATGGTGGTGGCCGGGAGCCCGGTCCGGAAGGGCCCGGCCATCGGGGCGTCCGGGGCGGGCTGGATCCAGGCGAGCACCGACCGGGTGGTGGTGCAGTAGAGGTGGCGCCGCCCGGCGGAGTCGGTGGCCGTCACCGGGTCGCCCTGGAGGTCGGCGCCGCCCAGGTGCTGCCAGTCGCCGAAGGCGCCCGAGGGCTGCTGGACGCGGGCGCGCAGGGTGCGGCGGGCGTCGCGGGCGTACACGGTCAGGAGGCCGTCCCGGTCGACGGCCGCCGAGGGTGCGCTGATCTCCGAGGTGCTCTCCTCGTCCGCGCTGTTGGGGGTCCCGAGCGAGACCCACGCCCCGAACGGGCCGCCGGGCGCGGACTGGGCTGCGTAGACGATCTCGCGCCGGTAGTCCTGCCCCCGTTCGCCGAAGACGGTCCGGGTCGCGAAGACGGCGACGCGCCCGTCGGGGAAGCGGGCGGTGGTGGCGCCCGGGTCGATGCCGGTGCCGGGCAGCAGGGCCGGGCCCTGCCAGTCGGCCCCCGCACCGGCCCCCGCTCCGGCCCCCGCTCCGGCCCCCGCACCGGCGGGGGTACTGGTACCGGTGTCCGGGGAGCGGGTCCAGACGGCCATCTGGCCGTCGAGGGCGGCGAAGGCGTACAGCCGGCCGGGCGCGCCCTGGACCAGCCAGGAGGCGTTGTCGCCTCGGGCGTAGCGCAGCGACTGGGCCCAGTTGTGGCCGGTCGGGCTGCCCGCGACCTTGCGGTCGCCGCAGCCGTAGGGGGAGCCGCAGTAGTTCCGCTTGTCCTGCCAGGCGTACGTCCGCAGGTAGTCGATCTTCGTCTCGGTGGTCTGCGGGTCCAGCGCGTGCGGCAGCGTGCCGTTGTGGTAGCCGAGGTAGTGCTGGACGCTGAACCGCGGCCGCTGCCCGAACGGGACCCGCGCGGCGTACAGGGCGGCCGCGGCCTGCGCGAACCGGGCCCCGTACATGTGGTCCTGGTGGTCGGTGTACTTGCCGGTGTCCCAGTACCGTCCCGGCGTCGGATCCAGCATCCGTATCGTCGTCGGCTTGTACCGCTCCAGGATCCCGGCCATCGCCTCGACGACCTGGTCCTTGGTGTGGGTGTGCGGCTGATCGGCCGGGGTCGCGGCCGAGAGCTGGGGGGCGAGCGCCGGTATCCGGCCGTTCCACAGGCCGTGCAGGCTGTCCGGGCTGTCGGAGGTGGCCGAGCGGGCCTCGCGCAGCTGTAGCCAGACCAGATTGACGTGCGGTTTCGCCACGAGGACGTCGAGCTCGGCCTGACCGCCGTCCGTGGTGGGTATGACCGTACGCCGCCACGCGCTGGTGCGGTCTCCGGTGACCATCTCGGCGTAGGCGGCGCGTATGCCGTTCTGCCGGGCCTCCGCGTACTGGGTGCGGTTCGACGGCTGCACGGGGTCCTTGGCCTCGCCGCCGCCCGCGCCGTTGCGGCCGTCGCCCTCGCCCGCGGTGAGGTACAGGGACGTGAGCGGGACACCGGCCAGCAGGGAGCGGCTGAGGTCCGGGTTCATGAAGAACAGGTCGTCGTCGGGGTGGGAGAGGATCTGGACGACGGATCCGGCGGTGGTGCTCGCCGGGAAGTCGGATCCGGACCCCGGTCCGGTCTCCGGGCCCGCCTCGGCGCCCGTCCGCCGGCCCGAGGCCATGGCGAGGGCGCCGGTGACCCCGACGGTGAGCATCGGGAGCGCGGTCGCGAGAAGGAAGCGTCGGCGGGAAACGGGCATCGGTCGGGCCTCGGGATCGTTCCGGCGGGAAGGACGGCGCGGAGCAGTCGGTCGGTCAGTGAGAGGCGTTTTCCAGCGAGTTGGTTCGCGGGTTCGCGGATGTCTTGGGCCCTCGAAGATGAACAATTGGTGCCGCGCGCGAAACGCGGAGATAAGCGAATAATCGACCCCGTGGTGCGCGTCGGTGAGGAGCACGCCCGCTCCGGCTAGGCTCACCCCGGGCGGACTCGCGGATCGCAGTCGCAGCCAGAGCCGACGTACGCGGGAGGCGGCGGGATGACAGTCCCGGGACGCAGGAGCAGTACCTTCAGCCGGCTGCTGCGCAGCGGCTTCACCGACCCCTCCGCCGCCGCCCGGCTGCTGGACGTCCCGGCGCTGGCCGCCGTACGCACCGACCCGGTGCTCCTCGACGCCCTCGGAGCCACCGCCGATCCCGACCTCGCCCTCCTCGGGCTGGTCCGGCTCGCCGAGGCGCAGTCGGCCGAGGACCTGCCCGTGCTCCTCGACACCCTGGTCAGCGCCAAGCCCCTGCGCGACCGCCTCCTCGGGGTGCTCGGCGCCTCCGAGGCCCTCGGGGACCACCTCGCCCGCCACCCCCGGGACTGGCAGGCCCTCGTCACCTACGAGGCCGCCGATCTGCACCCCGGGCTCCCCGAGTTCGAGCTCGGCCTGGCCGGCGCCCACGACCCCGTGGCCCTGCGGGTCGCCTACCGCCGCTGCCTGCTGTCCATCGCCGCCCGCGACGTCTGCGGCACCACCGACGTGGCCCAGGCCGCCGCCGAGCTCGCCGACCTCGCCACCGCCACCCTCCGCGCGGCCCTGCGCATCGCGAGCGCCGCCGCCCCCGAGGACGCGGCGATCTGCCGGCTCGCCGTCATCGCCATGGGCAAGTGCGGTGGCCACGAGCTGAACTACGTCTCCGACGTCGACGTGATCTTCGTCGGGGACGCCGCCCCCGGCACCGACCCGGCCGACGAGGGCAAGGCCGTCCAGGCCGCCACCCGCCTCGCCTCCCACCTCATGCGGATCTGCTCCGAGACCACCGTCGAAGGCACGATCTGGCCCGTCGACGCCAACCTCCGCCCCGAGGGCAGGAACGGTCCCCTCGTCCGCACCCTCTCCTCCCACCTCGCCTACTACCAACGCTGGGCCAAGACCTGGGAGTTCCAGGCCCTCCTCAAGGCCCGCGCCGTCGCCGGCGACGAAACCCTGGGCGCCGAGTACGTCGACGCCATAACTCCGCTCGTCTGGCAGGCCGCCGAACGCGAGAACTTCGTCGCCGACGTCCAGAAGATGCGCCGCCGCGTCGTCGACAACATCCCCGCCGCCCAGGTGGACCGCGAACTGAAGCTGGGCCCCGGCGGCCTGCGCGACGTCGAGTTCGCCGTCCAGCTGCTCCAGCTCGTCCACGGCCGCTCCGACGCCACCCTGCACTCCGGCAGCACCCTCGACGCGCTCCACGCGCTGGCCGCCGGCGGCTACGTCGGACGCGCCGACGCCGCCCAGCTGCACGACGCGTACCGCTTCCTGCGCGCCATGGAACACCGCATCCAGCTCTACCGGCTGCGCCGCACGCACCTCGTCCCCGAGGACGAGAACGACCTGCGGCGCCTGGGCCGTTCCATGGGCCTGCGCACCGAACCCGTCGCCGAGCTCAACAAGGCCTGGCGCCGGCACGCCTCCGTGGTCCGCCGCCTGCACGAGAAGCTCTTCTACCGGCCGCTCCTCGACGCCGTGGCCCAGCTGGCCCCCGGCGAGACCCGGCTCTCCCCGCGCGCCGCCGGCCAGCGCCTCGAAGCGCTCGGCTACGCGGACCCCGCCGCCGCCCTGCGCCACCTCGAAGCCCTCGCCTCCGGCGTCACCCGCAAGGCCGCCATCCAGCGCACCCTGCTGCCGGTGCTCCTCGGCTGGTTCGCCGACTCCGCCGACCCGGACGCCGGCCTGCTGAACTTCCGCAAGGTCTCCGACGCCCTCGGCCGCACCCCCTGGTACCTGCGGCTCCTGCGCGACGAAGGCGCCGCCGCCGAGAACCTCGCCCGCGTGCTGTCCGCCGGGCGCCTCGCCCCCGACCTGCTGATGCGCGCCCCCGAAGCCGTAGCCCTGCTCGGCGACCCCGAAGGCCTGCAACCCCGTACCCGCGAGGCCCTCGAACAGGAGGTGCTCGCCGCCGTCGGCCGCGCCGAGAACCCGGAGGCGGCCGTGGCCGCCGCCCGCGGAGTACGCCGCCGCGAGCTGTTCCGCACCACCGCCGCCGACATCATCGGCTCCTACGGTACGGAGGACAGCCCGGCCGAGGAGGACCACGGAGCCCTGGTCGACCGGGTCGGCAACGCGGTCTCCGACCTCACCGCCACCACCATCGCCGGAGCCCTGCGCGCCGCCGTCCAGGGCCACTGGGGCGACACCCTGCCCACCCGCTTCGCGGTCATCGGCGTCGGCCGCTTCGGCGGCCACGAGCTCGGCTACGGCTCCGACGCCGACGTCCTCTTCGTCCACGAACCCCGCGAGGGCGTGGACGAACAGGAGGCCGCGAAGGCCGCCCAGACCGTCATCGCCGAGATGCGCAGGCTCCTCCAGCTGCCCACCACCGACCCGCCGCTCCTCATCGACGCCGACCTGCGCCCCGAAGGCCGCTCCGGCCCGCTGGTGCGCACCCTCCCCTCCTACGCCGCCTACTACCGCCGCTGGTCCCTGACCTGGGAGTCCCAGGCGCTGCTGCGCGCCGAACCGATCGCGGGCGACCCCGAGCTCGGGGCCCGTTTCATCGAGCTCATCGACCCGCTGCGCTATCCCGTGGAGGGCCTCGGCGAGGACGCGGTCCGCGAGATCCGCCGCCTGAAGGCCCGGATGGAATCCGAACGCCTGCCCCGGGGCGCCGACCCGACCCTGCACACCAAACTGGGCCGGGGCGGCCTCAGCGACGTCGAGTGGACCGTCCAGCTGATCCAGATGCGGCACGCCTGGTGCGAACCGGGCCTGCGCACGACGCGCACCCGCCGGGCCCTGGCCGCCGCCCACGCGGCCGGGCTGATCCCGACCGAGGAGGCGCAGATCCTGGACGAGGCCTGGGTCCTGGCCACCCGGGTCCGCAACGCCGTGATGCTGGTCCGCGGCCGCGCCGGGGACACCTTCCCGTCCGATGCGCGCGAACTGGGCGCGGTCGGCCGATATTTGGGCTACGCGGAGGGCACGGTCGGGGAGATGCTGGACGACTACCGCCGCATCACGCGCCGCGCGCGGGCGGTGGTGGACGAACTGTTCTACGGGGCCTGAGCGGCCTCCGCCCGGCCCGGGGCGTTCCCGGATCCGACCGGGGCATCACGAGGGGGAGAGGCGATCATGGGGGAACTGGACGGCAAGACCGCGCTGGTGACGGGCGGCTCGCGCGGAATCGGCCGCGCGGTCGCCCTGCGGCTCGCCGCCGAGGGGGCACTGGTCGCGGTCCACTACGGCGGCAACGAAGCGGCCGCCGCGCAGACCGTGGCGCGGATCGCCGAGGCCGGCGGCCGGGCGTTCGCGGTACGGGCCCGGTTCGGCGAGAGCGGTGCGGTGGACCGGTTGTTCGAGGGGCTCACCGCTGGGCTGGCGGACCGAGGCGAGGACGGCCTGGACATCCTGGTCAACAACGCGGGCATCCACTCGGTCAGTTCGATCGGGCAGCTCACCGAGGAGGAGTTCGAGCGGCTGCTGGCGGTGAACGTGAGCACGCCGGTCTTCGTGGTCCAGCGGGCGCTGCCGCTGCTGCGGAACGGCGGACGGATCGTCAACATGGGCTCGGCGGCCACCCGGATCGCGGAGCCCGGCCAGATCGGCTACACCGTCACCAAGGCGGCGCTGGCGGCCCTCGGCCCGTCGCTCGCCAACGAGCTGGGCCGGCGCGGCATCACCGTGAACACGGTCGAACCCGGGGTGGTGCTGACCGACATGATCGCTCCCTACGCTTCGGTCCCCGAGGCGGTGGCCGGACTTGAGTCGATCACGGCGCTCGGACGGATCGGCGAGCCGGAGGACGTCGCGGACGTGGTGGGCTTCCTGGCGGGCCCGCAGGGCCGCTGGGTGACCGGCCAGACCATCGACGTCTCCGGAGGCACCTACCTCGGACCGCTCGCGGCCAAGTGATGCGTTTTTAAACGATCAGTTACGGGGCGTGCGTGCGCGGGCGGTCCGCCCGGTGCGGGCCCAGCCCGCCCAGCACCTCTGCGAGCTGGGCGGGGGAGAGGGGCGGGCCCGGCAGCGGACCGGCCGGACCCGAAGTCCGCAGCCCGTCGAGGAAGAGCGCCAGGTGGCGGCGCCAGCCGTCCGCGACGGTGGCGGCGAGCGCGGGCACGGCGCGGCCGAGCGCGGCCAGCGCGAGGAGCAGGTCCTCGGTGGTGACATCGGCCCGGACCGTGCCCTGCCGCTGCGCGCGGGTGAGCAGCAGCTCGACGGTCTCGCGGTTGTGCGCGTGCACGGCGTCCAGCGAGCGGATCCCCTCGATCCCCGTGGTCATCAGGTCGTTGGTGCCGCGGTCGGCGGCCAGCACGGTGAACACCACGTCGAGGTACCCGGTCAGCCCGGCCCAGGCGTCCTCGGCCCCCCGCGCCTCCTCCCCGGCAGCCGTCGTACCGGCGAGGGCGCCCTCGAAGACGGCGTCCACCAGCGCGGCCCGGGTGGGGAAGTGCCGGTACAGGGTGGCGTTGCCGACGCCCGCCCGCCGGGCGATGTCGTCGAGCGGGGCCTCCAGACCCTGGACCGCGAAGGCGGCGCGGGCGGCGGCGATCAACAGGTCGCGGTTGCGCTGCGCGTCACGGCGCAGGGGCACGGTCATGCCGCACGCACGTCCTTTCCTCGGGTCCGTCCATACCGGGGACCACTCCCCGATAGGGACGATATCTCGGTACCCCAGCCATAGGTCACCGCGGCGGGAGTGCATCCAGTGCGACGCCGAGTCCGAGGGGGTCGCGGAAGTGGATCGCGGTGATCCCCACCCCGCGGGCGGCAGCGACGTTCGAGGCCCTGTCATCGATGAACACGGCTTCCGCGGGTGCGACGCCCATCATGTCGAGAGCCTGGGTGAACACCGCCGGCTCGGGCTTGGCAGCTCCCAGACGGCAGGAGAAGAGCAGGGCGTCGAAACGGGAGGCGACCTGGGGGAACAGCTCCGGGAACGCTTCCAGCAGCAGGGGGTCGTTGTCGGTGAGCAGGGCGGTGCGGAGCGGACGCACCGTGTCCGCCAGCCTGAGTACCTCTGGATCGGGTTCGAAGGCACGGCACCAGATCTCCTGGAGTGCCCGGATGCTTCCTCGGAACCCCAGCCTCTCTTGAATCGTGCGGTGGATCGCCGAGGGGGAATCGAGGCCGAGATCCCACCGTGAGATGAGCCCGGACGCATAGAGCCCGCTCTCCACCTGCTCGGGAGTGATCCCGCATGCCCTGCCGAGCGCGGCGAGCCGCCGCCCTGGATGGAAGCGGCAGACGACGCCCCCGAGGTCGAAGAAGACCACCTTTGGCTGCATGCGCCGACGATAGCTTCACCGCCCGTCCCGGCGAACGGTGTTGCCCCGAACGCAGGTTCGGTCACGCGGCCTTCGCCTCGGCGCAGGAGGTGCATCTGCCCGGGGAGGGGGCGCGGTAGGCGCGGTCGCAGTCCTCGCAGGTCTGGAACGGGTGGACCTGCCGGTCCGCGGGCCGGGCCCCGGAAGGGAGCTCCGCCAGGCGGGGCGGCCGCAGCTCCCTGAGCCGGTACGCCATCAGGGCCGCGGGCGACCGGATCGGCCCGTTGGGTCGGAGGCGCGGAGCGCCGGAGTCCGGTTCGCATCTGTTCTGACCTGCCCTTTCGGCTGTTGTCAGTGGTCGGGGATAGGTTGTTGGGATGGCGACGACACCGATGGCGGTGGATGCCGGGTACGCCCGGTGGACCTTCCGTCTGCGTGTGTCGTCCACCGCTCTCGCCCTGCTCCTTGCCGAGTGGGACCGGTGCCGGTGGATCTGGAACGAGTGCTGCGCGAAATCGAAGCAGACCCACGCCTGGAACAAGCGCCGGCCCGAGGGTGTGGACAAGCGGACGTGTGGTCCCGGGCAGCTCGACAAGATGCTGACCGAGGCCCGCAAGACGAACACCTGGCTCCGTGAGGGCTCCAGCGTTCCGCAGCAGCAGTTGATCCGGGATTTCGGGAAGTCCCGCGCGAAGGCGCAGAAGGACATCAAGGACCGTCTGCCGATGCGGCAACGGGCGGGGATGCCCAAGTGGAAGAAGAAGCGGGAAGCGCGCCCGTCGTTGAACTACAACCGCAACGGCTTCCGCCTCAGGGACGGGAAGTTGCACCTGGCGGGCGGTATCGCCCTGACAGTGGTGTGGTCGCGGGACCTTCCGGCCGACCCGTCCAGCGTGCGTGTATACCAGGACAGTCTCGGGCATTGGTATTGCTCCTTCGTCGTCCCCGCCGAGGTGCGGCCGCTCCCCGAAACCGGTGCCGTGATCGGTATCGACTGGGGCGTGCGCGAGACCGCGGTCACCACATCAGACGACCACGACCTGCCCTACGCCCAGCACGGCAAGAACGCGGCGGTCAGGCTCGCTCGCTATCAGCGGATGATGGCCCGCCGTAGGCCGCCGAAGGGCAAGCCCGGCTCGAAGCGATATCAGCAGGCGAAGAAGCTGACGGCGAAGATCTACAAGAAGGTCGCCCGTCAGCGCCAGGACACCGGCCGCAAGTGGGCCAAGCGCGTGGTCCGCGACCACGACGCCCTGGCGGTCGAGGACTTCCGGCCGAAGTTCCTCGCCAGGTCCACCATGGCCAGGAAGGCGGCCGACGCGGCGATCTCCGCGACGAAAACGGCCTTGATCCAGATGGGCCGAAAGCACGGACGGGCCGTGCACCTAGTACACCCCGCGCATACCACCATGGACTGCGCGCAGTGCGGAGCGAGAACCAAGCACGCGCTACCTCTCTCGGAACGAACGTATGCCTGCACCGCGTGCGGAGCCGTGTCCCCCAGGGACAAGAACTCCGCCCGCGTGATGCTGGTCCGGGCTGGTCTCAACCCGGTTAGCGCTGAGGGCGTAAGACCACCTGGGGCGCTGCCCCAAGTGGCTGCCTGAGCTAGAAATCCCCGATCAGCCCTGGAGGATGAGGAATCCCCTCCCTCCAGGGAGGGGAGGATTCAAGTGACTCAGCGTGGCCAGCCGTGCGTAACCTGAACAGGGATGGGCACGTCGTGTACGACGGCTGTCCCGGGGTGTCCGACCCTGTCCCGCCTGTCCCCTGGGGGTGGAAGTGAACGCAGACGGTACCGACGAGTCGAGCGAATCCAGTTGGGAACTCGACCCGGAGGACGAAGCGGGGGCGGTTATCGCCACCGTGGGGCGCCAGCTGAAGATATGGCGCGAGGCGGCCGGACTTGACCGAACCCAGTTCGGTACGCGCATGGGATACGGCCCGAATCTCATCTACAAGATCGAGCGCGGCGCGCGAATTCCTCGCCCTGAGTACTTGGACAAGGCGGACGAGATCCTCGGCGGGAACGGCAAGATCGCCGCGATGAAGATCGATGTGGAAAGGGCCCGCCATCCCAAGAAGGTCCGGGACCTGGCCAAGCTGGAGTCCGACGCGGTCGAGCTGGGCGCGTACGGCAACCACAACTTGCACGGCCTGCTCCAGACCGAGGAGTACGCACGGGCGCTGTACGAGATCCGGCGGCCGGCCTTCTCTCCGGAGGTGGTGGAGCGGTACGTCACGGCGCGCATGACCAGGCAGGAGATGTTCCACCGGCAGCCGTCACCGGCCCTGACCTTCGTTCTGGAGCAGGCCATGCTGGAGCGGCCGATCGGTGGCCGGGACGTACTCCGCAGGCAGCTTGAGCGCCTGCTTGACATCGGCCTGCTGCGCAACGTGGAGATCCAGGTGATGCCGACGGACTGCGAGGACCACGCCGGAATGGGTGGCGGTCTCCAGGTGCTGAAGCTCCGGGACGGTTCGACGATCGGGTATGTCGAAGCGCAGCTGATGAGCCGCTTGTTCACCGACGCCAAGGACATCCAGATCCTCGAACTCCGGTATGGGATCATCCGTTCACAGGCCCTGAGCCCACGGCAGTCGAGGGCCTTCATCGAGAAATTGCTGGGGGATACATGAGCATCAAGCCCTCGACCGGCGGCCCTTCCGAACTGACCTGGGTGAAGAGCAGTTACAGCCCGAGCGACAGCAACGACTGCGTCGAAGTCGCCTGGGTCAAGAGCAGCTACAGCACCAACGACGGACCGGAGTGCGTCGAAGTAGCAATGCTCCCCGAGTCGATCCTCATCCGGGACTCCAAGGACGTGGACCGCACCCACCTGGCCGTGGCCCCCACCGCCTGGACCGGCTTCGTGCGGTACGCCGCAGGCTGACGCGCCCCCGGCCACTCCCCGCGGGAGTCCCGTACGAATGATCGATCAGCTGTAGCCGTTGGTGACGCAGATGGGTAGCGTGGCGGGCGGGACAGCTTTGCGATCAGCAAACGGGGGTTCTGGCGATGTCGTTCGACGAGGAATGGGCCGCGGAGCAGGCGTCCGTGGCGATGAGGTTGAACCAGGCCGGCAGCGGGGGCGGTTCGGCGCCGGCGGGCTCGGCCGACTACGTGGTCGAGGATGACGATCTCGGTGAGATCGGCCATGCGGCCCACGGGCTCTTCAACGGGCTGGAGCCCGCGGGCAAGCACGCGAACGCGGCGAGCGAGAGTGCCGGAAGCAGCCTGAAGGGTGACGGCTTCGACACGGGTGCCGCGCTCTCGGAGGTGAACAAGACCTGGGAGACGCAGGTGAAGACCCTCCTCCAGGCGTGCGCGCACATCTCCAACCACCTCGACTACACGAAGAAGTCCAGCAAGGCCAACGACGCCTGGATCGGTGCACAGTTGCGCATCGTGGGACCCGTCGTGCCGGGCAGTGAGGGTGCCGTGTCCGCGTCCCGGATCGACAAGTTCTTCCGTTAAGGAGTCGCAGTCATGCCTGATTTCGAGCAGCTCCTGAACGCCAAGCTCGGTCCGATGGACACGGCGGTCACTCAGTGGACCGAGATGGTTGCCAGGCTGACGCAGCTCAAGACCGATGCGTCGGCCATGAAGGGCAAGGCCGACAAGTCCACCTGGAGGGGTGAGAACGCCGCCGTGACGAAGGAGTTCGTCACGAAGACGGCGAAGGAGTTCGGTGACGCCGTCACCGAGGCCGAATCCGTACGCGATCTCCTCCAGGACGCCCACACTCTGCTCAAGACCGCCCAGGACGACCTCAAGGCCACGTACGAGAATCCTCCGCCGGGCATCACCATCTACCCGAACGGTGTGCTCAGCCATCGCGTCCACCCCGACCGCCGGTCGAAGGACAGCACCGAACCGATCGCCACCGAGGCACAGTTCGACGCGCTGCGGGGAAAGATCGAAGGCATCCTGCAGCGTGCCAACGAGGCCGACGAGCTGTGTGCCTGGGGTCTGCGCGCGCTGGTCAAGAACCACCCCAACGACTTCGGCAGCACCGACCTCGGCGGCGTCGCCGACGCGAAGAGGATGCGCGCCGAGGAGAAGCAGCAGACTGAGAACGGCCGCGAGGCCGCCAAGCTCTACGGCCGCTGGGACTACCTCGACGACAAGGAGCGCGAGCGGCTCCTCAGCCTTGTCGAGGGTGGCCAGAACTCGCCCGCGTTCTCCGCCGAGCTGATGCAGAACCTCAGCTACAACGGCCGCGAGGACCAGGAAGCGGTGCTGCTGCTCGCCGGAAGCCTGGAGCACGGCGGCCGCGACGGCCAGGTCTCCGCAACCGACGCGCGGCTCTACAAGGCTCTCTCCGGCAGCCTCGCCACCGCCACCGGCCCGGACTCCCCGATCGGCACCCCGGCGGGCGGGGTCACCTCGGCCTGGACCCACCGGCTCATCACCATGGCCCGCAACGGCAACGACCTGCCCAGCCAGCACCCCGGGCAGCTCAAGGGCGGAGCGGCGGGCCTCAAGGCCCTGACCGACCTCATGGCCGCCGACGTCGGGGACAAGCCGTACGACCCGAAGGACCCCAAGGACAGTCCGTTCCGGAAGGACAAGGACGACCCGGTCTACAGCGAGGCCTTCCTGACCGAGGTCGGCAACACCATCCGCGAGTGGGAGACGCACGACAAGGACGCCTACGACGGGGTCATGAAGAACTGGCAGGGCACGCAGGAGGACCCGATGAAGGGTCTGATGAACGCGATGAGCCGCAACCCGTCCGCCGCGACCAGCTACTTCGATCCGAGCACAACGGACAATTTGAAGTACTTCCTGGAGGACCGGCACTGGCCTGGCGGGGACGTCCAGGACAAGATGCCCGAGGACCTGCAGCACACCTCCGCCCGCGCCGAGTTCGCGGCCGCTGTCGACGCCGCGGCGACGGGCCGTGAGCCGGGCGACCCCCTGCACCCGGTGGGCACCCGCCACGACGGCGCCGAGACCGCGATCTTCGAGCGGATGATCGGCGAGTATGCCGAGGAAACGAAGAAGAACCAGAGCGCCGTGCCCGTCACCATGCGCATGGCCATGGGCGAGATGATCGGCGACTACGGATCCGATGTGCACCAAATCCTCGGCAAGAACTTGGACGGGCCCACCGACTTCAGCAATCTCGACATCGACCGCGGGGCCCTGACCCGGATCATCCGCTCCGCCGTCGAGGACCCGAAAGCCTTCGCCGTCATCCATGCCTCGCAGACCGCAGTGATCGGCGACGGGCTCGACAGCTTCCCCGAGGACTCCTACCGCCACGAAGACCCCAAGCTGCGCGCGTGGGTCAAGCAGTCGGCATCGGTACTCGGCCACCTCGACGGCGTGCGCGGCGACGTCATCTTCGACCTCGGGCAGGCCCAGAAGGACGCGAACGGCTGGAACAAGATGATGAATTATCACGTCTACGGCGGGCCCCTGACGGCCATCCCCGTCGTGGGTGACGCCATCCAGCGTTCGGTCGACGTGGGCACGGCCGCGTACATGAACGACCTCAACGCCAAGGTCGACGCCGACACCCGCAACAACATGATCAACCACTTCGACAACGGGCAGAAGGAGATGAACGCCCTGCTGAGCCAGATGGCGACGGTCAAGGGGCTGCACCTCTCGGAGCTGGACGCGAGCCCCGGAGAGTACGAGGACGGCCTCCAGCCGACCGCCCAGCAGTGGTACCAGAACGGCATCAAGGACGCCGACATGAAGATGGGCGAGCGGTGAACAGGAAGCATCTCGTGCTACTGGCAGGGGCGTTGATCACCTACGGGGCGATCGTCGCACTCACGATGTGGTCCGGTGGTGACGAGCCGAAACCGCCTCGGAGCCTGTGCTTCGGGACGCTCGACGAGCGGACCGCGGCGCTCATCGACGACGGGCAGGGCGGGAGGGTCGACATGGACGAGTTCGAACGGAAGGGGCAGGGCGACTACGCCTTCTTCCGCTCGTGCATAGCCCGGCGAGCCGGCGCGGACGGCAACGCGACCCGAACCGTCTACTCGCTGATCATGGAGGACAGCAAGGGAGGCGCCGGGCTGCCGAAGGGCGCCGTGCTGCTCGGCGGCGGGGGGCTCATCGGCTGGGCGCTCCCCGACAGGGCCGAGGCCCAACTGCCGACGGGCTGTCCCAGCCGCTTGGGATCGACGGCGCCCTACATCACTGTGACGCTCAGCGCTCCCTCACAGGCGGAGAAGAAGGGGATCGTGGACCGGGACACGGCAATCCGCAACGCTGCCGCAGTGGTGCGCGAAAGCGCTCTCAGCCTCGCGCGTATCTCTGGCTGCTCATGAACAGGAAATATCTGGTGCTGCCGGCCGTGCTCGTGGCCGCGGCGGCAGTCGTCGCCGCCATCCAGCTGTGGCCCAGCACGCTGAAGGACCTGCGGGCGCGGAACCTGTGTCTCGGGATGCTCACCGAGAAGACGGCGGGTCTCCTGTCCGACGGCAAGGGCGGCCGAGTCACCGTCGACGAGGACAAGACCGGCAAGTCCCCGGCGGACCCCGTCTTCTCCACAACGTGCTTCGTCATCCGGGTCCCGGAAAAGGCCACCGCGGGCCCGCTTCAGTACACCCTCGCCGTCCGTCCCGCCGACACCCTGAACAGTCCGGCCAAGGGTGCCACCGGGCTTCCCGGCGGCCGTTCGGGATGGGTCGGCCCCCGGCAGAGCGAGGTCCAGCTCCCCGTCGGGTGCCCGAAGAAGATGAAGGCGGACGCGGAGTACGTCACCGTCTCGCTGGAGGTCGCGCCCGGTGTGGTCGTGGCGGAGAACTGGGACGATGCGGCCCTCGTCGCGGCCTCCCGCACCGTGATCCTGGAGGCCGTCGACAACCTCGCCAAGCAGTACGACTGCGAGGCGTAGGGCCGCGTCAGCCCGCCGCTCACGCGCCGATGCGGACCAGCGCCAGGGTGATGTTGTCGGGGCCGCCGGCCTCGATCGCGGCGCGCCACAGTTCGAACGCCGCCTTGCCGTCGTCGTGGACCCGTAGGACCTCTTCGATGGCCTCGTCGGGCACCGGGTCGGTCAGTCCGTCGCTGCACACCAGGTAGCGGTCGCCCGTGACGAGGGGGAGGGTCGCCACGTGGGGGGTGAGGACGTGCTGGGCGCGGCTTCCGCCGAGGGTCTGGGTGACGACCGACGTGGTGCGCTGGCCCGGCTCCGGGGGAGGGCTGTCGTCCACGCTGACCTGGCGGAGCCCTTCCTCGGTCGCCTGGTACACCTTGCTGTCGCCGACGTTGAAGGACAGCAGCGACTCTTCCAGTACGAGGGTGCCCGCGACCGTGGTCCCCATGGCGGTCAGGTCCGGGCGGCCGTCGGTGGCCGCGTGCACGGCGCGGTTGCAGACGTTCAGCGCGTCCTCGATGGCCAGGGCGCTGTCGAGTTTGGGGCCGAGGAGGGCGAGCTCGCGGACGACCAGCTCGCTGGCGACCTCGCCGCCCGGGTGCCCGCCGAGGCCGTCGGCCACCGCGACGACGAGCGGTCGGCCGAGGGGGAACAGGAGCGTCTGGGGGCTGCGGGTCGTGGTCCCGCACAGCGTCCACGGTCCCACGACGAGGCTGTCCTCGTTCTGATCGCGGACCAGCCCGACATGGCTCAGGGCGGTCACGGCTATGTACGCTCCCACGAGCTCCCGCCTCTCCGTAACGCGACGCGACGCACGGCGGACGTGTCCCTCACCCCCATTGTCGCGCCGCCCGGCATGCGGCGCGTGACCGGCCGGAGCACGCTGGTCCTGGGGGCCGAACGGTCTGAGGGGCCTGAGGGAAGGACTCGGGAGATGTTCGTGAGGCTGAGTACCTACCAGGGATCACCGGTGCCGCCGACGGGAGACCCGACCGCGAATTCGGAGGCGATCGTCCAGCAGGTCCGGGACGCTCCCGGCTTCCGGGGCGTCTACTACCTGGTCGACCGCGCCTCCGGCAAGGCCGTGTCGCTGACGCTGTGGGAAGACGAGCGCAGCATGCGGGACAGCGAGGAACGCGCTTCCCAGATCCGCGAGGAAACGGCGCACCGGGAAGGCCAGCGGATCCTCTCGGTCGAACGCTTCGAGGTCGGATTCAGTCACCTGGAGCCATAGCCGCGCCCCCGCCCTCGCCCCCGTCCCGCTGGGTCCGGGCGTAGGACAGGAACGCCGCCAGGCCGACCTCGAAGGCGGCCTCCGCGCGCCCCGGGCCCTGTACGGCCAGGGCCTCCGCGAGCAGCGGGGTCTGCGGGGTCGGCTCCCACATGGCGTGCGGCGCGGCGAGGTCCAGGGCCGAGCCCAGTACCAGGTTCTCCAGGCCCGTGAGCAGCGGCATCACCTGCTCCGTGCGGAATCCCGCCCGCAGCAGCAGCGCCACCGCCTGCTCGTACTGCGCGAGCACGGCCGGCGCACGTACCGGGGTGGTCATGAGCAGCGGGATGGCGCGCGGGTAGGCGGCGAAGGCGGCCCGGTAGGAGCGGGCCCAGGCCTCCAGCGCCGCGTCCCAGGGTTCCGTGGCCAGGGCCCCGCCGTCGATTCCGGCGCAGACCCGCTCCCGTATCAGTTCGATCACCCCGGCCCGGCCGTCCACGTGGTGATACAGCGAACCGGTCTGCACCCCGAGCGCGCGGGCGATCTGCGGAACGCTGAACTCCCCTTGCTCCGCCAGCAGTTGCAGGGCTGTAGCACCGATCCGCTCCCGGTCGAGCAGTGGGGTGCGTGGCCGCGCCATCGTTTTTCTCCCGCCGTCAGGTCTTCCCGTACGCCAAAACCGGAGGCTACATTGCCGCAAACCGAAAGCCTTTAGGTTTTCGCGTCCCCGCCGCCTGCCGTTCGCAGAAGGGTGCTCCCGCATGCCCGAACCCAGACCCGCCGACGCCGACACCAAGGCCAACGCCCCCGCCGCCGCCCCCACCCTCCGCCGCGCCACCCTCGGCACCGCCGACATCTCCTTCTTCGTCGTCTCCGCCGCCGCCCCACTCACCGTCATGGCCGGGGTGGCCCCCGTAGCGATCCTGCTCGGCGGCATCGGCGCCCCCGCCGGCTACCTCCTCGCGGGCCTCACCCTCGCGGTCTTCGCCGTCGGGTTCACCACCATGAGCCGCCATGTCCGCAGCGGCGGCGCCTTCTACGCGTACATCGCCCAGGGCCTCGGCAAGCGCGTCGGCATCGGCGCCGCCCTGCTCGCCCTCATCGGCTACAACGGCATGGAGATCGGCGTCTACGGCCTCCTCGGCACCACCACCGCGGACACCGCCCACGCCCTCGGTGGCATCGACGTCCCCTGGCTGCCCGTCTCCCTCGCCGGGCTCGCCCTCATCTGGTACGGCGGCTTCCGCTCCATCGACTTCGGCGCCAAGCTGCTCGGCGTCCTGCTCGTCGCCGAGACCGGGATACTCGTCCTGCTCGCGGGCGGAGTCCTCCTCAAGGGCGGCGCCCACGGCCTCTCCGCCGGCTCCTTCGCCCCCGGCGCGGTGCTCGTCCCCGGCACCGCCGCCGTCCTGGCCTTCGCCTTCGCCGCCTTCACCGGCTTCGAGTCCACGGTCATCTACCGCCGCGAGGCCCGCGACCCCGACCGGACCATCCCGCGCGCCACCTACATCGCCGTCGCCTTCCTCGGCCTCTTCTACGCCTTCATCGTCTGGACCGTCATCCAGGCCTTCGGCTCCGAGGAGGTCCTCGCCGCCGCCACCGACGACCCGGCCGGCCTCTTCTTCACCGCCATCACCACCTACGTCGGCCCGTGGGCGGCCGACCTGATGCACGTCTTCATCGTCACCAGCGTCATCGCCTCCCTCCTCGCCTTCCACAACGCCATCAACCGGTACGTGCTCGCCCTCGCCGAGGAAGGCGTCCTGCCCGCCACCCTCGGCCGGATCCACCCGCGCCACGGCTCCCCGTACCTCGCCGGGCTAGCCCAGACCGCCCTCGGCGCCGTCATCGTGCTCGGTTTCGCGCTCGCCGGAGCCGACCCGTACCAGCAGCTCCTGCTGTGGGTGAACACCCCCGGCATGATCGGGCTCATGGCCCTGATGCTGCTGGCCGCCATCGCCGTACCCGTCTACTTCCGCCGGATCCGCCACGACGAAGGCCCCTGGCGGACGCTGATCGCGCCCGTCGCCGCAGCCGTGCTGCTGGCCGTCGCGATCTGCCTGGTGATCTCCAAGGTCAACCTGTTCACCATGGCCTCCACCACCGTCGACACCGTCCTCGTCGCCCTCGTCCCCGCCGTGTTCCTGGCCGGTCTCGTCCTCGCGCAGCGGCTCAAGACCCGCCGCCCCGAGGTCTACGCCCGATTCGCCGAAGAGCCCGCCGCCGAAGCCGCCGAAGCCACCGTGACCTCCGAAGCCTCCGAAGGAGAAACCCCGTGCCCGCTGCCGACACCGTCCTCACCGGAGCCCGCGTCCGCACCCTCGACCCGGACCGCCCCGAGGCCGGCGCGGTAGCCGTACTCGGCGGGGAGATCGTCGCCGTCGGCGAAGAGGCCGACGTGCGCGACTGGCGCGGCCCCGGCACCGAGGTCATCGACCTCGGCGGAGCGACCCTCACCCCCGGTCTCACCGACGCCCACAGCCACCCCGTCTGGGGCATCGAAATGGCCACCGGGACCGACCTCTCCGCCGTCGGCGACCTCGACCAGCTCCGCGCCGCCCTGCGCGCGGCCGACCGGGGACCCGGCGGCTGGGTCACCGGCTTCGGCCTCGACCACAACGCCTTCGGCGGCCGCCCCATCGACAAGGCGCTGATCGAGGAGGCCCTCGCCGGGGCCCCCGCCTTCCTGCGCCTCTACGACGCCCACTCCGCCCTGGCCTCCGGCGCGGCCCTGGCCGCCGCCGGGATCACCGGGCCCCGCGCCTTCGCCCAGCGCTCCGAGATCGTCTGCGACGCGGCCGGGCGGCCCACCGGCCACCTGATCGAGCACGCCGCGATGGACCTGGTCGGCTCCCTCGCGCCGAAACCCTCGTACGCCGAGCGCCGGGACCGCCTCACCCGGCTGCTCGGCGACATGGCCGCCACCGGACTCACCGGCGCGCACGTCATGGACCTCGGAGACGGGGACGTACCGGCCCTGCTGTCGACCGTGGAGTACGAGGGCGACCTGCCGGTGCGGCTCAAGCTCGCGCCCTGGTGCATGCCGGGCGCCACCTCGGAGGACCTGGAGGAGCTGATCGAGCTCCAGGGGCTCCTGGGCCGGCACTGGCAGGTCGGCGGGGTGAAGTTCTTCATGGACGGCACCGTCGAGGGCGGCACCGCCTGGCTGGAGCACGCCGACTGCCACGGCCAGGGCACGGACGCCTTCTGGCCCGACCCGCACGCGTACGCCGAAGCGGTACGGGTCCTCGACGCGGCCGGGGTCCGCACCGCGACCCACGCCATCGGCGACGCGGCGGTCCGGCACGTCCTGGACACCGTGGCGGGGCTGGGCCCGCGGGCCCGCATGCGGCACCGGATCGAGCACATCGAGACGGTCCCCGACAACCAGCTGAAGCGGTTCGCGGAGCTCGGGGTGATCGCCTCGATGCAGCCGCAGCACACCGATTGCACCCGGGCCGACCACAGCGACGAGTGGTCCAAGCGGCTGGGCGCGGAGCGGGCCGGCCACGCCTGGCGCTGCCGTGACCTGCGCGACGCGGGCGCGGTGCTCGCCCTCGGCTCCGACTGGCCGATCGCCCACTACGACGCCCGCGAGGTGCTGTCCATCGCCCGCAGCCCGCGCGGCGCGGCCTCCGCCGGTACGGGGGCCGGGCCCGGCGCGGCCCTGACCGGGCTGATGGCCCTGGAGGGCATGACCTCGCACGCCGCGCTGGCGGCGGGGGAGGGGCGGGTTGCGGGCCGGATCGCGGCCGGCTTCCGGGCGGACCTGACGGCCTTCGGCGCGGACCCGGTGGACGCGCCCCCGGACGAAGTGGCGGGGGCTCCGGTCCGCCTGACGATGTCGGGCGGCCGGATCACCCACCGGGGGGCGGCGGGCTGATCAGATCCCGGAGGCGGCCAGGCCGCTGCGGAGCTCCTCGTCCGAGAGGTCGGCGAGGTGGGTCAGGAACACCCACATGTGGCCCGAAGGGTCCTTGAGGATGACGGTGCGGTCCCCGTGGAACATGTCCGTCGGCGGCTGGAGGATCTCCGCCCCGGCGGCCTCCGCGCGCTCCGCCAGGGCGTCGACGTCCGCGACGAAGACGTGCAGCGTGACGGACGTGCCCCCGCCGAGCGCGGCCGGGGCGGCGAAGGAGCCCGCCTCGGCCACCTCCACGCTCGCGTCGCCGAGC
Source organism: Streptomyces sp. NPDC059443 (assembly GCF_042750105.1). Lineage (NCBI taxonomy): Bacteria > Bacillati > Actinomycetota > Actinomycetes > Kitasatosporales > Streptomycetaceae > Streptomyces > Streptomyces sp. NPDC059443. The sequence goes on along the minus strand of NZ_JBHYVM010000010.1, from coordinate 186,122 downwards.
ATCAGGACGGACGGCCCGATGCTGATCTCGGCGTGCAGGACCCCGCCGCCCGGGGCGTCGATCCTGAACTGCTCGCGGGCGCCGAAGGCCCGCTCGTAGAACTCGATCGCCGCGGCGGCGTCGTCGACCATGATGTGCGGGATCACGGCGTTGCGGTAGCGCTCGGGGGTCACGGAGATCGCGGGGGTCTCGGTGTGGGCGGCGTGCTCGGTCATGTCGAACCTCCATGAGGAGACCCGCCGGACGGTTCCGACGGCCTCTGGAAATGACCGTAAAACCTCAAGCATCCTTGAGGTCAAGGGGCGTGGAGCCGGTGCCTCAGGCGCGGGTGCGGACGCGGGCGCGGTTCAGGAGGGCCGCCGTCACCGGGTGGTGGCCGGTCTCCTCCGGCTTGCGCGGCAGGCGGTGCGGGAGGGACCCGTACCAGGCGCGGGAGACGGTGAAGCCGAAGGCCAGGCAGAGCATGCCGCCCACGGCGTCGAGCCAGAAGTGGTTGGCGGTGGACACGATCACGATCAGTGTCGCCGTCGGGTAGAGCAGGCCCAGGATCCGGGCCCAGGGGGCCGAGGCGACCGCGAAGATCGTCAGCCCGCACCAGAGCGACCACCCTATGTGCATGGAGGGCATGGCCGCGTACTGGTTCGACATGTGCTTGAGGTTGCCCGAGGCCATGGAGCCCCAGGTGTGGTGGACCAGCACGGTGTCGACGAAGTTCTGCCCGTTCATCAGCCGGGGCGGCGCGAGCGGGTAGAAGTAGTAGCCGACCAGGGCCACGCCCGTGGTGGCGAAGAGGACGAGGCGGGTGGCCGCGTAACGCCCCGGATGGAAGCGGTAGATCCACACCAGGACGCCGATGGTCATGATGAAGTGGAGCGTGGCGTAGTAGTAGTTCATGCCCACCACCAGCCAGGTCACCGAGTTGACGGCGTGGTTGACCGTCTGTTCCACGGCGATGCCGAGCGAGTGCTCCGTCTTCCAGATCCAGTCGGCGTTCGCGAGCGCGGCCGCCTTCTGCTCGGGTACGGCGTTGCGGATCAGCGAGTACGTCCAGTAGCTGACCGCGATGAGCAGGATTTCGAACCAGATCCGGGGCCGCCGGGGTGCGCGCAGCCGGGAGAGGAGGGTTCGCCCGGACGGTGCCGGGCGGGTCTGGCCCTCGGTCACGGTGGGTGACGAGGCGTCCGTCCGGGTATCCAGTGTCTTCACGCTCGCTTCACCCATAGGAAAAGAGTCTGCCAGATGCGTTCTCGCCTCCGATCATCCCTTGGGACGGTCTTGGGCGCAGCATCTCCACCTCGCGGACTACCGGAGGCCGTGTGCCCCAAGGATTCCGGGACCCTTGGGGGCAGGATCGTGCACAGCGGGTCCTCAGGAGCGGTCGGGGCCCCGGCCCTGACGCGGTCCGGAAGCCGTCGATCCGCGGACGACGAGCTCGGGCAGGAACACGAACTCGCTGTGAGGGGCCGGCGTCCCCCCGATCTCCTCCAGCAGGGTCCGCACCGCCGCCTGTCCCATGGCTTGCACGGGCTGGCGGATGGTGGTCAGCGGAGGATCGGTGAACGCTATGAGCGGTGAGTCGTCGAAGCCCACGACCGAGACGTCCTGCGGGACCTTGAGCCCCTGCTGGCGGGCCGCCCGGATCGCGCCGAGCGCCATCATGTCGCTCGCGCACACCACCGCCGTGCAGCCCCGCGAGATGAGCGCGGCCGCAGCGGCCTGGCCGCCCTCCAGCGTGTAGAGGGAGTGCTGGATGAGCTCCTCGACCTCGTCCTCGCCGAGTCCGAGCCGCTCCTTCATGCCGAGCCGGAAGCCCTCGATCTTGCGGAGGACCGGCACGAACCGCTTGGGTCCGACGGCCAGTCCGATCCGGGTGTGCCCGAGCGCGGTCAGGTGGGTCACCGCGAGCTGCATGGCGGCCCGGTCGTCGGGGGAGACGAAGGGGGCCTGCACCTTGTCGGAGAACCCGTTGATCAGGACGTACGGGACGCCCTGCCCGCGCAGTTGGTCGTAGCGACCCATGTCGGCCGTGGTGTCCGCGTGCAGTCCGGAGACGAAGATGATCCCGGAGACCCCGCGGTCGACGAGCATCTCGGTCAGCTCGTCCTCGGTGGATCCGCCGGGCGTCTGCGTGGCCAGTACGGGGGTGTACCCCTGCCGGGTCAGGGCCTGGCCGATGACCTGGGCGAGCGCCGGGAAGATGGGGTTGTCCAGCTCGGGAGTTATGAGTCCGACGAGCCCCGCGCTGCGCTGGCGCAGCCGTACGGGGCGTTCGTAGCCGAGTACGTCGAGTGCGGCCAGCACGGATTCACGGGTGCCTGCGGCCACACCGGGCTTGCCGTTGAGCACGCGGCTGACTGTGGCTTCGCTGACCCCCGCCTGGGCTGCGATGTCGGCTAGCCGTGCGGTCACGGATAGGACTGTACCGGTCACGCGTCACCTTGGTAACCGAAGGCGCAGGGGGCTTCGGTCGCCACCGGGGAGCCGCGTGGGTTCCCCTCGGGCGACGCTCGGGAGCCGCTCGGGAGCCGCTGGCAGTGGCGTTGCTGGAAGCGCTTGCAAGCCGGGATGCGGTCGGGCCGTGGGTCATATCGGGTCAAGATGATCTACGTGCCCCCTGGTGGCGGGCCCGGACAGTCGAAAAGGGTTCGGAGTAACAGCAAGCTGCGGCAACCGTACGGACACACGGATGTAACGATCACCGCGTCTTGCAGAAAATTGCCGCAAGGTCTTTCGGTCGGCTTGCAGGCTTGTTACGTTCTCGGCAACTCGGGACCGCGAGGCGCGGCCGGGATCATCGAAGGAGTTCATATGCGGCGTGGCATAGCGGCCACCGCGCTGGTCGCGACTCTGGCGCTCGCGGCGACGGCTTGCGGCGGTGACACCAAGGACGGCAACGGCGGAGCCAAGGCCGACGGGGAGCTCACCGGCACCGTCACCTGGTGGGACACCTCGAACGACGCCGAGAAGGCGTCCTTCCAGAAGATCGCCGAGGGGTTCACCGCCAAGCACCCCAAGGTGACCGTCAAGTACGTCAACGTCCCCTACGGTGACGCCCAGAACAAGGCCAAGAACGCCTTCAGCAGCGGCGCCGACGCCCCGGACGTCATCCGCTCGGACGTGGGCTGGGTCGCCGACTTCGCCTCCCTCGGATACCTCGCCGAGGTCCCGGCCGACACGGCCAAGAAGGTCGACGCCGAGTTCCTGCCCCAGGCCGCGGCCAGCGGCAAGTACGAGGGCAAGACCTACGCCGTCCCGCAGGTCATCGACAGCCTCGGCCTCTTCTACAACAAGAAGATGCTCGCCGACGCCGGCGTCCAGCCCCCCAAGACGCTGGAAGAGCTGAAGACCGCCTCCGCCGCCATCAAGGCCAAGACCGGCAAGGTCGGCCTCTACCTGCGCGGCGACGAGTCCTACTGGTTCCTGCCCCTCATCTACGGAGAGGGCGGCGACCTCGTCGACGCGAAGACCAAGACGGTCACCGTGGACAACGCGGCGGGGGTCAAGGCCTTCAAGACCGCCCGCGACCTGGTCACCTCGGGCGCGGCGATCACCAACGCCACCGACGGCTGGGTCAACATGCAGACCGCCTTCAAGTCGGGCGAGGTCGCAATGATGATCAACGGCCCGTGGGCCGTGGCCGACAGCTACGCCGGCGACCAGTTCAAGGACAAGGCCAACCTCGGCGTCGCCGCCGTCCCGGCCGGCTCCGTCAAGTCGGGCGCCCCGCAGGGCGGCCACGACCTCGCCGTGTACGCGGGCTCCAAGAACATCGCCGCTGCGAACGCCTTCGTCGACTACATGACCTCGCAGGAGGTCCAGGTCCAGACCACCAAGGAGCTGAGCCTGCTCCCGACCCGGACCGCCGCCTACGAGCAGCCCGACGTGAAGTCCAACGAGATGGTCCAGTTCTTCAAGCCGGCCGTGGACAAGGCCGTCGAGCGCGCCTGGATCCCGGAGAACGGATCCCTCTTCGAGCCGCTGAAGGTCGAATACACCAAGGCGATCACCGGGGCGTCGAGCCCGGAGGACGCGGCCAAGGCGGCCGGCGTCGAATTCCGCAAGATCCTCAAGGGTTGGAAGTAGCGAAGAAGATGGCTGCTCACACCAGCCGGTCGGTGGCGAAGGCCGCGGGCAGCGAGGCCGGTCCTGACGCCGGCACCGCCGCCCGCGGCCGGAGCCGCAGGACTGACAGCAAGGCGGGCAAGGGGAACCGCCCCGGGCCGAACCGTCCGGGGCTGCGGCGGGCGCTGGCCACCCACTGGTACGCCTGGGCCATGGTCACCCCCGTGGTGCTCGTGCTCGGCGTGATCATCGGCTGGCCGCTCGTCCGCGGCATCTACCTGTCGCTGACCGACGCCACCGAGCGCAACGTCGGCCGCACCATCGGCGCCAACCACATCGAGGCGACGTACAAGTTCGTCGGACTCGACAACTACGCCGCCGTCCTGGCCGACCCGGTGTTCCTGCAGCGGCTGGTGTGGACGGTGCTGTGGACCGTGGCCTGCGTGTCGATCACCTTCACGCTCGGCCTCGGCCTCGCCACCGTGCTCAACCGCGAGTTCAAGGGGCGCGCCGCCTACCGGATGGCACTCATCCTGCCCTGGGCCGTCCCCGGATTCGTCTCCGTCTTCGCCTGGCGGTTCCTCTTCAACCGCGACAACGGCATCCTCAACAAGATCCTCGAAGGCGGCGGGATCTCCGGGATCGGGTGGCTCGACGACCCGACCTGGGCCAAGGTCGCGGTCATCGCCGTCAACGTCTGGCTCGGCATCCCCTTCATGATGGTCGCCCTGCTCGGCGGCATGCAGTCGATCCCCGGCGAGCTCTACGAGGCCGCCGAGATGGACGGGGCCGGGCCCTGGCAGCGGTTCCGCCACATCACCCTGCCGGGGCTGCGCACGGTCAGCATGACCGTGATCCTGCTCTCCACCATCTGGACCTTCAACATGTTCCCGGTGATCTTCCTGCTCACCCGGGGCGGACCGGGCGACTCCACCGAGATCCTGGTGACCCAGGCCTTCCGCGAGGCGTTCGTGACCAGCCCGCGCGACTTCGCCGGCTCGGCGACGTGGGGCGTGCTGATCCTCCTGCTGCTCATGATCTTCGCGCTGGTCTACCGGCGTTCGCTGCGCAAGCAGGGAGAGGTGTGGTGACCGTGACGACGACCTCCACGACTTCCGAGGCCACGGCCACGACGTCCGAGGCCAAGGCCGCGGCGTCCAAGGCCGCGGCCCGTCCGAGGGGCAAGCGCTCCCCGCTCGCCTCCGCCGGCCTCCACGGCACCCTGATCGCCGCGTCCGTGATCGCCGTGTTCCCGGTGCTGTGGGTCCTGCTGACCTCCCTCAAGCCCGCGAAGCTGGCCATCTCCACGGACTTCGTGAAGGAGCCGACCCTCGACAACTACCGCTACCTGGTGGAGTCGACCTCCTTCCTCACCTGGTTCGGCAACTCCGTCCTGGTCGCCGGCATCACCACCGTCCTCGGGGTGTTCATCGCCGCCACCACCGGATACGCCGTCAGCCGCTTCAAGTTCCCCGGAATGAAGCCGCTGATGTGGACCCTGCTCATCACCCAGATGTTCCCGATGGCCATCCTCATCGTCCCGCTCTACAACCTCATGGGGCAGCTGGGGCTGCTCAACCAGCCGCTCGGCCTGGTCATCACGTACCTCACCATCGCCGTGCCGTTCTGCGCCTGGATGATGAAGGGCTTCTTCGACACCATCCCGGTCGAGATCGACGAATCCGGCCGCGTCGACGGGCTCAACCCCTTCGGTACCTTCTGGCGCCTCATCCTCCCGCTGGCCAAGCCCGGCCTCGCCGTCACCGGCTTCTACGCCTTCATCACCGCCTGGGGCGAGGTCGCGTACGCCTCCGCCTTCATGGTCGGCGACGAGCACCTCACCCTGGCCGGAGGCCTCCAGACCTTCGTCACCCAGTACACCTCCAACTGGGGTGCGATGAGCGCGGCCTCCGTCCTCATCGCCATCCCCGCGGCGTTCTTCTTCCTCTTCGCCCAGCGTCACCTCGTCGCCGGGATGACGGCAGGCGCGACCAAGGGCTGACCAGCCCCGCCACGGGCTCGGGCTGACCACCCGCAGCCGCCCGCCCCCTCTCACCCCGGCCCGACCTCCCAAGGACGACATGACCCAGCACCTCGCCGACGCACTTCCCACCTCCACCGGGACCAAGCCCGGCTGGTGGAGAGAAGCGGTGATCTACCAGGTCTATCCGCGCAGCTTCGCCGACTCCAACGGGGACGGCATGGGGGACCTCGAAGGCATCCGCAGCCGGCTGCCCTACCTCAAGGAACTCGGGGTCGACGCCGTCTGGCTCAGCCCCTTCTACGCCTCTCCGCAGGCCGACGCGGGCTACGACGTCGCCGACTACCGGGCCATCGATCCGATGTTCGGCAGTCTCCACGACGCCGACGCCGTGATCCGCGAAGCGCACGCGCTGGGCCTGCGGATCATCGTGGACCTGGTCCCCAACCACTGCTCCGACCAGCACGAATGGTTCAAGCAGGCGCTGCGCGAAGGGCCCGGTACGCCGCTGCGCGAGCGCTTCCACTTCCGGGAGGGGAGGGGCGCGGACGGGGCGGAGCCCCCGAACGACTGGGAGTCCATCTTCGGCGGGCCCGCGTGGACGCGGGTCGCCGACGGCGAGTGGTACCTGCACCTGTTCGCGCCCGAGCAGCCCGACTTCAACTGGGAACACCCGGCCGTCCAGGACGAGTTCCGCTCCATCCTGCGGTTCTGGCTCGACCTCGGCGCCGACGGCTTCCGCATCGACGTGGCCCACGGGTTGGTCAAGGCGCCCGGCCTGCCCGATCTGGGGCGGGGAGAGCAGCTCAAGCTGCTCGGCAACCAGGTGCTGCCCTTCTTCGACCAGGACGGCGTCCACGAGATCTACCGCTCCTGGCGCCGCGTCCTCGACGAGTACGCGGGCGACCGCATCGGAGTCGCCGAGGCGTGGACGCCGAGCGCCGACCGGACGGCCATGTACCTGCGCCCCGACGAGCTGCACCAGGCCTTCAACTTCCACTACCTGAACACCGGGTGGGACGCGGAGGCGCTGCGCGCCACCATCAACGAATCGCTGGACGCGATGCGCCCGGTCGGCGCCCCGACCACGTGGGTGCTGTCGAACCACGACGTGGTGCGCCATGTGACGCGGTACGGGGGCGGCGCGCAGGGCCTGGCCCGGGCGCGCGCGGCCGCGCTGCTGATGCTGGCCCTGCCCGGGTCGGCGTACGTCTACCAGGGCGAGGAACTGGGCCTGCCCGAGGTGACCGACCTCCCGGACTCCGTCCGCCAGGACCCGGCCTTCGCCCGCGGCGAGGGACAGGACGGGCTGCGCGACGGCTGCCGCGTCCCGATCCCGTGGTCGGGCGCCGAAGCCCCGTACGGCTTCGGCGACGGGGGCAGCTGGCTGCCGCAGCCGGCCGAGTGGGCGGGCCTGAGCGTGGCCGCCCAGACGGGCGACCCCGCCTCGACCCTGGAGCTCTACCGCGCGGCCCTGCGGCTGCGCCGGGAACGGCCGGAGCTGGGCGCGGGCGACGCGGTGGAGTGGCTGGAGGCCCCGGAGGGCGTGCTGGCCTTCCGCCGGGGCGGGTTCGTCTGCACGGTGAACACGACGGCGGAGGCGGTGCTCCTTCCCGCGCCGGGTGCGGTCCTGCTGTCCAGCGGCTCCCTCGGCGACGACCCGTCGCTGCTGCCCGGCGACACGGCGGTGTGGTGGCAGGGGTGACCACACCCCTGCGGCTGACGGACATCGCCGCGCAGGCCGCGGTCAGCGAGGCGACCGTCAGCCGTGTGCTCAACGGCAAGTCGGGCGTGGCGTCCGGCACCCGTCACAAGGTGCTGGCCGCCATGGACCTGCTGGGCTACGAACGCCCGGTGCGGCTGCGGCGACGCAGCAACGGCCTGGTGGGTCTCCTCACCCCTGAGCTGACCAATCCCATCTTTCCGGCCTTCGCCCAGGTCATCGAACAGGCCCTGGCCGGCCACGGCTACACCCCGGTGCTGTGCACGCAGACCCCGGGCGGGGCCACCGAGGACGAGCTGGTCGAGCAGCTGGAGGAGCGCGGTGTCACCGGCATCGTGTTCCTCTCCGGGCTGCACGCGGACTCCTCGGCGGATCCGTCGCGCTACCAGCGTCTCGCCTTGCGGGGCGTGCCGTTCGTTCTGATCAACGGCTCCAACGACCAGGTGAGCGCCCCCTCCATCTCCCCGGACGACCGCGCGGCGGCGGAGATGGCGGTCCGCCACCTGGAGGACCTGGGCCACCGGCGGATCGGCCTCGCCATCGGCCCGACGCGCTACGTGCCTTCGGCGCGCAAGGAGGCGGGCTTCATTGCCGCCTGCCCGTCCGCCCCGGCCGAAGGGCTGATCCAGCGCACCCTGTTCACGGTGGAGGGCGGCCACGCCGCGGGCGGAGCCCTGCTCGACCGGGGCTGCACGGGCATCGTGTGCGGCAGCGACCCGATGGCCCTGGGCGTCATACGGGCGGCGCGCGAGCGGGGCTTGCGGGTGCCGGAGGACGTCTCGGTCGTCGGGTTCGACGACTCCCCGCTCATCGCCTTCACCGACCCCCCACTGACCACCATCCGCCAGCCGGTGCGCGCCATGGCCACGGCGGCGGTGGGAGCCCTCCTGGAATCGGTGGCCGGCACCCCGGTCCAGCGCACGGAGTACGTCTTCCAGCCGGAACTGGTGGTCCGCGGCTCCACGGGCCAGGGGCCGGGGGCTTAGGGGGTTACGGGCCTTCGCTCGGGCGGGGCAAGGTCGGGCGGATGATCCTCCGGAGCCCTGAGGCGCGTCAGATCGCTACGCACTGCCACTCGGCTCAGCGACTGCGGGCCGTCCGGGGTCGTCTACAGGGCGTTGGCGGGGCGGCGCATCACCACGCGCCAGACGCCGAACTTCAGCCCCGCCGTTGCCATGTCCCAGGACTCGGCGGTCCAGCCCTTCGCCTCCAGCGTCGCCACCCCCCAGAAGATCTCGTTGGGTGCCGACGCGCCACCCCGTGCTATCAGCAGGAGGCGGGAGTACGGGTAGGTGTCGATGACGTTCGGATCGGCCTGAAGGGTCTCGACGTGAACCACTCCGTCAGCGAGGAGCGATTGGGCTGCCGCATCGGCGGTCGACTTCTTGTCCGGGCGCATGGGGCAAACCTTCGCACCTCCGGGCCCGCACTCGGCAGTCGGCTGGGCAGGCGTCCGTGATGATGTGAGGGTGATCGGAAGAGAACACGCCGTGGGTGTGGTTGCGGCCCTTGTGGAACAGCGGAACGAGGTGGCCCGGTCGTTCGGGCCGTCCGTGGTGGAGATGGTGGTCTCGCAGGTGACCGAGCATCCGCTGTGCTGGGTGGTGAGCCTGGACAGCGCCGAGTTCGTGCGCACGGGCGACGACAGCCATCGGCTGATGGGCGGGAACCTGTACCTGGTGGAGGGTGCAGTGGGTTGCTCCCGTGAGCGGCGCGCATCCCTCTGACTGATCGGCTTGTCCGACCGTGGTCTTGGCGATGCTGATTGCCGCCATCCGTCAGGTTCCGTGGCGAGTGGACCTGGTCGAGGAGACGTTGTCACGGGCGGTCGGTCAGATCGTGGGACGTGACGGCGCGGGCGTAGGCGTGCAGGGCTGTGATCACTTCGGTGCGGGTGCGCCGGCCGGCGAGGACCTCCATCTGGTAGCCGTCCTCCATGGCGACGAAGCTGGCGGCCAGCAGGCGGGGCGGGTCCTGGAGGGCGAAATGACCCTGGGCCTGCCCGAGGACCAGGATCCCTGAGTAGACCGCGATCTGGCGCTCCGTCAGCGCGCTGTCGAGCGCGGCGGCCCTGGCGTCGCGCAGACAGCGCGGCCAGTACTCGAAGAGCAGCCGGGTCAGTACGTCGTCGGGTCCGCTGGCGACGCCGTTGTCGATGCAGGCCCTGAGCTGGTCGCGGGCGTCGGAGAATCGGTTCGCGGCCTGCTCGCGCTCCTGGCTGTAGCGCTCGATGGCCTGCTGGTAGGTCTCGTGCACCAGGGAGTCGAGGTCGCCGTAGTAGAGCACCGCGGCGGGCGTGACCCCGGCCTCCTCGGCGATGTCGCGCAGGCGCAGACCCTCCAGCCCGCGCACCATCAAGGCGCGTTGGACGGCCTTGCCCAGCTCGGCCCGACGGGCCTCCTTGCCGCTGCCTTTCCTGGCCGCCACGCCCTAGCTCCTTCTGTGTGGTTGTTGCGTTTGGATTTAACAATAGCGCCCAGAGCCTTGACTCCTCATGCCTTCGGCTCTTAAATCTGCGTTTAACAAAACTTCGGCCTCAGGAGCCACCCCATGACCAATCCGATCGACGCCGAGGTCAGAGCCGGGGCCCCGCCCGCTCCCGTGGGCAAGGGGCTGCGGGAAGGCTCCGTGGGCCTGCTCGCCGCCGTCACGCTCGGCCTGTCCTCGGTCGCCCCGGCGTACAGCATCGCGGTCACCCTGGGCTTCGTGACGCTGACCGTCGGGAACCTCGCTCCGGCCGCCCTGCTGCTGGGTTTCCTGCCGATCCTGCTCACCGCGTTCGCTTTCCGCGAGCTCAACCGGGCGATGCCCGACTGCGGTACCACCTTCGTGTGGACCACCCGCACCTTCGGGCCGCTGACCGGCTGGCTCACCGGAGGCTGGGTGCCCCAGGTCGCCACGCTCATCGCGATGACGGCGCTCTCCCAGGTCGGCGCCGGCTACCTGCTGCACCTGCTGGGCCCGCACTCCCTCGCCGACAGCAGCACCGCGGTGACGATCACCGCGGTCCTGCTGCTGGCCGCCGTCACGTCGATCGCCTACCGGGGCCTGCATCTCGCGGCCTCCGTCCAGTACGTGCTGCTCGGCCTTCAGCTACTGGCCCTGCTCGGCTTCGGTGTGGCGGCCTTCGTCAGGGACGGGGCCTCCACACCGTCCGTGGCCTGGCTCGACCCCCTCGCGTTCGGCGGTTTCGGCTCATTCGCCGAGGCGGTACTGCTGTGCCTCTTCATCTACTGGGGCTGGGACGCGCTGATCACCGCGAACGAGGAGACCCGCGACGGCGACCGCGTCTCCGGTCAGGCCGCTGTCATCTCGACCGTGGTGCTGCTGGGGACCTACCTGTTCACCGCCTTCGCGGCGATCAGCTTCGCCGGCACCGGCACCGAAGGCATCGGACTGGGCAATCCCGACAACGCCGCCGACATCCTGGCCACCCTCGCCCCGCCGGTCCTCGGCGCCGCCCTCGCGAAGGTGATGCAGCTGGCCGTTTGCGTCTCGGCCATCTCCGCCCTGCTCACCTGCCTCGTCGGCAGTTCCCGCAGCACCCTGTCCATGGCCGCCCACGGAGCCCTGCCCCGGGCCTTCGCCCGCATCCACCCCCGCCACCGCACACCCGCCGCCGGAACCCTCTTCTTCGGAGCGGCGGCGGCCTGCCTGCTCGTCCTGCTCACGCTCGTCTCCGGCGACTTCCTCGGCGACGCCATCCTCTGCGTCGGACTCCTCATCGCCTGCTACTACGGCACCACCGCGCTGGCCTGCGTCTGGTACTTCCGGGGGCGCCTGTGGGACTCCCCGCGCGACCTGCTGCTGCGCGGTGTCCTACCCCTGCTGGGCGGTGTGCTGATGCTGGCGGCCTTCGCCCGCAGCGCCCACGACATGTACGCCCCGGACTACGGCGGCACCTCCTTCCACGGCATCGGCGGGGTCTTCCTCCTCGGCGCCGGCTCCATAGCCGCCGGCGGCCTGGCCCTGCTGATCGCCCGTACCCGCTTCCACCGCTTCTTCCGCGACGGCCGCACCTCGGTCGCCGAACTCACCATCACCAAGGACTGACAGCCCCATGCGCACACTCGCCATCGCCGCTCTGCAGACCAGGCCCGTACCCCATGACCTCGAAGCGAGCTGGCAGCGCTTCGCCGGCCAGGTCCGTGCCGCGCGCGACCTCTTCCCCCACGTCCAGCTCCTGGTCGTCCCCGAGCTGCTGCTGGCCGCCGAGGCTCCGCTCCTGCATCCGGCGCCCGTTGACTGGATGGAGCGGGCCGCCGTCACGATCCCGGGGCCGCTCACCGACCGGATCTGTTCCCTCGCCGTGGAGACCGGCCTGTGGCTCGTCCCGGGGAGCGTCTACGAGCGCGCCGAGGACGACCGCATCTACAACACGGCACTCGCCATCTCGCCGGAGGGCGAGATCGTCGCCCGCTACCGCAAGGTCTTCCCCTGGCAGCCGTACGAAAAGTCCAGCCCCGGACACGAATTCACCGTCTTCGACATCCCCGGCGTCGGCCGCGCGGGCCTGGCCATCTGCTACGACGGCTCCTTCCCGGAAACCGTCCGCCAGCTCGCCTGGCTGGGAGCGGAGATCATCATCCAGCCCACCCTGACCCCCACCCGCGACCGGGACATGGAACTCGTCTGCGCCCGCGCCAACGCCTGGACCAACCAGGTGTACGTCATCAACGTGAACGCCGCCGACCCGGCCGGGGTCGGCACCAGCGCCGTCGTCGACCCCGAGGGCATCGTCCGCCAGCAAGCCGGGCCCGGCGAGGAGATCCTCGTCGACGTCCTCGACCTGGACACCGTCACCAGAGTGCGCCGCTACGGCTCCGCCGGAATCAACCGACCCTGGAGCCAGCTCGGCCGATACGGAGAATCGATAGATCTTCCGATGTACAGCGGCGGAACGTTCCGCACACCGGACTGGCTGAAGGGCGAGACCGCGTAGAAGGTTGAGGTGGTGCTCAGGCCGGGGTGGTTTTGGCGATGCGCCGGGTGAGCGCGTGTTGGGCCCCGGCTATGCCTCGGAGGATCCAGCCGATGGCGTACAGGCAGGCCAGCCAGCCGAGGGCGTGCACCAGCCAGACGCCGGTCAGGGTCGGGCCGCCCCAGGCCTGGTGGTAGTCGGTGTCGCCGTACCAGATCGGGTAGCCGAGGTTGCGCACGGTGTTGAAGAGGGAGTAGGCGACCAGGGCCAAAGCGGCTAGGTCCAGTGGCAGGCCTAGCAGTGTGCGGGCCGCGACGCGCGGACCGGTCCATCCGGCGACGCCGCTGACTCGGGTCTGGAGTCGGTCGGCCCGCTGCCCCTGGCCGATCAGGGCGAGGCCTACGCAGGCGACGCCCACGGGAAGCGCCATTGCCGTGCGCGCCGCCCGCGTACTCCACGTGCGCAACGCCGGGGCGATGGTGCCGGCGACGTTCATGTTCTGGACGGACATCGTGGTGCTCCCTGCGGTGTGGGTCTTGGCGATGGGCCCATGTTCCCTTCGGGGGCCTTGTCGTTGCGTCACGCTGTGGAGTGGGATCTTGCGTAGTACTTAGGTATGGAGGCGGTTCGGCCGCCCCGGGGGTGCGGGGGCCCGGGGCCCGGGGGTTCTGGCGTCCTGGGCCTGACGTCGGCGCGAAACAATTCTGCAATCTCTTGCGCAAAGTCTTGCAGGGCTTCTCCCTGGCACCTACGGTCGCTGCAATCCCCGACTCGGCCGTGACCGGTCCCCACCCGGCTCCGCGCCTCTCCGCCAGGAGGAACACCCGCATGCTCACCCGTGCTCGCGCCGTCAGAGCCGCCGCCGCGCTGCTCTCCGTATCCGCCATATCCGCCGGAGCCGCCCTCGCCGTCGTCGGTGGGCCCGCTTCGCGGGCGTTCGCCGCCGCACCCGGGGAGAAGGACGTCACCGCCGTCATGTTCGAGTGGCGGTTCGACTCCGTCGCCAAGGCCTGCGGGGATTCCCTGGGGCCCGCCGGGTACGGGTACGTGCAGGTTTCGCCGCCTCAGGAGCACGTGCAGGGGGCGCAGTGGTGGACCTCGTACCAGCCCGTCAGCTACAAGATCGCCGGGCGGCTGGGTGACCGGGCCGCCTTCAAGGCGATGGTCGACGCCTGTCACGCCGCCGGGGTGAAGGTCGTCGCCGATTCCGTCATCAACCACATGGCCGCCGGTGATGGGGTCGGGACGGGTGGGAGTTCGTACACGAAGTACAACTACCCCGGCGTCTACTCCGGCTCCGACATGGACGACTGCCGGGCGACCATCTCCAACTATGCCGACCGGGCCAACGTGCAGAACTGCGAGCTCGTGCAGCTCGCGGACCTGGACACCGGTGAGGAGTACGTGCGGGGTCGGATCGCGACCTATCTCAACGATCTGCTGTCGCTCGGTGTGGACGGGTTCCGGATCGACGCCGCCAAGCACATGCCCGCCGCCGACCTCGCCAACATCAAGTCCCGGCTGAGCGATCCGGGCGCGTACTGGAAGCAGGAGGCGATCTACGGAGCGGGGGAGGCCGTCCAGCCGAGCGAGTACCTCGGCAACGGGGACGTGCAGGAGTTCCGCTACGCCCGCGACCTCAAGAGGGTCTTCCAGAGCGAGAAGCTCGCCTATTTGAAGAACTTCGGGGAGGCGTGGGGGTATCTGCCGAGTGGGCAGGCTGGTGTCTTTGTCGACAATCACGACACCGAGCGCGGTGGCGACACGCTGAACTACAAGGACGGGTCCTCCTACACCCTCGCCAGCGTGTTCATGTTGGCCTGGCCGTACGGGTCGCCCGACGTGCACTCCGGTTATGAGTGGACCGATCGGGATGCGGGGCCGCCCAACGGCGGGACCGTGAACGCCTGTTACGCCGACGGGTGGAAGTGCCAGCACGCCTGGCGGGAGATCTCCTCCATGGTCGGCTTCCGCAACGCCGCGCGCGGGCAGGCCGTCACCGACTGGTGGGACAACGGGGGCAACCAGGTCGCCTTCGGGCGGGGCGCCAAGGCGTACGTGGCCATCAACCACGAGGGTTCGGCGCTGACCCGGACGTTCCAGACCTCGCTCGCGGCCGGTGACTACTGCGACGTGCAGAGCGGGCGCGCGGTCACCGTGGATTCCGGCGGGCGGTTCACCGCCACCCTCGGAGCCGGGACGGCCGTCGCCCTGCACGTGGGTGCGCGGAGTTGTGGCCCTGCCCCCACGCCTACCCCCACGCCCACCCCGACCGTCGCCGCCGGGGCCTCCTTCGCGGTCAACGCCACCACCGTGCCCGGCCAGAACATCTACGTCACCGGTGACCGCGCCGAGCTCGGCGGCTGGAACACCGGCAGCGCCCTGAAGCTCGACCCGGCCGCCTACCCCGTCTGGAAGCTCGACGTCACGCTCCCGCCCGGCACGGTCTTCGCGTACAAGTACGTCCGCAAGGACGCCGTCGGGAACGTCACCTGGGAGAGCGGAGCCAACCGCTCCGCCACGGTCCCCGCGAACGGCAAGGTCACGCTGACCGACACCTGGCGCAACTGATCCTCCCGCCCCGCCCCGTCCCGCACCCGAGGAGACCCGTCTTGAAACGCCCCGCCCTCGCCGGCGCCGCGGGAGTGCTCGCCGCCACCCTGGCCGTGACGCTCCTGCCCGCCCTTCCCGCCGCCGCGGCGGTCGCCGACAAGGCGCCGCCGGCCCCGCCCTCGGACGCCAAGCTGGCCGCCGAACCCGCGCGGCACGATCTGACCCGGGAGCAGTTCTACTTCGTGCTCCCGGACCGGTTCGCGAACGGCGATCCGGGCAACGACCGGGGCGGCCTGACCGGTTCCCGGCTGGAGACCGGGCTCGACCCGACGGACAAGGGCTTCTATCAGGGCGGGGACCTCAAGGGGCTCACCGACCGGCTGGACTACATCAAGGGGCTCGGCACCACGGCCATCTGGATGGCGCCGATCTTCAAGAACCAGCCGGTGCAGGGGACGGGGAAGGACGTGTCCGCCGGCTACCACGGGTACTGGATCACCGACTTCACCCAGGTCGATCCGCACTTCGGGACCAACGCCGACCTGGAGCGGCTGATCGACAAGGCGCACCAGAAGGGGATGAAGGTCTTCTTCGACGTCATCACCAACCACACCGCCGACGTGGTCGACTACCGGGAGGCGTCGTACGGGTACCTGTCCAAGGGCGCGTTTCCCTATCTGACCAAGGACGGGGTGCCCTTCGACGACTCCGACTATGCGGCGGGGAAGGGGAAGTTCCCCGCCGTGGACGCCGGCTCCTTCCCCCGGACCCCCTTCGTCCCGGAGGCGAAGAAGAACCTCAAGTCCCCGGCCTGGCTCAACGACCCGACGATGTACCACAACCGGGGCGACTCCACCTTCGCCGGCGAGTCCTCCGAGCAGGGGGACTTCTTCGGCCTCGACGACCTGTGGACGGAGCGTCCCGAGGTGGTGGAGGGGATGGAGAAGATCTACGAGAAGTGGGTAAAGGATTTCGACATCGACGGGTTCCGGGTCGACACCGTGAAGCACGTCAACACCGGGTTCTGGACCCAGTGGGCCACCGCCCTGGACAAGTACGCGGCCCAGCACGGGCGCAAGGACTTCTTCATGTTCGGCGAGGTCTACTCGGCCGACACCGCCGTCACCTCCCCGTACGTGACCCGGGGCCGCCTCGACGCCACCCTCGACTTCCCGCTCCAGGACGCGATCCGCTCCTACGCCTCCCAGGGAGCTGGGGCCGGGCGGCTCGCGTCCGTCTTCGGCGACGACTACCGGTACACGACCGACAAGGCGAACGCGTACGAGCAGGTCACCTTCCTCGGCAACCACGACATGGGGCGCTTCGGGAGCTTCCTGAAGCAGGACCGGCCGGGGGCGGGGGAGCAGGAGCTGCTGGACCGGTACCGGCTGGCCAACGAGCTGATGTTCTTCTCCCGGGGCAATCCGGTGATCTACTCCGGCGACGAGCAGGGGTTCACGGGCGCGGGCGGGGACAAGGACGCGCGACAGCCGCTCTTCGCCTCGCGGGTGGCCGACTACCTGGACGACGACGAACTCGGAACGGTGCGCACACACGCGAGCGATGCTTACGATCCGGAGCACCCGCTCTACAAGGAGATCAGTGCTCTCTCGAAGCTGACCAAGGACCACCCGGCCCTGCGGGACGGCGTTCAGAGTGAACGTTTCTCCGATGGGTCGGTCTACGCCTTCGCCCGCACCGACACCCGTACGCGCACCGAGTACCTGGTCGCCGCCAACAACGGCACCGAGCCCCGCACCATCGAGCTCGACGCCCCGGCCGGCGCCCAGTACCGCACCCTGTACGGGGGAGCGGCCGGTGGCACGGCTGCCCTGCTCCGAGCCTCCGCCGCCGGCAAGCTCACCGTCACCGTCCCCGCGCTCGGCTCCGTCGTCCTCCAGGCGACCGCCCCGCAGCCGAAGCCCGCCGCCAAGCCCGCCGTCACCCTCAAGGCCCCGGCCCCCGGAGCCACCGGCACCGTCGAGCTCTCCGCCGACGTGACCGGCGGCGACCCCCTGAGCCGGGTCGTCTTCGCCGCCCAGACCGGCGCCGGCGCCTGGCAGGTCCTCGGCTCCGCCGACCACGCCCCCTACAAGGTCACCCAGCACATCGACGAAGCCACCGCCCCCGGAACCCCCCTGCGCTACAAGGCCGTCGTCATCGACTCCGCCGGCCGCACCGCGAGCGCCCCCGCCGCGTCGGTCACCGGCCGGACCCCGCCCGCCGAGGTCCCCACCGCCACCCAGCGCGAGTACGCGATCGTCCACTACAACCGCCCCGACGGCGACTACACCGACTGGCGCCTGTACGCCTGGGGCGACCTCGCCGAGGGCGAAGCCACCACCTGGCCCGCCGGCCACGCCTTCACCGGCCGCGACGCCTACGGAGCCTTCGCGTACGTCAGGCTCAAGCCCGGCGCGAGCAGCGTCGGCTACCTCGTCATCGACAAGGACGGCAACAAGGACGTGGCCGCCGACCGCACCATCGACGTGACGAAGACCGGCGAGATCTGGCTCGACCAGGGCAAGGAAGCCCCCCGCCCCGAGCGCCCCGCCTACCCCGCGCAGGACCAGACCAAGGCCGTCCTCCACTACCAGCGCCCCGACGGCGCCTACGACGGCTGGGGCCTGCACGTCTGGACGGGCGCCGCGACGCCGACCGACTGGTCCAAGCCGCTGCTCCCCGCCCGCATGGACTCCTACGGAGCGGTCTACGAGGTCCCGCTCGCCGCCGGGGCCACCAGCCTCAGCTACATCCTCCACAACGGCGACGCCAAGGACCTCCCCTCCGACCAGTCCCTCGACCTCAAGGCCACCGGCTCCGGCCACGAGGTGTGGATGCTGGGCGGCAAGGAGAAGTACCTCCTCCCGCAGCCGGCCGGCAGCGCCGCAGCCCTGGACCTCACCAAGGCCCAGGCCGTCTGGATCGACCGCTCCACCCTCGCCTGGAACGCCCCGCCGGCCGCCGCCTCGCTCCAGCTCCTCGCCTCCCGCGACGGCCGGATCACCGCGGAGAACGGCGTCCTCCACGAGGCCGGCGCCCAGTGGCTGCGCCTGGCCAAGACCGAGCTCACCGCCGCCCAGAAGGAGAAGTTCCCGCACCTGGCCGCGTACACCGCCTACACCGTGGACCCGCGCGACCGGGACCGCGTCCGCGAGGCCCTGCGCGGCCAGCTCGTCGCGAGCGCCCGGGCCGCGAACGGCGCCGTCCTGGCGGCGACCGGCGTCCAGCTCGCGGGGGTCCTCGACGACCTCTACGCGAAGAACGCCGGATCAGCCCCCCTCGGCCCCGTCTTCAAGGACGGCCGCCCCACCCTCTCCGTCTGGGCACCCACCGCCCAGCAGGTCGCCCTGGAGCTCGGCGGTGAGGGCGGCCGCACCGTCCCCATGCACCGCGACGACGCCACCGGCGTGTGGTCGGTGCGCGGGGAACGCGACTGGACCGGCAAGAAGTACCGCTTCGCCGTCACCGTCTGGGCCCCGAGCACGATGAAGGTGGTCCGGAACCTCGTCACCGACCCCTACTCCACCGCCCTGACCACGGACTCCACGTACAGCCTGGCCGTGGACCTGGCCGACCCGAAGCTCGCCCCGCCCGGCTGGCGCGAGCTGAAGAAGCCCGCCGCCGTCCCCTTCGCCTCCGCGCAGATCCAGGAGCTCCACATCCGTGACTTCTCCGTCGCGGACCGCACCACCACCCACCCCGGCCAGTACCTGGCCTTCACCGACACCGACTCGGCGGGCATGCGGCACCTGCGCGACCTGGCCGCCGCCGGGACCTCGTACGTCCACCTCCTGCCCGCCTTCGACATCGGCACCGTCCCGGAGAAGGCCGCGGACCGCACCGAGCCCGCCTGCGACCTGAAGGTGTACGCCCCGGACTCCGAGGAGCAGCAGGCCTGCGTGGCCGCCGCGGCCGCGAAGGACTCGTACAACTGGGGCTACGACCCGCTGCACTACACGGTCCCCGAGGGCTCGTACGCGAGCGACCCGAACGGCACCGCCCGCACGGTGGAGTTCCGCCGGATGGTGCAGTCCCTGAACGGCGCGGGCCTGCGCACGGTCATGGACGTGGTCTACAACCACACCGTGGCGTCGGGGCAGTCGGACAAGTCGGTCCTGGACCGCATCGTCCCCGGCTACTACCAGCGGCTGCTGGCCGACGGCTCCGTCGCCACCTCCAGCTGCTGCGCCAACACCGCACCCGAGAACGCCATGATGGGCCGCCTCGTCGTGGACTCGGTGGTCACCTGGGCCAAGCAGTACAAGGTCGACGGGTTCCGCTTCGACCTCATGGGCCACCACCCGAAGGCCAACATCCTGGCGGTGCGCGCCGCCCTCGACGCGCTGACGCCTGCCAAGGACGGGGTCGACGGGAAGAAGATCGTCCTCTACGGGGAGGGCTGGAACTTCGGCGAGGTCGCCAACGACGCCCGCTTCGTCCAGGCCACCCAGCGGAACATGGCCGGCACCGGCATCGCCACCTTCTCCGACCGCGCCCGCGACGCGGTGCGCGGCGGCGGCCCCTTCGACGAGGACCCGCGCGTACAGGGCTTCGCGTCCGGCCTGTTCACGACCCCGAACGCGTCCCCGGCGAACGGCACTCCGGAGCAGCAGCGGGCCCGGCTCCTCCACGACCAGGACCTGATCAAGGTCGGCCTGACCGGCAACCTGGCCTCGTACTCCTTCACGGACTCCACGGGCAAGCCCGTCAAGGGCTCCGAGGTGGACTACAACGGCGCCCCGGCCGGTTACGCGGCGGCGCCCGGCGACGCGCTGGCGTACGTGGACGCCCACGACAACGAATCGCTGTTCGACGCCCTGAAGTACAAGCTGCCGCAGGGCACTTCGGCCGCCGACCAGGCCCGCATGCAGGTCCTGGGGATGTCGGTCGCGACCCTCTCCCAGGGCCCGTCCCTGTCCCAGGCCGGCACGGACCTGCTGCGCTCGAAGTCCCTGGACCGCAACTCCTTCGACAGCGGCGACTGGTTCAACGCCATCCACTGGGACTGCCGGGACGGAAACGGATTCGGCCGGGGCCTGCCGCCGGCCGCCGACAACCGCTCGAAGTGGCCCTACGCGAAGCCGCTGCTGGCCGCCGGCGCCACCCCCGCCCCCGGCTGTACGGAGATGACGGGCGCCTCGGCCGCCTACCGGGACCTCCTGAAGATCCGTACGACGGAACCCGCCTTCGGCCTCGCCTCCGCCGAAGCGGTCCAGTCCCGGCTGGCCTTCCCGCTCTCCGGATCCGAAGAGACCCCGGGCGTGATCACGATGACCCTGGGCGAGCTGGTGGTGGTCTTCAACGCCACCACCGAGACCCGGACCCAGCGCGTCCCCGCCCTTGCGGGCACGGCCTACGGACTGCACCCGGTCCAGGCTTCGGGGGCGGACGCCACGGTCAAGGGGTCGGCGTACGACGCGGGGACGGGGGAGTTCAAGGTCCCCGCGCGCACGGTGGCCGTCTTCAAGCGGAGCTGATCCGCTGAGGGGGGGAGGGAGGGCGGCTCAGACCAGAGTGAGCTGGTCGAGCCGCTTCTCCAGCAGGATCACCCCGTACACCCGCCCGTCCCGGCCCTCCTTGTGGGGGAATTCCCCGACCACCCGGTAGCCCGCACCCTGGTAGTACGCGACCAGCCGGGGATTGGTGGAGACGCAGTCCAGCCGCGCCCGTTCGCGGCCGGTCCAGGCGATGCGCCGCTCGGCATGTTCGAGCAGCCGCCGGCCGGCCCCGGCGGGCGCGGTCTCGCGTTCGACCATGAGCCGGTGCACGTAGCCCGCGACGGGCGGCTGGATGCCCCAGGCCTCCTCGTCGGACCACCACAGCTCGTACGCCCCGACGACGCGCCCGTCACCGTCCGAGGCGAGCCACACCTCGCCCTCCCGCATGACAGCCAGGAAGTGCGCGGGGTCCTTGTCCCCGGGCTTCCACTGCTCGATCCCCTGCTCGCGCATCCAGCGGGCGGCCTGGTCGTACAGCTGCACCAGCGTGCCGGTGTCCTTCTCCTCGGCCTGCCGGAACAAGATCCCGTCATCAATGATCACGCGGGCATTATCGCCCGACGGATGATCAAGGAGGGGCGGCCGGGGAGCAGTTATCGACGTGGCGCGGGCACGCCCGCCTCCGCCGCCGCCGGTACGAGCGCCGCGAGCCGCCCCACCAGGTCCCCGAACGGCCCGTCGGCCGGCTCGTCCACGAGGATCCGTACGAGGATGCCCGCCATCTCCGCGTCGTAGGCGGCGCTCACCGCGGCCAGCGCCGCGAAGTCGTGCACCAGCTGCAACTCCAGCTCGGCGCGCGGGATCTGCCGGCCGTCCAGCCAGATCAGCGCGGTGGACTCGGCCAGCGACACCCACGAGCGCACCACGAGCTCCAGCCGCGCGGGCGGCTCCTCGACGCCGAGGTGCGCGAGGATCTGCTCGTACGCGGCCTGCCGCACCTCGTCGATCATCGCGTTGGCCCGGTTGCTCCCGACGGCCGGCCCGCCCCGCATCAGCGCCGAGAACCCGGGCCCGTGCTCGTCCACGAACGCGAAGAACCGCCCCATGACCCGCAGCAGCCGCGCCCCGAGCGGCCCCTCCCGGGGCTCCACGAAGCGCAGCGCCAGCTCGTCGGCGGCTCGGCGCAGCGCGGCCTCGTACAGGCTCTGCTTGCCGGGGAAGTAGTGGTAGACCAGGGGCCGCGATATCCCGGCGGCCGCCGCGATCTCGTCGATCGACACGTCATCGGGCGACCGGTGGCTGAACAGCTCCAGCGCCACCCCGATCAGCTGCTGCCGCCGCTCCTCGACACCCATCCTGCGTCGCACCCCGGTTGTCATGCGGAACACCCTACTGCGCACCCCGTCCGGGCCGTCCGCAGCGCCCCTCAGAGGTCCAGGACCAGGTGGTCCGCGGCCGCGCGGGAGACGCACAGGAGCATCGAGTCCTCGCGTTCGCCGTCCGTGAGGAGGGTGTCGCGGTGGTCGACGGGGCCCGACAGGACGCGGTGCCGGCAGGTGCCGCAGAAGCCCTGTTCGCAGGAGTACGGGGTGTTGGGGAGCTCGCGGCGGACGGCGGTCAGGGCGGATTCGTCCGCCGCGACCTCCACCAGCCGTCCCGAGCGGTGGAGTTCCACCGTGAAGGGGCGGGCGTCCGCGGATCCGGCCGCCGTCGGGGCGAAGCGTTCCAGGTGGACCTGGATCCCCTCCGGGGTCGCCGCCTCGACCGCGGCCATCAGGGGGGCCGGACCGCAGCAGTAGACCAGCGTGCCGGGCGCCGGCGCCGACAGGCGGGCCAGGTCGGGAAGGCCCGACTCGTCCTCGGCCGCGATCGTGACCCGGTCCCCGTACGCCGCGAGTTCCGCCAGGAACGGCATCGAGGCGCGCGAGCGGCCCCCGTAGAGGAGGGTCCAGGACGCGCCCGCCGCCTCGGCGGCCCGCAGCATCGGGAGGACGGGCGTGATGCCGATGCCGCCCGCGACGAAGGCGTACGAGGCCGCGGGCTCCAGCGGGAAGCGGTTGCGCGGCGGACGGACCGGGAGCTCCGCGCCCTCCACCAGCTGCGCGTGCGCCTCGCGCGAGCCGCCGCGGCCGTCCTCGACGAGGCGGATCGCGAGGGTGTAGCGGCCCTCCGTCGACGGGTCGCCGCACAGGGAGTACTGGCGGACCAGCCCCGAAGGCAGCTGCACGTCCACGTGCGCGCCCGGGGCCCAGGCCGGGAGCTCCGGGGACTCCAGCACCAGGGTCAGGACCCCTTCCGCCGGCTCCTCGCGCGAGACGATCAGCGTCGGGATCCACCGGCGCGGCGAGTACCCCGACACCGGGGTCTCCAGCGCCGGCAGAGGCCAGAGCGGGGAGCCGGCGTTGATGCGCCTGCCGATCGCCCGCTTCGCGAGCCATACCGCCGCGCCGCCCGCGAGCGCCGTTACCGCCGTGGCCCGCCTCATGCCCGGAAACCACCGTTCGCGCCGGGGGAGGAGGCCAGGTAGGCGACGGCCTGGGCCGTCGAGCCCTCCTGCGAGGGGTGGTAGGTGCGCGACAGGTACGTCGGGATCGACTTCAGCATCTCGCCCGTGGACGGCAGGGTGCCCTTGCGGCCCGCGCGGTAGAACTGGCCCACCGAGGCCTTGGAGCCGGGCGGCAGTTCGGGGTCGTGTTCCATGAAGTAGCGCGAGCCGCGCTGCCACAGGAAGGCCAGCGCGGTGAAGGCGGTGGCCCAGGTCCTGGCCCGGCGGCGGTAGTTGCCGTCCACGTGCATGAAGAGGTCGAAGGCCACGGAGCGGTGCTCCACCTCCTCCGCGCCGTGCCAGCGCAGCAGGTCCAGCATCATCGGGTCCGCGCCGCGCCGGTCCAGCTCCTCGGCGTTGAGGACCCAGTTGCCCAGGAACGCCGTGTAGTGCTCGATCGCCGCGATCATCGCCACGCGCTCCATCAGCCACCACTTGCGCGCCCTGCCCGGCGGCAGCGTCCGGTCGCCGAGCATCTTCTCGAAGAGCCAGTCGACCTGGGCCGTGTACGGGGTCGGGTCCAGGCCCAGCCGCTTGAGGTGGGGGAGCACGTCGTCGTGCGCGCTCGCGTGCATGGCCTCCTGGCCGATGAACCCGACCACGTCCTCCCGCAGCCGGTCGTCCGTGATGTACGGGAGCACCTGCTTGTAGACGTGCACGAACCAGCGCTCGCCCGCCGGGAGCAGCAGGTGCAGCACGTTGATGGTGTGGTTGGCGAAGGGGTCGCCGGGCAGCCAGTGGAGCGGGGTGTCCTCCCAGGAGAAGGACACGTTGCGGGCCTTGAGATCTATGTGTTCCGACGCCACGGGGGCGGGCGACGCGGGCGGCGTATTAGACATGGCGTCAATGTACTGATGGGTATGAGGGAGGGAAACCCCTCTGCCGCCACTTCCTCCTTCTTGACGCGCCGCTCGCACGGTGCGGCCCTGGCGGGCCTCACCGGCTTCGCGCCGCTGCGCCGGACTCCGTCCGGCGGTGCCCGCACGGACCCGCCACTCGCCCGGCCGGAGCTACCGCAGCACCCCCGCCTTCGACCCGTCCGTCAGCTTGCCCGACAGCTCCACCTGCGCCCCCGCCGGAGCCTTCACCGCCAGCCGGTTGCCCGTCGCGGACCCGCTCACCTGGCCGCCGCCCACCGTCAGCGAGGCGAACTGAGCGCTGCCCGCTGCCAGTACGTACCACTGCCCGGCCTTCGACTTCCACAGCACCCCGGCCAGCACCCGGGGCTCCCGCGCCCCGCACGCCGGCGAGCCCTCCGCCTTCGCGGCCTGCGCCGCCAACGGGGCCCCCGGGGCCAGGAACTGCGCCTGCACCCGGTCCGCCGTGCCCTGCCAGGTCTCCGCCCGCGTGCACAGCCAGGTCGCCGAGCCGTCGCCCTCGGGCAGCGGCTGCTTCGCGTACGTCCACGCGTTGACCGTGCGCACCCCGTGCGAGCGCACCGAGGGCAGCAGGCACGCGATCCGCGACCAGTCGCCCAGCTCCGCGCCCTCCGTCACGTTCCGCTCGGCGCCCGGCGCCCCCGAGGTCAGCCGGGCCGGGGTCAGTTCGCCCAGGTCGGTGATCAGCCGGGTCTGGCCGTCGCCGGTCAGGGCCAGCGCGTTCCAGCTCGTACAGGTGCCTCCCGGGGCCGGGCTCGGCACCGGCGGAGTCATCCCGCCCGGCGTCAGCTTCAGCTCGGAGGGGGCCTCGCCGGGCTTGAGCAGGTCCCGCAGCGCCGCGCCCGTCACCCAAGGCGCCGCCAGGTAGCGGACGTTGCCGTCGACCCGGCTGAGCACGAGGGCGGTCGCCGTGTCCTCGGAGGCGCCGTCGGTCCGGGCGAAGTCGAGGGCCGCGATCTCGGTGCCGGAGCGCGGTTCGGCGTACCGGGCCACGCGCAGCCCGTCGTAGAGCAGCACCACGACGGCCTGGTCGACCGTCCCGGCGAACAGCAGCTGCGGCGGCCCCATCGGCGGACCCGACGGGGTGCCCGGGGTGGCCGAGACGACCACCGAGCGGCCGGGCCGCGCCCAGACGGCCAGCGCCCGCCGCAGCAGGGCGGTGTCATCGGCCCGGTCCCCGCGCGCGGGCCAGGCGGAGTAGTCGGTACGGGAGGACGTGCGCCAGGCCCCCGGCGCGGCCCGGACCAGCTGCCCGGGATCCAGGGCCTGCTCCGCCGCCGCGTTCTTCGCGTACAGCGGGGCCGCGGCCCCGTCGGCCCCCCAGCCCCCGCCGGGCAGCGCGAGCAGCGCCCCGCACACGACGAGGGCGGCCCCGGCGGCGATCCCGGCCCGCGCGAAGCGGCGGCGGCGCAGCAGATCGGTGGGCCGGGCCTGGAGCACGCACGGATCGAACTCGGGGGAGGCGAACAGCTCGTCGGTCCCCGGATCCCCCGACTCGGCGACGGCGGAGGCCGGATTCGCGACCCCGGCCTCCGCCAGCACCCGCAGGACCTCCGGCTCGCTCATCCGCTCCAGCGCCCGCAGGACGCAGGCGGCCCGCCCCGGCCCGTCGAGGGTGGCCAGCCACTGGTCGAGCGCCAGCTCCTCGGCCCCGCCCGAGCGCGGGAACAGCCGCAGCCCCCACACCTGGGGGAGCAGCGGGGGCAGCTGGGCCCGCCGGGGCAGCGCGCGGAAGGTCAGCGGGATCCCGGCCTCCAGGGCGGCCCGCAGCACGCGCAGGCGTACGTAGGCGTACCCGGACTCGGAACCCGCCCCGCCCCGCTGCCCGGGAACCCCGCCCTGCACCGCGGCCTGGGCGGCGACCGCCCCGTCCCGGCGGCCGCGCGGCAGGGCGCGCTGGGCCAGCGAGTGGGCGGTGAGGACCCGGCGGTGGCGGCCGAGGGCGGGCGGCAGCACCAGGTAGGCGAGCCGCACCAGCCGCGGATAGTGCTCGACGATGGCGGCCTCGGCCTGCTCGACGTCGGGCGGGAGGGGGCGGGTGGCGGTATCCGGCGCAGTCACATTCAGCAGAACGAGCGAATGGTCGGATGGTCACCCGGTCCCAGCGCGAACGTTCGGATCGGCCGCCGGTGAGCCCCCGGGACCGACCGCCCCCAAAGGGCTGAAAGGTTTACGCGACGAGGCGGGCGCGCAGCGCCTCGACCGTCTCGTCGGGAACTCCGAGGCCCTCGCGCACGTACTTCTCCACGGAGCCGTAGCGGGTGCTCACCTCGTCCATCGCCGTCTCCAGGTACGAGGGGAAGACCCCGATGAGGGCCAGCGCGATGTCCGGGTCCCCGCCGGCCGCCGTGAACCCCTCGATCATCGGGGCGAAGGCCTGGCGCACCGCCGAGTTGACCGACAGGTACTCGCTCATCAGCGTCTCGTCGTCGGCGCCGAGCAGCGACAGGATCACGGTCGCGCCCCAGCCCGTACGGTCCTTGCCCGCCGTGCAGTGGAAGAGCAGCGGGCCCGCCTCGGGGTCGGCGAGCTCGGTGAGCAGGGTCCGGTACGAGGCCTGCGCGGAGCCGGAGCTCACCAGAGAGCGGTAGACACCGCCGAACAGAGCCTGCGCCTTGCCGCCGCCCAGGTGCTCCTCGGCGACCGCCGGGTCGGTCAGCAGGTCCTTGAGCTGCGCGGCGACGGGCATGCCGGCCGGCCCGGAGCGCATCTTGTCGGCCAGGACGTCGGCTATGAGCAGCCGGGCGCCGGCCGGCACCCGGTCGGGGTGATCGGCGCGCTCGGCGTCGGTGCGGAAGTCGATGACCGTGCGCAGGCCCAGCGCGGCCACCGCCGGGTCCCTGTCCACGTCGAGCCGGTCGAGCTGGCCCGAGCGGAGCACCAGGCCGGGGCGGACCGTGCGGCCGCCGGAGAGCGGGGTGCCGCCGAGGTCGCGGAGGTTGGCGACGGTCGTGGCGGGGGTGGCGGTCATCGTGGCGACTCCAGCGGTGGCGTTGTCATGGCGTTGCTATGGCTTCAAGGGGTGACGCGTGTCATCCATATGATTTTCGGAGATTTCGCTCCGGAAAGGTAATCGGCGGCCACGGAGACCCCCAGCCCGAGCCCCATCGCCACCAGGTGCCCGGCGTCCGTGAAGGTCCGGCCCCGCATGAGCACGGGCCGCACCGCGAGCGCCAGCAGCCCCGCCCGGGCGGCCGTGCGCACCGGCCCGGGCGGCAGCGCCGAGGTCAGCGCGCCGAGCACGGCGTTGAACCCGTAGCTCGTGCCCACGTCCACCGCCCGCCGGGTCCGCGGACCGGCCGTCCGGCGCAGCACGCCGTAGACCAGCAGGGTCGCCGTGGCATGCCCGAACAGGAAGGCTGCGGCCGTCCACCAGGCCCCGTACGCGTATTCGGCGTAGCCGAGGACCGCCGTCAGCAGCAGCGCGTACGGCAGCGTCATCGGCTCCTCGACGAGGAACGCGCTGACCGGCAGGGTCTCCCAGCGGCCGGCGTCGAGGTTGTCGGCATTGGTCGAGCAGGCGCGCAGCACCCGCTCGCGGGCCGCCGGATCCAGCCGTTCCAGGGCGTACGCCCCCAGCTGCACCCCGCCCGCGTACACCGCGCTCAGCGGCACCGTCCACGGCAGTCGGTTCATCCGGTCATGATCGGCCACCCCCGCGCGTCGGGCCAGGCGGGGCCTCATGGCAATATGCCCTGGTCATGCCACCCAGCCCCGCGCCGCTGCGCTCCATCCGGGCCGCGATGTTCGCGGCGGTGGTCGTCGCACTGGGTGCGGTGGGGCATTCGTACATGTCCGGTACGGACATTCCTGCGATAGGGCTTCTGTCCGCATTCGGGCTCACCGGCGGACTCGCCTGGCTCGGTGCGGGGCGGCGCCGCGGACTGCTCTCCATCGGCTCGGCCCTGCTGGGCGTCCAGGCGGTCCTGCACCTCGTCTTCTCCGCGTCGGCGTCTGCGTCCGACGCCCCGGCTCACGGTTCCATGGGCGGCGCGGGCGCGCACGACATGAGCGCCATGGGCTCGGCCATGAGCATGGACATGGGCTCGGGCATGGGCTCGGGCATGGGCTCGGGCATGGACATGAGCTCGGGCATGGACATGGGCACGGCGATGGCCGGGCACGCCCACGACGGCCTCGGCATGATCGCCGCGCACGTCCTCGCCGGACTGTTCTGCGCGGCCTGGTTGGCCTGGGGCGAGGCAGCCGTCTTCCGGCTCACCGCCGTCCTCGCGGCCGGAGCGCTGCTCGCGGCCCGGCCGCTCTCCCGGGTCCTGGCCCTGCTGCGGACGCGCGTGGCCCCCGTACCGCCGAGGCCGGCCTTCCGTCCCGGGTACGAGCGGCCGCGCGCCCTGCGCGGGGCGCTGCACGCGCACACCGCCGAGCGGCGGGGGCCGCCCGCGCCGTTCCGGATCCGTATCACGGCCCCCGGCCGGCCCGCCCGCGCCTGACCGAACGGCGCACCTCCTTGAGGAGGCGGCGAGACCTGGGGCCGGTCACCCATGTCTTCGCCAATACCTAGGACACCCATGTCTCTCGACCAGGTCGGGCAGGTCCGCGCAGCGGACCCCGACGCACCCGAAACCCGGGCCGCGGCCGACCCCGCAGCCGCACCCGAACCCGCCGCCGGAACCCCCGGAACCCCCGGAACCTGGGCCGCCCTGCGGCCGCTGCTCCTGCGGCTGCACTTCTACGCAGGGGTGCTGATCGCCCCGCTGCTGTTCCTCGCCGCCGCCACCGGGCTGCTCTACGCGGGCTCCTGGCAGGCCGAGAAGATCCTCTACGCCGACCAGCTGACGGTCGACCGCGTCGGCGCGAGCGCGCTGTCGCTCGGCGCCCAGGTCGACGCGGCCAAGAAGGCCGCGCCCCAGGGCTCGGTGACCGCCGTGTGGCCCGCGCCCGAGGCGGATGCCACCACCCGGGTGATCATGGAGAGCCCGGGACTCGCCGAGGGCGAAACCCTCACCGTGTTCGTCGATCCGTATACGGCCGAGGTGCGCGGGAAGCTCACCACCGTCGGTGACGCGCTGCCCCTGCGGGCCTGGCTGAGCGAGTTCCACGCCAGCCTCCAGCTGGGGGAGTTCGGGCGGAACTACAGCGAGCTCGCCGCGAGCTGGCTGTGGGTCGTCGCCCTGGGCGGGCTCGCGCTGTGGATCGGCCGCAGGCGCACGCGCAAGGCACAGCTGGTCCTTCCCGACCGGGCCGCGACGGGCCGGCGCCGGACGCTGTCCTGGCACGGGTCGGTCGGCGTCTGGCTCGCCGTCGGCCTCGTCGGGCTGTCGGCCACCGGCCTGACCTGGTCGAAGCACGCCGGCGGGAACATCGGGGAACTCAAGGACGGCCTCGGCGGGGCCACCCCCGCCGTCTCCGCCACGGTCGGCGGCTCCGCGGCCGGCGCCGCGGGCGGGGACCACGCGGGCCATGTCATGACCGAAGGCATGGAGGGGATGGAGGGCATGGAGATGCCGCCGGCCCCCGTGGCCGACGTGGGCATCGACCGCGCGGTGGCGGCGGCCCGTGCCGCCGGAGTCACCGAGTACCTGCGGATCACCCTGCCCGCCAAGGGCAAGGGGTACGTGGTCAAGGAGCAGGACAAGCAGGTGCCGGTGCACTTGGACGCAGTCTCCGTCGACCCCGCCGACGGCCGGGTCATGGACGAACTCCGCTTCGCCGACTACCCGCTGCTCGCGCAGCTCACCCGCTTCGGCATCGACCTGCACATGGGCCTGGCGTTCGGGCTGGTCAACCAGCTGGCGCTGGCCGTGCTGGCGGTCCTGCTGATGTGCACGATCGTCTGGGGCTACCGCATGTGGTGGCTGCGCCGCCCGACCAAGGAGCGCAGGCTCTCGGCCGGACGCCCGCAGCCGCGCGGGGCCTGGCGGAAGCTGCCGGTGGCGCTGCTGCTGCCGCTGGCCGCGGCGACGGCCGTCGTGGGCTGGTTCCTGCCGCTGCTCGGGATCAGCCTGGTGGCGTTCCTGGCGGTGGACCTGCTGCTGGGCTTCGCCGCTGCGCGCCGCCGTTCGCGGACGGTCTAGCGCCTCCAGCCCGTCCTAGCGCTCGGGCATGCGCGTGGGCCCGTACTCCCCCTCGTGAGTACGGGCCCACCCGTCATAAGGCATGCCTCGTCGGCCGGAGGTCATGCGGGAGCTCAGGGGGCGTACTTGTACCCCACCCGGCGCACGGTCTGGATCGCGCCGCGATGGGCCGCGCCGAGCTTGCGGCGCAGCCGGGCGACGTGGACGTCGACGGTGCGGCCGTCGCCCACGTGGCCGTACCCCCAGACGGTGGTCACCAACTGGTCCCGGCTGTGCACCCGGTGCGGGTGAGCGACCAGGTGGGCCAGCAGCTCGAACTCCAGGTAGGTCAGGTCCAGGACCTGGCCGTCCACCTCGGCGGTGCGCTGCGCCGGGTCGATGCGGACCAGGGCGTCCCCGGTGACGGCCGCGCCCTCGGGGCCGCCGGCCTGGGCGGCGGGAACGGACTGGGGGGCGAAGGCGATCGGTGGCTGCTGATCGGCGGGTACGAGGACCAGGTAGCCGACCATCGGCGGCTGGCCCGGCAGGTTGGGCAGGGTGTGCTGAGGAGCCGGCAGCCAGGTGGCACCGGGCGGGAGGAACTCCACGACCCGGGCCACCTCGTCCCGGTCCACGGACCGCAGGCGGTGGCGCGGACTGGGGGGGAAGGCCGGGTAGGTCAGGGGTGCGGTCGCGGTGGAGGCGGCGGAGGCGAAGGAACGGGTGTTTGCCATGAGTGGTCAGCTCTTTCACGCGGAGTGGTCGGCAGGAGACGTACGTGCATACGTGCAGGCGTCGTCTTTGTCGTACCGCGCAGACCGAAGGCCTCGGGAGAGGTCGGTGAGGAGGTCCCGGAGGTTTTAGAGGGCCGGCGCGTTCTTCGCGCGGCAACACACCCGGTCGAAATCGTGATCCTGACGGGAAGGCCAGAACGGTTCGAGGTCGGTGCGACCGATCGAGGTGTGCGAGTGGCTGGCCATGGCCCCATTCAAGCAGATGTACGGCCGCCACCGCAGGCCCCGTCTCACCCCATGGATCGGAATCTC
Source organism: Streptomyces sp. NPDC059443 (assembly GCF_042750105.1). Classification (NCBI taxonomy): domain Bacteria; kingdom Bacillati; phylum Actinomycetota; class Actinomycetes; order Kitasatosporales; family Streptomycetaceae; genus Streptomyces; species Streptomyces sp. NPDC059443. Next base: position 154,958 of record NZ_JBHYVM010000010.1, on the reverse strand, counting down.
ATATTCCGCGATCACCTCGTGAATGGACCGTAGCAATCCTGACAAAACCTCACCCGGTCAGCCGCTTCCGCCAGTCCAGCCCGGTCACCCGTATCGCATCGCGGGCGGATCCGTCCCACACGACGGCGAGCCTTCATGACAACGCCCGCCGGGCCACGGGGGGCTCGGCGGGCGGTGGGGCGTGCGGGGTGGAGGCTGGGGGTTAGACCAGGCCGTCCTTCTCCAGGGCGGTGCAGCAGGTGTCCGTGATGAGGCGGGTGACCACGTACGGGTCCACGTTCGCGTTCGGGCGGCGGTCCTCGATGTAGCCCTTGCCGTCCTTCTCCACCTGCCACGGGATGCGGACGGAGGCGCCGCGGTCGGAGACGCCGTAGCTGAACTCGTTCCACGGGGCGGTCTCGTGCAGGCCCGTCAGGCGCTCGTCGATGCCCGCCCCGTAGTTCTTGACGTGGTCGAGGGGCTTGCTGCCCTCGCCCAGCGACTCGCACGCGGAGATGATCGCCGGGTAGCTCTCGCGCATCGCCTTCGTGGAGAAGTTGGTGTGCGCGCCCGCGCCGTTCCAGTCGCCCTTGACAGGCTTCGGGTTCAGCGTCGCGGAGACGTTGAAGTCCTCGGCGGTGCGGTAGAGCAGCCAGCGCGCGATCCACAGCTGGTCGGAGACCTCCAGCGGGCCGACCGGGCCGACCTGGAACTCCCACTGGCCGGGCATGACCTCGGCGTTGATGCCGGAGATCGCCAGGCCCGCCGCGAGGCAGTGGTCCAGGTGCTTCTCGACGATCTCGCGGCCGAAGATCTCGTCCGAGCCGACACCGCAGTAGTAGCCGCCCTGCGCGGCCGGGAAGCCGTTGACCGGGAAGCCGAGCGGGCGGGCCCCGTCGAAGAAGGTGTACTCCTGCTCGATGCCGAAGATCGGGGCCTGGGCCGCGAACTTCTCGGCGATCGGACGCAGCTGCGCGCGGGTGTTCGACTCGTGGGGGGTCATGTCGATGTTCAGGACCTCGCACAGGACGAGGACGTGGTCGCCGCCGCGGATCGGGTCCGGGCAGGAGAACACCGGGTTGAGGACGCGGTCGGAGGCGTGGCCCTCGGCCTGGTTGGTGCTCGAACCGTCGAAGCCCCAGATCGGCAGCGCGTCGCCGTCCGCCAGGATCCTGGTCTTGGAGCGCAGCTTCGCCGTCGGCTCGGTTCCGTCGATCCAGATGTACTCAGCCTTGTAGCTCACGGGCCCCATCCTTCGGTGCGTCGCTCCGGCGCAGACTCTGCGGGTGCTGCGTTGCGTCCTGCGGTTCGCGTGCTGCGAATTCGTTCTGCGGCGCAGTTCGAACTGCGCTGTGACCGCAGCGTGCCCCCTCGCGATTTCTCTTCCGTTGCCCGTGTGTGAACCCCGTGTTACCGAGGTTTACGCCGCAGGTGGGCGCGGCTGTGCGGGTTGACCGCGGGGCACCCGTCCGGGTGGGGCAGACTGACCAGGTGAGCATTTCGTACGATTTGAAGTCCGCCGAAGACGGTGCCGCAGCGGCCGCTTCCGGACCGCGCCCCCGTGTCGGACTGCTGGGGACCGGCCCGTGGGCCCACCGCACCCACGCCCCCGCCCTCGCCGCGCACCCCGGCTCCGAGTTCGCCGGAGTCTGGGGCCGGCGGCCCGAAGCCGCGGCCGAGCTGGCGCGCCGGTACGGCGTGAAGGTGTACGAAGACCCCGACGCGCTGTTCGCCGACTGCGACGCCGTGGCCTTCGCCCTGCCGCCCGACGTGCAGGCCCCGCTCGCGGTGCGCGCGGCGGCCGCCGGATGCCACCTGCTGCTCGACAAGCCCGTCGCGACGACCGCGGCCGACGCCCGTGCCGTCGCCGACGCCGTGGTCGAACACCGGGTCGCCTCCGTCGTCTTCCTGACCCTCCGCTTCGCCGAGCCGACCGCCGGCTGGGTGGAGCAGCAGGCGGAGCGCTCGGGCTGGTTCACCGCGGCCGCCCACTGGCTCGGCGCGGTCTTCCCGCCCGACGGCGAGCCCAGCGCCTACGCCGACTCGCCCTGGCGCAAGGCCAAGGGCGGGCTGTGGGACGTGGGTCCGCACGCCCTGTCCGTACTCATCCCCGTCCTCGGCGACGTCACCTCGGTCAGCGCCACCCGCGGCCCGTCCGACGTGGTCCAGCTGGCCCTGCGCCACACCTCCGGTGCGGCCAGCACCGCCGTCCTGAGCCTGAGCTCCCCGCGCGCCGCCGCCGGAGTGGGCCTGGAACTGCGCGGGGCCGAGGGCGTCTTCGGGCTCCCGGAGTGGAGCAACGTCCCGGGCGCCTACGGCCGGGCCCTGGACGCGCTGCTCACGGCCGCCCGCACCGGGGTGCCGGACACCCGGGGGGCGGAGTTCGGAGCACGGCTGACGGAGATCCTGGCGGAGGCGGAGGGACAGCTCCCCTCCTGACCCCTACTTGATCAGGGCGTCATTTGATGAGGGCGTTGGCCACGATGATGGCCAGCCCGATCGTGGCGTCGGCGACGCCGATCAGGAGGGCGGAGCCGAGCTTGTAGCCGACCCGCAGGGCCACGAAGCAGCCCCAGGCGAACAGCAGCGCCGTGTTCAGGCCGAGCCCGATCGCGGTGACCCCGTGCGAGTCCCAGCCGGTGAGCCCGGTGACGAACAGCAGCAGGACGGTGGGAAGGGTGGCCGCGATCATCGGCCACTCGTTCCACAGCGCCCGCCCGAGCAGCCGCCACCGGTGCCCGGCGGAACCGGGCTGGTGGGTGGCCATGTGGTGCGAGTACCCGTGCGCGAGCGCGGCGGTGGCGGCGGTGACGAGGACCCAGTTGGCGTCGTAGAAGGGGGTGAACTCCGCGTTCTTCTGGTCGAGCGCGGCGAGCAGCCCGGACGCGAGGACCGTCCCGTACACCCCGCCGAACATCCAGTCGGCGTTCCGGCGGGGCGGGGGGAGGAGGGGCGCTTCGGGGGTTTCCGGAGACTGCTCGGTCACGGAGGGCGGTCCTTGGGTCTGATTCATCCCCGTTTGGGCTGACCTCGGCAAGCGTAGGGGGTAAGGGGTGGGGTCCGTGTGAGCGGTGGGGTCTGGTCTCCCGTCCCGGCTATCCCTTGCGCGACAGCGCCTCCCGGACCGCCTCCTCCGAACGGGCCACCACCGCCGTGCCGTCCTCGGCGGTGATGATCGGGCGCTGGATCAGCTTCGGGTGCGCCGCCAGGTGGCTGATCCAGAGCTGCCGGGCCGCTTCGGTCTCCTCGCGCGGGAGGTCGCGTACACCGGTCTCCTTGGCGAGCGGGTCCGAGGTGCGGGTGATGTCCCACGGCTCCAGGCCCAGACGGCCCAGGACCTCGCGAATTTCGGTCTCGGAAGGTACGTCCTCCAGGTAGCGGCGGACGGTGTACTCGGCGCCCTCCGCGTCCAGCAGGGTCAACGCGCTGCGGCACTTCGAACAGGCCGGATTGATCCAGATCTCCATGCTCCGAAGCCTAACGAGATGCCGGGGGGAGGCGGCGCCTGGCCAGGTCCTTTGTCAGTGGTCCCCGGTAAAATCGAGGGAGAACGACAGGACGCCAACTACCGTTTGGGAGGCTGTAGATGGCCACTGCCACTGCCACTACGAGGGGTACGGTCACGCGCACCGTCGAGACCGTCAAGAAGAAGCCGCTGCCGGCGGGGCTGCCGCGCGAGTGGTACGAGAGCCACAACCGGCGGCTGAAGGCGATGCGGCTGGCGATATCCCTGCTCGACTCGGGCACCTATGACGTCCGGCGCGCCACCAACCGCAAGATCCGCGCGATGGCCGTCCGGACGGGCATCCACCGGCCGTCCAACGTCACCTGCAAGCTGGTCCGTTCCTTCATCCGCGAAGCCGCGTAGGCAGCGGGGCGGGCGGGGTCGGCAGGGCAGGCAGGGCGGGCGGGTCGGGAGCGGCGGCGCGAGCCGTCGCCCCGGCCCGCCTCGGGCGAAACACCGGCGCACCGGCGCACCGGCGCACCGGCACACCGGCACACCGGCACACCGGCACACCGGCACAGGGTGAATGGCCCGAACGGGTGGCCGTCACGGCGGACGGTGCGCGTCGCCTCCGGCGGGGTTCCCGTCCGGTGACAGCACCAGCAGCGCCACGTCGTCGCGCGGTCCGCCCCCGGTGAAGGAGGCCAGGTCCCGCCACACCGCCCGCGCCAGCCCCGCCGGGTCCGTCGCGAGTACGGGGACCCGCGCGGCCAGCGGGTAGAAGTTGCCCGCCGCGTCGCGGGCCTCCGTCACCCCGTCCGTGTACAGCAGGACCCGGTCCTCGGGCCGGACCGGGAGCTCGGTGGGCTGCGCCGGGGCCGGACCGGCCAGCCCGAGGCCGAGCGGGGGGCCCGGCTCCACGTCGAGCTCCGAGACCACGAAGCCCCGTAGCAGCAGGGGCGGGGGATGCCCGCACGACATGATCCGTACGAGGCCCAGCCCCGGCGGGAACTCCAGCAGCACCGCCGTCGCGAACAGCTCCGCGTGCTCCACCGCCGAGGACGCCGCGTCCGCCAGCAGCCGCCGGTCCAGCCGGGCCGCCACGGCCGCGAGCTCCGCGTCGTCCAGGACCCCCTCGCGGAAGGCGCCGAGCAGCGAGGCCACCGTGCCGACGGCGGCGAGACCGTGGCCCTGGACGTCGCCGACCACCGCGCGCACGCCGAAGGGGCCGACCCGGACGTCGTAGAGGTCGCCGCCCACCAGGGTGCCGCGCTGGGCCGCCCGGTAGAGACCGGAGCAGCGGACCTGGCCGACCCGCCCGGGGACGGGCGGCAGCACCGCCAGCTGGGCGGCCTCGGCGACGGTCCGGACGTTGATCAGCTGGGCGTCACGACGTTTTCGGACCCAGGCGACCACCACGCTCAGCAGGCCGATCGCGGCGACGGTGGCGAGGTCGGAGCCGCGGGGGTGCGCGATGCCGATGGCGGGCAGGCCGAGGAGTACGAGCACCACCCCGGCGAAGACGGCGGTGCCGGCGGCACCGTACGCGAAGGCGGCGACCGGGGGGAGCCCGGCCAGGAAGTAGCCGAATTCGACATCGCCCGGGGTGATGCGCTGGGCGCAGACCAGCACGAACAGCGCCACCGCGGGCGCGAGCCGGGCCCAGCGCGGCGGCGGCGCCCCGCGCAGCCAGCCCGGCTCCTCGCGTACGCGTCTCACCCCTCCACCCTGGTACCGGCACGGAAGGCGCGCACGCCGGGTGGCCCCGCGCGGCGGTGGCCACGACAGTGGGGGCGTGACGGAAACGACGGACGGTGGCGCGGCCCCCGAGGGCGGGGCGAGCGTTGACGGAGGCACGCAGAGCGCGGCGATCAGCACGCGGCTGAACTGGCTGCGCGCGGGGGTGCTCGGCGCGAACGACGGGATCATCTCCACGGCGGGCCTGGTGGTCGGCGTCGCCGGGGCCACGACCTCGCGGTCGGCGATCCTCGCGGCGGGCGTCGCGGGGCTGCTGGCGGGCGCGCTGTCGATGGCGGCGGGGGAGTACGTGTCGGTCAGCTCCCAGCGGGACTCCGAGAAGGCGGCGCTGGAGCTGGAGCGGCGGGAGTTGGCGGAGTCCCCGGAGGAGGAGCTGGAGGAGCTGACCGGGCTCCTGGTGCAGCGGGGGCTGAGCGGGGCGGTGGCGCGCGAGGCCGCGGAGCAGCTGACGGAACGGGACGCGCTGCGGGCGCATGCGCGCGTGGAGCTGGGGATCAACCCCGACGAACTGGCCAATCCGTGGCACGCGGCACTGGCGAGCCTGGTGGCCTTCACGGTGGGGGCGCTGCTGCCGCTCCTGGCGATCGTCCTGCCGGGGCCGTCGGGGCGGGTGCCGGTGACGGTGGCGGCGGTGCTGGTGGCGCTGACCCTGTGCGGGGTGCTCAGCGCACGGCTGGGCGGGGCGGCGGTGGCTCGCGCGGTCCTGCGGAACGTTGCCGGGGGCGCGCTGGCGATGGCCGTGACCTACGCGGTCGGCACCTGGCTGGGCGGAGCCTCATCCTGACACGGGCGGGGTGCCGCCGCCGTCGCCTGGCCGCGGGGCCAGGTGGCCTGGCGCGGGTGGTCGGCCCTGCGGGGCTCGTCCCCTACCCGCCCTTCCACCGTTCCCTGGGCTCCGCCCAGACCCGCGCCTCAAACGCCGGCGAGGCTGGAATTGGCCGGCGTCAGCCTGCACGTGAATGGGGGCGGGACTGGATTGCCCCGCCGGGCAAAATCCAGCCCCGCCGGCGTTTGAGGCGCCGCCGGAGGCAAATCAAGCCTCGCCGGCGTTTGAGGCGCGGGGGGCCGGGGGCTGGCCCCCGGGAGCGGAGCCGCGCGGCGCGGCGCCACCGCAGGGCCGCCCCGCGGCCGCGGCTGCCAAGATGAGGGCATGCGTATCGCGATCACCGGTGCCACCGGGCTCATCGGCAGCGCCCTCGGGCGGTCCTTGAAGGCCGACGGGCACGAGGTCGTCCGCTTCGTGCGGCGGGCGGCCGCGACCTCCGACGAGGCGCGGTGGGATCCGGCCGCCGGCTACGTCGATCCCGCCGGACTCACCGGCTGCCAAGCCGTCGTGCACCTCGCCGGAGCCGGGGTTGGAGACCACCGGTGGACGGACGCGTACAAGCGGGAGATCCGCGACAGCCGGGTCAACGGCACGGACGCCATGGCGCGTGCCGTCGCCGCCATGGCCGAGCCGCCCGAGGTGTTCGTCTGCGGGACCGCCATCGGCTACTACGGCGATACGGGCGACCGGGCCGTCGACGAGAGCGCCCCGGCGGGAGAGGGCTTCCTCCCCGAGGTGTGCATCGCGTGGGAGGCGGCCGCCGCCCCCGCGCTGGACGCCGGCGTCCGGACGGTGTTCGCCCGTACCGGGCTGGTCGTCGCGGCCGAGGGCGGGGCCTGGGGCAAGCTCTTCCCGATCTTCAAGGCCGGGATCGGCGGCCGGCTCGGCAACGGCCGCCAGTACTGGTCGCACATCTCGATGTACGACGAGCTCGCCGCCCTGCGGTACGTCATCGACAACCCGGCGATGACCGGCCCGGTGAACCTGACCGCCCCCGAGCCCCTGACCAACCGCGAGGTCACGGCCGCGATGGGCCGGGCCCTGCACCGTCCGGCGGTGTTCGCCGTGCCGGCTCCGGCCATGCGCCTCGTGCTCGGCGAGTTCGCCCAGGACGTGCTGGGCAGTCAGCGGGTGCGCCCCGCCCGGCTGCTGGAGTCCGGCTTCGTCTTCCGGTACCCGGGGATCGACGAGTCGATCAGGGCGGCGCTGGAGAGCTAGGCGGGTGCGGGGTCCTCGGGGGGAGCGTCCGGCGCCCGCGTGCGACCGTACGTGAGCCGAATGCGACCGCCGTGCGACCGTAGTTGACCGCTTCGCTCGCAATAGCACGGCAAACTCGGGTTCCGCTGGAGCCGGTTGGGGGAAGGAGGATTCCCACACAGCCGGGCCGACCTCGGGGAGGGGCACGTGCTCAACAGCGCACACGCACACCATGCGGACGTGGTCATCGTAGGAGCCGGAGTCTCCGGACTCGCGGCCGCGCACCACCTGATCGCGGCCGGGGTCACGGTCATCGTCCTGGAGGGCGCGGACGACCCCGGGGGACGGATGGCCACCGAGACCGTGGACGGCTTCCGGCTCGACCGGGTCGGCCAGTTGCTCAACACCGCCTACGCCGAGCCGGCCCGCACCCCCGGCCTGGAGGGCCTGGTCCTGCGGCCCTTCGCACCCGGCGCCCTCATCCACACCGACGGCAGGATCCTGCACGCCGGCGCACTCACCCCCGCCCGCGCCCTGACCAGCGGCTCCCTCGACCAAGCCCGGATCGGCGCCGCCCTCGGCCGCCTCGCCGCGCAGCCAGAGGAACGCCTCCTCGCCCGCCCGGAGCGCACCGCGCAAGCCGCCCTGAGCTCCCGGAGCCTCGGTACGGCGCTGCGCCCGCTCCTCGCCGCGCTCCTGCGCGACCCCGCGCTCGCCACCTCCAGCCGCGTCGCCGACCTCGCCCTGCGCACCTTCGCCCGCGGCCGCCTCGCCGTGCCCGAGGGCGGCGCCGCCACCCTGCCCGGACTGCTCGCCGCCGCGCTGCCGCCCGGCACCGTACGCACCGGGGTCCGGGTCCGGTCGGTGGCCACCAACCTCGTCACCACCGAGGGGCACGGGGACTTCAGCTGCCGCTCCGCCGTCCTGGCCACCGGGGCCCGGGCCGCCGCCGAACTGCTCCCGGGGCTGCGCGTGCCCGGCTTCCACGAGGTGACGGTCATCCACCACGCCACCACCGGGACCCTGCCCCGGGACGGCTCGCTGCTCCTGGACGGCGACCCCAAGTGGCCCGTCGCCCACACCGCCGTGATGAGCGCCGTCGACCCGACGCGCGCCCCCGCCGGCCGCAGCCTGGTCACCACCACCGTGCTCGGCCCCCCGCCGCCCACGCGTACGGTCGCCTCGCGCCTGGCCCGGCTCTACGAGACCTCGACCCGGGAGTGGGAGCTCCTCGCCGTCCACCACACCCCCGAGGCCGTCCCCGCCATGCCCCCGCCGCAGGACACGCGCCGCCCGGTCCGGGTCCTCGCCGGGCTCTACGTGTGCGGCGACCACCGGGACACCAACACCGTCGAGGGCGCCCTGCGTTCGGCGCGCCGCGCCGCCGGAGCCCTCCTGAAGGACTTCGGCATCCCGCTCCCGGCCGCCCCGGAAGCCCTGCTTCCGGTGGCGGCCTGAGGGAACCGCCTCTCCGGGACCGGGCCGCGGCTACGACAGCGCCGCGACCCGGTCCCGGTACGTCCGCACGGCCGACGCGTCCCGGTACGGCTCCAGCCGGCGCTCGAAGTCCCGTACGTACTCCACCGCCCGCACCGACCGCATCTCCATCGCCTGCTGCGCCGCCTCCGCGCCCAGCGCGCACGCCTGGTCCAGCTCGCCCAGCCCCAGCCGCGCCGTGGCCAGCACCACCCGGCAGAACAGCCGCGAGCGCGCGTACCCCGGTGCCCGCAGCTGGAGCGAGCGCTCCGCGTGCTGCGCCGAGGCCCGGTACTGCTGGAGGTCCCGGTGGCAGTGCCCGAACTCGTCCGCCAGCTGCCCCTCGTCGTAGGACCGGGCCCAGTGCGGCACGTCGTCACCCGGCCGGGCCGCGCCCAGCGCCCGCTCGGCCCGCACCAGGGAGGCCGTCGCCGCCCTGACCTCGCCGAGCACCGCGTGCCCGCGGGCCTCCGCCGAGTGCAGCAGCGCCTGCACCACCGGCGGCGGGCCCGAGCCGACGCCCTGCTGGGCCACCCGGGCCAGCTGCACCGCCTCCCGGCCGTGGCCGAGGTAGACCGCCTGCCGGCTCATGGTGACCAGCACGTACGCCCCGTAGGGCCGGTCCGCGGCGGCCTGGGCGAGGCGCAGCGCCTGCACGAAGTACCGCTGGGCGAGCCCGTGCGCGGCGATGTCGTACGAGGTCCAGCCCGCGAGCCGGGTCAGGTCGGCGGCGGCCGAGAACAGCCGCCGCCCGGTGGTCTCCCCGTAGGTCCCGCGGAGCATCGGCTCCGCCTCGTGCTCCAGGTAGCGCACCAGGGCCTGGCGGGCATGGCCGCCTCCGTAGGCGTGGTCCAGGGTGCGGAACAGCTCGCTCACCGACCTGAGCGCCGCGATGTCCCCGCCCGTGACCCGCTGTCCGGGCCCGCGGTCGATCTGCCGCTGCCGGGGCACCGAGGCCCGGACCGGTACGGGACGGCCCTGCTCGGGACGGCCTTGCTCAGGACGGCCTTGCTCAGGGACGCGGGCGGCGGCCTGTTCCGCCCCCCGGCCGACCCGCTCGTCGGCCCGCCCGATGAGCCAGTCCCGGCTGGGCACCACCAGCCCGGCCGGGGTGAAGGCGATCTTGCGCAGCTCGGCGTGCGAGCCGGAGTCCTTGCGCCACAGCCCGCTGGCGATGTCCACGGCCTCCTCGGGGGTGGCCGCGAACTCCAGCCCGGCGTAGACGGGGGCGCACGCGTCCAGCCCCAGGTCCTGGGCCGACAGCCGCCGCCCGAGGCGCCGGGTGAACACCTCCGCGATCAGCGCCGGGGTCGTACCGCGCGGCTGCTGCCCGCGCAGCCAGCGGGTCACGGAGGTCTTGTCGTACCGCAGATCGAGACCGTGCTCCAGACCGAGCTGATCGACGCGGCGGGCGAGTCCGGCGTTGGAGAAACCGGCCTCGGCGATCAGTGCCGCCAGCTGCCGGTTGGGGACACGCTGGGCAGGTCGTTCCGTCATCAGCTCCACGGTTTCCTGACGTGATGGACCGGAGTACCGGCCCTCTGAACGGCGTGAATGTAGCGGCGAACTTGACCCACACCGCCCTCTCTGCCCCACATTCATCCGATCGTGTGGAGAACGGGTAGGGCTCTTTACGGACCGACCCCCTCCACCCGCGTACGCTGCGGCCCATGACCCGCCGGACCACCGGGGAGCAGCCCCCCGAGCGCTGCGAGGACCAAGCGGATTCCGCCACGGCCCCGCTGCCCGTCCCCGAGCTGGCCGCGCCCGAGCTGACCGAGGCGGAGTGCCGGCGGTGCGGGACGTACATCGCGGGTCTCGACGGGCGCTACGCGTGCGGGGTCTGCGGCTGGGTCAACGACCACTCCGAGGGGCACCGGCGGCTGCCCCGGGCGGACGAGGACCCGGACCGGCCGCCGAAGGGGCGCAGGCGGCCGAGACAGCTGCCGGGGCCGCCGCCGGAGCCGCTGCCGGATCCTCTGCCGGAGACGCCGCCGGGGCCGCTGCCGGGGCCTTTCGCGGAGCCCGCGACGGGCGGCTGACGGGGCGCGCACGGGCCGCCGTACCCTTGCCTGGTGCGATACGTGCACACAGCAAGTTCGTCGGCAGGTTCAACGAGGAGGCGCCGCGGTGGCTGAGCTTGGGTTTGTCCATCTGGGCTTCGGAGCGGAAGCCGTCGAGTACACGGTGGCGTGGGAAGAACAGCGCCGGGTGCACGCCGCCCGCTTCGCGGACGAGATCGCGGACACCTGCCTGCTGCTGGAGCACCAGCCGGTCTACACCGCCGGCCGGCGCACCGCCGACAGCGAGCGGCCGCTCGACGGCACGCCCGTCGTGGACGTGGACCGCGGCGGCAAGATCACCTGGCACGGGCCGGGCCAGCTGGTCGGCTACCCGATCATGAAGCTGCCCCGCCCGGTGGACGTGGTCGCCCACGTCCGCCGCCTGGAGGAGGCGCTGATCCGCACGGCCGCCGAGTTCGGCCTGGAGACCACCCGCGTCGAAGGGCGCAGCGGGGTCTGGGTGCTCGGCGACCCGGTGGAGGACCGTCCGAAGATCGGCGGGCTCTCCCTCGACTTCGACCCCCGGCTGGCGGACGAGGAGTTCGACCCGCGCCTGAACGGCCCCGAGTACGCCCCGTCCAACGCCGGCCAGCGCCGCGAGGACCGCAAGCTCGCCGCCATCGGCATCCGGGTCGCCAAGGGCGTCACGATGCACGGGTTCGCGATCAACGTGAACCCCGACAACACCTGGTTCGACCGGATCGTGCCCTGCGGCATCCGCGACGCCGGTGTGACCTCGCTCTCGTACGAGCTCGGGCGCGAGATCACCATCGCCGAGGTGCTGCCGGTGATCGAACGCCACCTGAACGACGTACTGGTCCACGCGGAGCTGCGGCCCCGCGAGATAGAGCCGGCCGCCGGCTAGCCGCGGCCCGGTCCCCCGGGGGAATGGGCCGGCCCGCCCGCAGGTTGGCCGACGTAAGAACGTACGAATTACGGGCGTACCCTGGTGGGCGCCGAAGAATCGAAGTCACAGGGAGCCGGTCGTGTCCGCAGTCGCACCCGACGGACGCAAGATGCTGCGCCTGGAGGTCCGTAACGCCCAGACGCCCATCGAGCGCAAGCCCGAGTGGATCAAGACCCGGGCGAAGATGGGTCCCGAGTACACCAAGATGCAGGCCCTGGTGAAGGGCGAAGGACTGCACACGGTGTGCCAGGAAGCCGGTTGTCCGAACATTTACGAATGCTGGGAGGACCGCGAGGCCACCTTCCTCATCGGTGGCGACCAGTGCACCCGGCGCTGCGACTTCTGCCAGATCGACACGGGCAAGCCCGAGGCGCTGGACCGGGACGAGCCGCGCCGCGTGGGCGAGTCGGTCGTCACCATGGACCTGAACTACGCCACCATCACGGGCGTCGCGCGCGACGACCTGGCGGACGGCGGCGCCTGGCTGTACGCGGAGACCGTGCGCCAGATCCACCAGCAGACGGCGGAGCGCGCGGCCGGGCAGACCAAGGTCGAGCTGCTCGCCCCGGACTTCAACGCGGTCCCGGAGCTGCTGGAAGAGGTCTTCGCCTCCCGCCCCGAGGTGTTCGCGCACAACATCGAGACGGTGCCGCGGATCTTCAAGCGGATCCGCCCCGGCTTCCGCTACGAGCGCTCGCTGGACGTCATCACCCGGGCGCGGGCGTACGGCCTGGTGACCAAGTCCAACCTGATCCTCGGCATGGGCGAGGAGCGCGAGGAAGTCAGCCAGGCGCTGCGCGACCTCCACGAGGCGGGCTGCGAGCTCATCACCATCACCCAGTACCTGCGGCCCTCGTCGCGGCACCACCCCGTGGAGCGCTGGGTGAAGCCGGCCGAGTTCGTGGAGCTGGCGAAGGAGGCCGAGGACATCGGTTTCTCCGGTGTGATGTCCGGACCGCTGGTGCGCTCCTCGTACCGCGCCGGCCGCCTTTACCAGCAGGCGATGGAGAAGCGCGCGACCGTGTGAACTCGCGCACAAATCCTTACTGACAGGTAACACCGCATCGACGCGGCCCCTAGGCTCTTTCAAGGAAGAGTCCGGCGGGCCGCGTAAATGTTTCATCACTGTTTGACCAGCCAGTCACGCCCTGGTAACACCAATCAGTGACGATTGTTCGACGCACCGCGCACGCCACCGCGTACGCGCCGGTGCGCACGCCGTTCGCACGACGTTCCACGCAACGCTCCGCACGCCCGATGTGAGCTCCGTGAAAGGGATCGACATCATGCAGGCCGCGCCCGTACGCGCCATCGCCATCCCGTCCTTCACCGACGCCTTCCGGGGCATCGAGTCGCTGCTCATGAGCGGCGCCCGCCGCAACGCCTGGACCGCGGTGCTCGAAGACCGCCGCAGGGCCAAGGACCGGGTCGAAACCGAGCACGTACTCGAGGCCGCTGCGACCCGGACCGAGAAGGCCACGTAAACTTCGCTTCATGGCGAGGAAGTCAAACGCAGAGACTGCTGCGAACCCCGGGCGACTGAAGCAGATCGCCCTGACGTACAAGATGACGCGCAAGGCCGACCCGAAGGTCGGTCTGATCGTCGCGGGCGTGGGAATCGTCACCTTCGGTGTCTTTCTTGCGATCGGCTTCCTGATCGGCCACCCGGTCTACCTGGGCATTCTGGGCTTCCTGGTGGCGTTCCTGGCGATGGCGATCATCTTCGGGCGACGGGCCGAGAGCGCTGCCTTCGGGCAGATGGAGGGACAGCCGGGTGCGGCCGCGGCCGTACTGGACAACGTGGGCAGGGGTTGGAGCACCACCCCCGCCGTCGCGATGAGCAAGCAGCAGGACATCGTTCACCGGGCCGTCGGCAAGGCCGGCGTGGTCCTGATCGGCGAGGGCAACCCGAACCGGGTCAAGGCGCTGCTCGCGAACGAGAAGAAGAAGCTGTCCCGGATCATGCCCGAGATCCCGGTCCACGACTTCATCGTGGGTACCGGTGAGGGCGAGGTGGCGCTCAAGAAGGTCCGTACGACCCTGCTGAAGCTGCCCCGCGTGCTCTCGGGCCCCCAGATCACCCAGGTCAACGACAAGCTTCGGGCCATGGGCGACTTGCTGAGCAACATGCCGATCCCGAAGGGCCCGATGCCCAAGGGGATGCGCATGCCGCGCGGCGGAAAGATGCGCTGACCAGCTTTTCGTATACAACTACGCACGGGCGCCCCGAGCCGCGGGCCGGTCTCGTATACACCACCCCGCGCCCCCGCGACCGGGACGCAGCGCGGGTGCCCGCGGGGGGGGTTGATGGG
>NZ_JBHYVM010000010.1:98023-140985 GCF_042750105.1 Streptomyces sp. NPDC059443 | reverse complement strand
GCTCAGCGTGCGACTCTCTCATCTTCTCCAACCCCCTCGCCGCCCGGCCCCCCGCCGCCGCCCCCCCCCCCCCCCCGTGCGTAGTTGTATCGCGCGTTGCGCGTCCTGTCTCAGATCCGGACCTGGACGGCGCGGCTCAGGCGGTCGTGCAGCCCGCGGCCGTCGCGGTCCCAGACCAGGGCCGGGATCACCAGGGCGAGCAGTACGGTGCGCAGCACCACGCGGCCGATGCCGAGGGGGCCGCCGTCCTGCGAGATGACCCGGAGGCCAAGGATCCGCTTCCCGGGGGTAAAGCCCACGGTGGCGATGGTCAGGATGCTCAGGACCACGAAGAGCGCCAGCGTCCAGTTGCCGGCGCCGGTCCAGTCGCGGCCTGTGATCAGGCCGTATGCGATCAGCTGGCAGGCCAGCCAGTCGATGACCAGGGCCCCGAAGCGGCGCCCGAAACGGGCCACGGAGCCGGGCCCCTGCTGTGGCAGGCCGAGCTGCTTGCCGGGGTATCCGAAGTCGACACCCATCTCCTCGGCGGCCTCGCGGGGGCCGGAGAGCCAGGATCCGATTGCTTGCCTCTTGTCCACCCGAACACGGTACCTGTGCCGCTTCACGCGGTTCCGCCGGGACCCTGGTTAACTTGTGCGAAACAAATGGGTCATGCTTGGGAAACCCCGTCTGCTTATGGTCGGGTCAGCGTGCGGCACCGCACTGACGCACCACTAGCTATAAAGCCCGCCCCTGCCCCGGGGTCGGGAGTAGGAGGAGTTGGATGTTCAAGAACGCCGACGAAGTGAAGCAGTACATCGAGGAGAACGACGTCAAGTTCGTTGACGTCCGCTTCTGCGACCTGCCTGGTGTCATGCAGCACTTCACCATCCCGGGGCGGGCGTTCGACCCGAACGAGGAGCTGGCCTTCGACGGCTCCTCGATCCGCGGCTTCCAGGCGATCCACGAGTCCGACATGGCGCTGCGCGCCGACATCACCACCGCGCGCCTGGACCCGTTCCGCAAGGACAAGACGCTCAACATCAACTTCTTCATCCATGACCCGATCACGGGCGAGGCCTACAGCCGTGACCCGCGCAACATCGCGAAGAAGGCCGAGGCGTACCTCGCCTCGACCGGCATCGCCGACACCGCGTTCTTCGGCCCCGAGGCCGAGTTCTACGTGTTCGACAGCGTGCGCTTCGCGACCTCCGCGAACGAGGGCTTCTACCACATCGACTCCGAGGCCGGCGCCTGGAACACGGGCTCCGAGGAGAACAACCGTGGTTACAAGGTCCGCTACAAGGGTGGTTACTTCCCCGTAGCCCCGGTCGACCACTTCGCCGACCTGCGCGCCGAGATCTCCCTCGAACTGGACGCCCAGGGCCTCCAGGTCGAGCGTCAGCACCACGAGGTCGGCACCGGTGGCCAGGCCGAGATCAACTACAAGTTCAACACGCTGCTCGCCGCGGCCGACGACCTGATGCTCTTCAAGTACATCGTGAAGAACGTCGCCTGGCGCAACGGCAAGACCGCGACCTTCATGCCGAAGCCGATCTTCGGCGACAACGGCTCGGGCATGCACGTGCACCAGTCGCTGTGGGCCAACGGCGACCCGCTGTTCTACGACGAGGCCGGCTACGCGGGCCTGTCGGACATGGCGCGCTACTACATCGGCGGCATCCTCAAGCACGCCCCGTCGCTGCTGGCGTTCACCAACCCGACGGTGAACTCCTACCACCGCCTGGTCCCGGGCTTCGAGGCGCCGGTCAACATGGTGTACTCGCAGCGCAACCGCTCGGCCGCCATGCGCATCCCGATCACGGGCTCGAACCCGAAGGCCAAGCGCGTCGAGTTCCGCGCCCCGGACCCGTCCTCGAACCCGTACCTGGCGTTCGCGGCCCTCCTGCTGGCCGGCCTCGACGGCATCAAGAACAAGATCGAGCCGATGGAGCCGATCGACAAGGACCTCTACGAGCTCTCCCCGGACGAGCACGCGAGCGTCCCGCAGGTCCCGACCAGCCTTGAGGACGTCCTCAAGGCCCTGGAGGAGGACCACGAGTACCTCCTGGCCGGCGGTGTCTTCACCCCCGACCTGATCGAGACCTGGATCGACTACAAGCGCACCCACGAGATCGCCCCGATCGCCCTGCGCCCGCACCCGCACGAGTTCGAGCTCTACTTCGACCTCTAAATCGCGCTGACGAAGCCCCGCCCTCTCCTCGGAGAAGGCGGGGCTTCGTCGTTTCCGGGTCGGGGCCGGGCGGGCGGCGTCCGCCCGGGACGACCTAGCGCGTGGCCAGCCGCTCCAGCAGGGCGGCGCTCCGCGCCAGCAGCGCCCGCTCCTCGTCGTCGAGTTCGGCCTCGATGGCCTGCGCGAGCCAGCCGGCCCGGCGGCCGCGTTCCGCTTCGAGGGCGCCCCGGCCCGCGTCCGACAGCTCGACCAGCGACTTGCGGCCGTCCGTGGGGTGCGCCCGGCGCGTGATCAGGCTCTGTTCCATGAGTAGCCCCACCGCCCGGGCCATCGACTGGGGGCGTACGCGCTGATCTGCGGCGAGGTCGCTGGTGGTCATCGCGCCGTTGCGGTCGAGTGCGCCGAGCACGGCGGCCTGGCCCAGCGGGATGTGGTCCTCGTGTTTGACGCGCCGGGTGAGCTTGCCCATCGCGGTGCGCAGTTCGGTGGCGATGGCGGCGGCTTCCGGGGTGGGCATAGGGCACTTTAACCCGTTGGTCAGCATTGCTGTACGGCCGACCTGCACAGCAGTGCTGTACAGCAAAACTGAGCAGCAAAACTGGGCAGCATTGCTGTAGGGTTTGGCTTGTCGGGCTCAGCGCCAGCGCTGTCGCAGCCAGGGCCACGGCATACGACAACGGGAAGGACCTCCCATGTCCGCACAGGCAGTCACCACCCCCGATGCCGCCATCGAGACCGTCACCGCCCGCCGGATCATCGACAGCCGGGGCAATCCCACGGTCGAGGTCGACGTCGTCCTCACGGATGGCTCCCTCGGCCGCGCGGCCGTCCCCTCCGGCGCCTCCACCGGCGCCCGGGAGGCCGTGGAACTGCGCGACGGGGACTCCGCGCGCTGGCACGGCAAGGGCGTCGACCGCGCGGTGGCCCACGTCAACGGGGAGATCGCGGCGTCCGTGCGCGGCCGGGACGCGGCGGACCAGGCGGGCCTCGACGCCGCGCTGGTCGCCCTCGACGGCACCGCCACGAAGTCCCGGCTCGGCGCCAACGCGATCCTCGGCGTCTCCCTCGCCGCCGCCAAGGCCGCCGCGGCGGCCCACCGCCAGCCCCTCTACCGCTACCTCGGCGGCGCCGGCGCGCACCTCCTGCCGCTGCCGATGATGAACATCGTCAACGGCGGCGCCCACGCCGACAATCCGCTGGACTTCCAGGAGTTCATGATCGCGCCCGTGGGCGCGGACACCTTCGCCGAAGCCGTCCGCATGGGCAGCGAGGTCTTCCACACCCTGCGCCGCGACCTGCTGGCCGCCGGGCACTCCACGGGCGTCGGCGACGAGGGCGGCTTCGCGCCCGCGCTGCGCACCGCCGAGGAGGCGCTCGACTTCGTCATGGCCGCCATCGAGCGCACCGGCTACCGCCCCGGCACGGACATCGGCCTGATCATGGACCCGGCGTCCTCGGAGTTCTTCCGCGACGGGGTGTACGACTACGCGGGCGAGGGAGTGCGCCGCACCCCCTCCGAGAACGTCGACTACCTGGTCAAGCTCATCGACTCCTACCCGATCCTCTCCATCGAGGACCCGATGGCGGAGAACGACTGGGACGGCTGGCGCGAGCTCACCGCCCGCGTCGGCGACCGCTGCCAGCTCACCGGCGACGACCTGTTCTGCACCAGTGAGACCCTGCTGCGCGAGGGCATCGCCACCGGCGCCGGCAACTCGGTCCTGATCAAGGTCAACCAGATCGGCACCCTGACCGAGGCGCTGGCCACGGTGGCCACGGCCCACGAAGCGGGCTGGACGGCCGTCATGTCGCACCGCTCCGGCGAGACGGAGGACACCACCATCGCCGACCTGGCGGTGGCCACCGGCTGCGGCCAGATCAAGACCGGCTCGCTCTCCCGCTCCGACCGCACGGCCAAGTACAACCAGCTGATCCGCATCGAGGAGGAGCTGGGCGACTCGGCGCGCTTCGCGGGCCGCTCCGCACTGCGCCGGGCGTAACGGCGGGCGGGGGCGGGGCGGGTGGCCAGGGGCAGGGCCCGCGGTCCCCGGTCCCGGTCTGCTCAGGCGGAAGGGCGGAGCAGGGGCATTGCGCCCGTGAGGTCGCGCAGGCAGCGGACCGCGAGCTCGGCGGGGGAGCCGGGGCCCGAGGGTGGGGCGTCCGTGGCCGACCAGAGTTCCAGGGCGATGCGGATCGCGTCCGTGGCCGCCGCCGCGAGGAGGCGGATGGAGAGGAGATCGGCGTCCGGGCCGGCGAGGCGGGAGACCACGGGGACCAGGTTCTCCTCGGAGTCCTGGTTGACCCGGTACCAGACGGCGCGCAGGGCCTCGTCGGTCGCGGCGGCGCGCAGCAGCCCGCGGGTCACCTCCAGGCCCTCCTCGATGGCCTGGGGCTCGGTGAGCGAGCGGGTGACCGCGCGTTCCAGGGCCTCCGCGAGCGGGGTGCCGGGGTCCTCCTCGGCGAGCAGGGCGCGCCAGGCGTCGCCGCCGCCCGCGAGCAGCGGGGCCACGGCCTCCTGCTTGTTGCGGAAGTAGCGGTAGAAAGTGCGCAGCGCCACACCCGCGCGGTGGGCGATGTCCTCGGCGGTCGTGCCGTCGGGGCCGTGCTCGGCGAAGAGGTCGCAGGCCGCGCGGGCGATGTCGAGCTGGGTGGCGGCCTTGCGGCGCTCGTTCAGCGACTGGGCTCCGGGGCCGGCCTGGGGAGCGTACGGACGAGGGGATCTCACGGGGGAAGAATACCCTCAGCCCAAGGAGGGATTGCACACTTTGACAGGGTGGCAAAACGTGTCATGACGGGAGTACGCTCGTCATCATGAACCGTTACGAAGGACGTCGCGTCCTCATCACCGGCGGCGGCTCCGGCATCGGCCAGGCCACCGTCCACCGCATCCTTTCCGAGGGCGGCCGCGTCCATGCCGTGGACGTCAACGAAGCCGGTCTCAAGACCACCGCCGAGCAGGCCGCCGCCGAGGGTCGCGCCGACCGCCTCACCACCTCGGTGCTCGACATCTCCGACGAGGCCGCCGTCAAGGCCGGCATAGCCGCCGCCGTGGCCGCCCTCGGCGGGCTCGACGTACTGGTCAACGCCGCGGGCATCCTGCGCTCCTCGCACACCCACGAGACCACGCTCGAATTCTGGAACAAGATCATCTCGGTGAACCTGACCGGTACGTTCCTGGTCATCCGCGAGTCGATCCCGGCGCTGCTGGAAGGCGACCAGCCGGTCGTCGTCAACTTCAGCTCCACCTCGGCGAGCTTCGCCCACCCCTACATGTCCGCCTACGCGGCCAGCAAGGGCGGCATCCAGTCCATGACCCACGCGCTGGCCGCCGAGTACAGCAAGCAGGGCCTGCGCTTCGTCGCCGTCGCGCCCGGCTCCATCGAGAGCGGCATGACCACCGGCAACGGCCCCGGCCTGCCCGAGGACACCGACTGGAGCCTGTTCGCCAAGCTCGCCCCGGCCCTCGGCCAGGGCTTCGCCGGCCCGCAGACGGTCGCCGGCGTCGTCGCCATGCTGGGCTCCGAGGACGGTGCGTTCATCACCGGCACGGAGATCCGCATCGACGGCGGTACGCACGCCTAGGCTTCAGTGGCGTCAGCCTCTGAAGCGGTCCCACAGCCGGGGGAAGCGCTCCGCGAGCACGGCTTCGTTCTCGAAGTCCAGCGGAGTGCCCTCCGGCTCCGCCGCCTGCAGCGGGATGCCCAGGTCCGGGGCGACCGCCCCGGTGAGCTGCTCGTAGGCCTCGTCGGCCGCGTACCCCAGCTCCTCGCCGTCCCCGTCGATCTCCTCGTCGAACTCCCCGAGGAGCTCCGCCAGGTGGTCGGGGTCGTGCACCCCGCCCTCGAAGACCTCGCGCCCCTGGCCGATCAGCCAGCACCGGAAGTAGTCGAACGCGTCGTCGCTCGCCCCGTCGAGCAGCACCCACGCGGCGCCCCACAGGTCCCAGGTGTACGCCCGGTTGTACCGCGACTCGAAGTGCCGGGCGAAGTCCAGGACGGAATCCGGATCGAACTGCGCCAGCCGCTCCACGAGCAGCTCGGCGTGTTCCTCGGGGTCGCCCTCGGCGGCCTCGCGGGTACGGTCGACGATCTCCCAGAACTCCGTCTCGTCCATGCGATCCTCTCGAAAGCGGCCCGAACCGAGGCCGAGCCGTTGTACATTCGGTGCCTGCCCTCGGGCAGAGGTCAGGGCTTGGCCTTCATGAGGGATCGCGATCCCAAGTGAGAAGCCGCCCGGATTCGTCCGGGAGGAGGAGTCACCACCGCTCCAGCATCACGGCTGGACCACCCCGACGCCACCGCGCGTACGGCGAAGGCCGGTATCCATTCCCCCAAAGGGACGGATACCGGCCTTCGCCGTTCTCATCGGCCGTTACAGGCCGTAGCGCTCCCGGGCTTCCTTGATGGACGACGCCGGTACCTCGCCGCGGCGGGCGAGCTGGGCCAGCGCGGCCACCACGATCGACTGGGCGTCGACACCGAAGTGGCGGCGGGCGCCCTCACGGGTGTCGGACAGGCCGAAGCCGTCCGTACCCAGCGAGGTGTAGTCCTGCTCGACCCACTGGCTGATCTGGTCCGGGACCTGACGCATCCAGTCGGAGACGGCGAGCACCGGGCTGGTGACACCCTCCAGCGCACGGGTGACGTACGGGGTGCGCATCTCGCCGCGCAGCAGGGCCTCGTCGCAGTCCAGCGCGTCGCGGCGCAGCTCACCCCAGGAGGTGGCGGACCAGACGTCGGCGGCCACGTTCCAGTCGGCGGCCAGCAGCTTCTGGGCGTCGAGGGCCCAGTGGATCGCCGTACCGGAGGCCATCAGCTGGATCTTCGGGGCATCGGCGGCCGGGGCCGCCTCCGCGAGGTCCGCCGCCGTGTTGAAGCGGTAGAGGCCCCGCAGGATGCCTTCCTCGACGCCTTCCGGCATCGCGGGCTGCGGCTTCGGCTCGTTGTAGACCGTCAGGTAGTAGAAGACGTCTTCCGGCTTCTCGCCGTACATCCGGCGCAGACCGTCCTTGACGATCACCGCGATCTCGTACGCGAAGGCCGGGTCGTAGTTGAGCGACGCCGGGTTCGTGGACGCGATCAGGTGCGAGTGGCCGTCCGCGTGCTGGAGGCCCTCACCCGTCAGGGTGGTGCGGCCGGCGGTGGCGCCGACGATGAAGCCCTTGCCGAGCTGGTCGGCGAGCTGCCACATCTGGTCGGCGGTGCGCTGCCAGCCGAACATCGAGTAGAAGATGTAGAACGGGATCATCGGCTCGCCGTGCGTCGCGTACGACGTGCAGGCGGCGATGAAGTCGGCCATGGCGCCGGCCTCGGTGATCCCCTCGTTGAGGATCTGGCCGTCCTTGGCTTCCTTGTAGTACATCAGCTGGTCGCGGTCGACCGGCTCGTACGTCTGGCCCAGCGGCGAGTAGATGCCGGCCGACGGGAAGAGGGACTCCATACCGAAGGTACGGGCCTCGTCGGGGACGATCGGCACCCAGCGCTTGCCGGTCTCCTTGTCCCGCATCAGGTCCTTGACGAGCCGGACGAAGGCCATGGTGGTGGCCATCTCCTGCTTGCCGGAGCCCTTGAGCAGCGGGGCGAAGGAACGGTCCGCCGGGGCGGGCAGGGCCACGTGCTTGACCTTGCGGGCCGGGGCCGGGCCGCCGAGCGCCGCGCGGCGCTCGTTCAGGTACTGCACCTCGGGGCTGTTCGCGCCCGGGTGGCCGTACGGGACCTGGCCGTCGGCGAAGGCGCTGTCCGGGATCGGGAGGCCAAGGAGGTCACGCATGTCCTTGAACTCGTCGATCGTCAGCTTCTTCATCTGGTGGTTCGCGTTCTTCGACTCGAACCCGGCACCCAGCGTGTAGCCCTTGACGGTCTGCGCGAGGATGACCGTCGGCGCACCCTTGTGCTCCAGGGCGGCCTTGTACGCGGCGTAGACCTTGCGGGGCTCGTGGCCGCCGCGGGAGGTGTGGAAGCACTCGGCGATCTTCGCGTCGGAGAGCACGCCGGCCAGCTGCACGAGCTCGGCGTTGGCGCCGAAGAAGTGCTGGCGGATGTAGGCCACGTCGCGGGTCGCGTACGTCTGGAACTGCGCGTCGGGTACCTCGCGCAGGCGGCGTACCAGGGCGCCCGTGGTGTCGAGCTGGAACAGCTCGTCCCAGGCGGAGCCCCACAGCGACTTGATGACGTTCCAGCCGGCGCCGCGGAACTGGGCTTCCAGCTCCTGCACCACGCGGAAGTTGGCGCGGACCGGACCGTCGAGGCGCTGCAGGTTGCAGTTGATGACGAAGGTCAGGTTGTCGAGCTGCTCGCGGGAGGCCAGGGCCAGGGCGGCGGTCGACTCGGGCTCGTCCATCTCGCCGTCGCCCAGGAAGGCCCAGACGTGCGAGTTGGCGGTGTCCTTGATGCTGCGGTTCTGCAGGTAGCGGTTGAAGCGCGCCTGGTAGATCGCGGACAGCGGGCCGAGGCCCATGGACACCGTCGGGAACTCCCACAGCCACGGCAGGCGCCGCGGGTGCGGGTAGGACGGCAGGCCGTTGCCGCCGGACTCCTGGCGGAACTTGTCGAGCTGCTGCTCGGAGATCCGGCCGTCGAGGAAGGCGCGGGCGTAGATGCCGGGGGAGGCGTGGCCCTGGATGTAGAGCTGGTCGCCCGATCCGTCGGCCTCCTTCCCGCGGAAGAAGTGCTGGAAGCCGGTCTCGTAGAGCCAGGCCGCCGAGGCGAAGGTGGCGATGTGGCCGCCGACGCCGTACTTGGAGCCGCGGGTCACCATGGCGGCCGCGTTCCAGCGGTTCCAGGCGGTGATCCTGGCTTCCATCGCCTCGTCACCGGGGAACTCCGGCTCCGCGGCGGTGGGGATGGTGTTGACGTAGTCCGTCTCCAGCAGCTTC
This sequence comes from Streptomyces sp. NPDC059443, assembly GCF_042750105.1. NCBI lineage: Bacteria > Bacillati > Actinomycetota > Actinomycetes > Kitasatosporales > Streptomycetaceae > Streptomyces > Streptomyces sp. NPDC059443. The sequence continues at coordinate 131,938 of NZ_JBHYVM010000010.1, read as the reverse complement.
GGCAGCGCGAGGCCGGCGGCCTCGGCGTGCTGGAGCGTGCGACGGAGCAGGTATTCGGCGCGGCGCGTACCGGCGGCCTTGGCGACTGCGTCGAGGGAGGCCGCCCATTCGGCGGTCTCCTCGGTGTCGCGGTCCGGGAGCTGGTCGAGCTCGCTCGGAAGCTTTCCTACGGGGTCGGACATCGGTGTGCGCCGCCTTCCGGACAAAGGAGAGGTGGTGAAGAAATCCCTGACGGGCAGGACAGGGTCGTTGGACCCGGGTGGGGTCCGCGATGACTGTAAGGCGCTGATCGATGATCGATCAAATGAAAGTGGCGAAGAAATGTCCATATGACGAAAGTCGGCACCGGGTGCCATGAAAAAAGGCACCCGGTGCCGGGTGAATCGGGGCAATACGGGCAGGTCGGAGGGGGTGGGATCAAGCCCGCGGCGCGCACCCGAGGACATGCCGCTTCACGAGCAGGCCGATGTCCGGGTCCTGGTTCCGGAAAGCCTCTACGAGGGCCTCGTGCTCCTCGGCGTAGGACTTCTGGACCGTGCCCAGCCACCGGATGGACAGGGCCGTGAAGACCTCGATGCCCAGGGACTCCCAGGTGTGCAGCAGCACACTGTTCCCGGCCGCCCGGACCATTTCCCGGTGGAAGCCCACCGTGTGCCGCACCTGCGCCGTGCCGTCCGCGCTGCGGTCGGCCTCCCACAGGGCCGCCACGTGCGGCTCCAGGGCCGTGCAGTCGGCCGCCAGCCGGGGCGCGGCCAGCTCGGCCGCGATCTGCTCCAGGCCCGCCCGGACCGGATAGATCTCCTCCAGGTCCGCCGCCGACAGGTTCCGTACGCGAACGCCCTTGTTCGGCGCCGACTCGATCAGCCGCAGCGTCTCCAGCTCGCGCAGGGCCTCGCGCACGGGCGTCTGGCTGACCTCCAGCTCCACGGCGATCCGGCGCTCCACGATCCGCTCGCCGGGCTTCCAGCGCCCGCTGACGATCCCCTCCACGATGTGCTCGCGGATCTGCTCGCGCAGCGAGTGCACGACGGGTGGGGTGATCATCTGGGCTTCATCTCCTGGTGGGTGTGCAGGGTCATGCGGTGCCTGATGCGTAGACAATACGGCGGAGCCGCTCGTCGCGATGCGCTCCTGGTCAGGGGCGCAGGGTGAGGCTGGTTACAGCCGTCCACCGGGAACGCCCAGCGTACGACGACGGCGCCCCCGCCCGGGACTTGCCCGGGCGGGGGCGCCGTACGTGACGACTGCTGTCGCGGAGAGCCTTACAGGCCGAGCTCGACCTCGAACTCGCCGGCTTCGAGGATCGCCTTGACGGCCGAGAGGTACCGGGCCGCGTCCGCGCCGTCCACCAGACGGTGGTCGTAGGACAGGGTCAGGTACGTCATGTCGCGGACGCCGATGACGGTGCCCTCGGCGGTCTCGATGACCACCGGGCGCTTCACCGTGGCACCGATGCCCAGGATCGCGGCCTGGTTCGGGGGCACGATGACCGTGTCGAACAGCGCACCGCGCGAACCGGTGTTGCTGATGGTGAAGGTCGCGCCCGACAGCTCGTCCGGCGTGATCTTGTTGCCGCGGACCTTGCCGGCCAGATCGGCGGTGGCCTTGGAGATGCCCGCCAGGTTGAGGTCGCCCGCACCCTTGATGACCGGGGTCATCAGGCCCTTCTCGGAGTCCACGGCGATGCCGATGTTCTCCGAGTCGAAGTAGGTGATGGTGCCCTCGGCGTCGTTGATCCGGGCGTTGATGACCGCGTGGGCCTTCAGCGCCTGGGCAGCGGCCTTGACGAAGAACGGCATCGGCGAGAGCTTGACGCCCTCGCGGGCCAGGAAGGAGGCCTTGGCCTTCTCGCGCAGCTTCATGATCTTGGTGATGTCCACCTCGACCACGGAGCTGAGCTGAGCCTGCGAGTGCAGGGCCTTCATCATGTTGTCGCCGATGACCTTGCGCATGCGGGTCATCTTGACGGTCTGACCGCGCAGCTCCGAGACGGCAGCCACCGCGGCCTTGGCGGCCGGAGCGGCGGCGGCCGGAGCCGGGGCGGCAGCGGCGGCCTTGGCGGCCTCGGCGGCGGCCAGGACGTCCTGCTTGCGGATACGGCCACCGACACCGGTGCCGGAGACCGCGGACAGGTTGACGCCGGACTCCGAGGCGAGCTTGCGCACCAGCGGGGTCACGTACGCGCCCTCGTCACCGGCGGAAACCGGGGCGGCGGGAGCGGCCGGGGCCACGGGGGCGACCGGAGCCGGAGCGGCCACGGGAGCCGGAGCGGCGACCGGGGCGGCCACCGGAGCCGGGACCGCGGGGGCGGCCACGACCGGAGCCGGAGCGGCGACCGGAGCGGCAGCCACGACCGGGGCCGGAGCGGCGGCGACCGGGGCGGCCGCGGGGGCTGCGCCGGCCACGCCGATGACGGCCAGACGCGCGCCGACCTCGGCGTTCTCGTCCTCGGCGACCAGGATCTCCAGCAGGACGCCGGAGACCGGGGCGGGGATCTCGGTGTCGACCTTGTCGGTCGAGACCTCCAGCAGCGGCTCGTCGGCCTCGACCGACTCGCCGACCTGCTTCAGCCAGCGGGTGACGGTGCCCTCGGTGACGGACTCGCCCAGGGCGGGGAGCACGACATCGGTACCGGCGGCGGCCGGGGCAGCGGCGGCCGGGGCCGCGGGGGCCTCGGCGACCGGAGCCGGCGCGGCCGGAACCTCGGCGACGACGGTCTCGGCGACGGCAGCGGCGGCGGCCGGGGCGGCAGCCGCGACCGGCGCGCCCGAACCGTCGTCGATGATGGCCAGCTCGGCGCCGACCTCGACGGTCTCGTCCTCGGCGACCTTGATGGAAGCCAGGATGCCCGACACGGGGGACGGGATCTCGGTGTCGACCTTGTCGGTCGAGACCTCGAGCAGCGGCTCGTCGGCCTCGACGCGCTCGCCCTCGGCCTTCAGCCAGCGGGTGACAGTGCCCTCAGTAACGCTCTCTCCGAGCGCCGGAAGGGTTACGGAAACCGACATGGTTTCAGTTGCTCCTAACGAATGTGCGGAAGTGGTCGTCGCGCCCGTGACGATTAGTCGTGGTTGTGCAGCGGCTTGCCGGCCAGCGCGAGGTGCGCCTCACCGAGGGCCTCGTTCTGCGTCGGGTGCGCGTGGATGAGCTGCGCGACCTCGGCCGGCAGGGCTTCCCAGTTGTAGATCAGCTGGGCTTCGCCGACCTGCTCGCCCATGCGGTCGCCCACCATGTGGATGCCGACCACTGCGCCATCCTTGACCTGGACGAGCTTGATCTCGCCCGCGGTCTTCAGGATCTTGCTCTTGCCGTTGCCCGCGAGGTTGAACTTCGCGGCGATGACCTTGTCCGCACCGTAGATCTCCTTGGCCTTGGCCTCGGTGATGCCCACGGAAGCGACCTCGGGGTGGCAGTACGTGACGCGCGGGACACCGTCGTAGTCGATCGGGACGGTCTTGAGGCCGGCCAGACGCTCGGCGACCAGGATGCCCTCGGCGAAGCCGACGTGCGCGAGCTGGAGGGTCGGGACGAGGTCGCCGACCGCCGAGATGGTCGCCACGTTGGTCTGCATGTACTCGTCGACCAGGACGTAGCCGCGGTCCATCGCGACGCCCTGCTCCTCGTAGCCCAGACCCTGCGAGACCGGGCCGCGGCCGATGGCGACCAGCAGCACTTCGGCTTCGAAGGTCTTGCCGTCGGCGAGGGTCACCCGTACGCCGTTCTCGGTGTACTCGGCCTTGTCGAAGAAGGTGCCGAGGTTGAACTTGATGCCGCGCTTGCGGAACGCGCGCTCCAGAAGCTTCGAGCTGTTCTCGTCCTCGACCGGCACGAGGTGCTTGAGGCCCTCGATGACCGTGACCTCGGAGCCGAAGGACTTCCACGCCGAGGCGAACTCGACGCCGATGACGCCGCCGCCCAGGATGATCGCGGACTCGGGCACGCGGTCCAGGACCAGCGCGTGGTCCGAGGAAAGGATCCGGTTGCCGTCGATGTTCAGGCCCGGCAGCGACTTCGGCACGGAGCCGGTCGCCAGCAGGACGTGGCGGCCCTGGATGCGCTGGCCGTTCACGTCGACGGACGTCGGCGAGGAGAGGCGGCCCTCACCCTCGATGTAGGTCACCTTGCGAGAGGCGACCAGGCCCTGCAGGCCCTTGTACAGGCCCGAGATGACCTCGTCCTTGTACTTGTGGACACCCGCGATGTCGATGCCCTCGAAGGAGGTCTTGACACCGAACTGGCCGGCTTCGCGAGCCGAGTCGGCGACCTCGCCCGCGTGCAGCAGAGCCTTCGTGGGGATGCAGCCGTTGTGCAGGCAGGTGCCGCCGAGCTTGTTCTTCTCGATCAGGGCAACGTCCAGACCCAGCTGGGATGCGCGCAGAGCCGCGGCGTAACCGCCACTGCCACCGCCGAGGATCACTAGGTCGAAAACGGTGCTGGCGTCGTTCGCCACGTCACGTCCTCCATGCATGTGCGCCGAGCACCGGTCCTCTATGACCGGGCGGCGGCTGGTATACGGCCGCTTTTTCTTCGGCCCTGTGGTGGGGGCCCTGTCCTGCCGAGAACCCATCTTCGCATTTGTCGGGGGAACGCGGGACGCCGGGCCCACGATGTGGCAGGTCGATCTGCCCGAAGCGACCGTTACCGCAGCGTAGAAACCTACGGATTTCGTTGAGAGTGAACGCACGCACCCCCGGGCCCTGGAGGGCGCGGGGGTGCGTGGTGCCGCACATCACATCGGGTGCGTCAGCCGAGGTCGCCCGTGGCCGTACGCTCGGCCAGCCGCACCAGGGTGCGCACGGCCGAGCCGGTGCCGCCCTTGGGGGTGTAGCCGTACGGGGCGCCCTCGTGGAAGGCGGGACCCGCGATGTCGAGGTGGGCCCAGGTGATGCCCTCGCCGACGAACTCCTGGAGGAAGAGGCCGGCCACCAGGCCGCCGCCCATCCGGACACCCATGTTGGCGATGTCGGCGGTGGGGGACTCCATGGACTTGCGCAGGTCCTCCGGGAGCGGCATCGGCCAGGAGGCCTCGCCGACCTCGTCGGCGATCTCGTTGATCGACGTGCGGAAGGCGTCGTCGTTGGCCATGACCGCGAAGGTGCGGTCGCCCAGGGCCAGCACCATGGCGCCGGTCAGGGTCGCCACGTCGACGATCGCGTCCGGGTTCTCCTCGGAGGCCCTGGTCAGCGCGTCACCGAGGACCAGGCGGCCCTCGGCGTCGGTGTTGAGGACCTCGACGGTCTTGCCGCTGTACATGCGCAGCACGTCGCCGGGCTTGGTGGCGGAGCCGGACGGCATGTTCTCGGCGAGCGCGAGCCAGCCGGTGACGTTGACCTGGAGACCGAGCTTGGCGGCCGCGACCACGGAGGCGAAGACGGCGGCGGCGCCGGCCATGTCGCACTTCATCGTCTCGTTGTGGCCGGCCGGCTTCAGGGAGATGCCGCCGGAGTCGTAGGTGATGCCCTTGCCGACGAAGGCGAGGGTCTTCTCCGCCTTGGGGTGGGTGTAGGAGAGCTTCACCAGGCGCGGCGGGTTCTCGGAGCCCTTGCCGACGCCCATGATGCCGCCGTAGCCGCCCTTGAGCAGCGCCTTCTCGTCCAGGACCTGGACCTTGATGCCGTTCTCCTTGGCGGTCGCGGTGGCGACCGCGGCGAAGGCCTCGGGGGTCAGGTCGTTCGGCGGGGTGTTGACCAGGTCACGGGCGATGTTGACCTCGGTCGCGACGACCGTGGCGCGCTCGGCGGCGGCCTTGTGGTCCTTGTCGCGCGGCTTGGCGCCGAGCAGGGCCACCTCGGCGAGCGGCTGCTTCGGGCCGCTGCTCTTGGCGCCGCTCTTGGCGACCTTGTTCTCGCCGCCCTGGTAGGCGGTGAAGGCGTACGCGCCCAGGAGCGCGCCCTCGGCCACGGCCGTGACGGCGGAGGCGTCGTCGAGGGGAAGGGCGAAGGCGGCCTTCTTGCTGCCGTGCAGCGCGCGGGCGGCGGAGCCGGCGGCGCGGCGCAGTACTTCTTCGTCGTACGACTCGTCCGTCTCGGGGGCGGAGCCCAGCCCGACCGCCAGCACGACCGGGACCTTGAGGCCGTCCGGAGCCGGCAGCTTGGTGGTCTCGCCTTCGGCGCCGGTGGCGCCGAGCGCGTCGAGCACGGCGGCGAGCTTACCGTCGTAGGCCTTGTCCACGGCCTCGGCGCCCGCGGCGACGATGAGGCCCTTGGGGCCCTTCGCTACGCCGACGACGAGGGCGTCGGCACGCAGCGTCGCCGGTCCGGCAGTGCTGAGAGTCAGAGCAGTCACGGTGGTGAAGTCTCGCTTCCGTTTTGGAGGTGTGGGCCGAGTGGGTGGACGGCCATCCGTGGCGATCGTATTCGGGCCCGAAGTCCGCCGGAAACGAGCCTACGCGCAGGCACTCGTCCGCACGCCACTCGAAGGTTTGGCAAGTTGTTCGATCAAGAGGCTCCCAGGTTCACCCATCTGTGGCCTCTGTTCCAGGTTTGCCCCTTAGACCTGACGAGGTCCGAAAGACTCGGCCCACTCTCGCAAGGGGACGCGGGGTCTCCTTCGCATGATTTTCCACAGAGCATCCCGGCCAGGCCGACCGCCAAGGGGCGTGGCCGCGGATGCCTGCGGGGGGAAAGGCCGACATGGTCAACAGGAAGAACCGGATGAACAGGCTCGCCGCCGTATGCTTCGCGGCCGCCATAGCATCCGTGGCAGTACCCGGAGTCGCCGCTCAGGCCGCCGTGACTCCGCGCATCGACCTCCGGGTGCTCGTCGTCGACGACGGCGGCAGCTCGGTCCAGGCGATCACGGCGGAACTGCGGGACACCGGAGTCCCGTACACCCGCGTGGACCTGAGCAGCGCGAGCCGCCCGGTCGTCAACGCGGCGTTCCTCGCCGACACGGTCGACGGCCGGCCGCGCGCCAAGTTCCAGGGCGTGGTGCTGCCGAACGAGAACCCGTTCGGCGCGGGCTCGGCCGAGATGGCCGCGCTCACCGCGTACGAGACGACGTACGCGATCCGCCAGGTGGACGCCTACACCTGGGCGCACCCGGAGGTCGGTCTGGAGTACACCGACAACGGCGGCTACGGCGGCACCCTCGACGGCACCCAGGCCGCCGTCACCGCCGCCGGCAAGACGGGCCCCTTCGGCTACCTCGGCGGGCAGCTCCCCTTCGAGGACAACTCGCCGCTGGTGCTGGAGAGCTACGGGTTCATGGCCAAGCCGCGGACCGGTTACACCAGCCTCATCGACGCCCCCGTCCCGGGCGGCTCCGGCCGGGCCTCGCTCGTCGGCGAGTACACCCACGACGGGCGCAGCGAACTGGTCGTCACCTTCGGCTACAACCAGTACCAGCAGCAGTTCCGGCTGCTGGCGCGCGGCATCGTCGAGTGGGTCACCCAGGGCGTGCACCTGGGCCAGGAGCGCAACTACTTCGCGGTCCACGTCGACGACGTCTTCGCCCCGGACGCCCGCTGGAGCAAGGACCTCAACTGCACCCCCGGCGACTACGCCTGCCCGGGCGGCGCGGGCGCGGAGTCCACGATCCGGATGACGGCCGCCGACGCCCAGTACCTGGCGCAGTGGCAGACGCAGAAGAACTTCAAGCTCGACCTGCTCTTCAACGCGGGCGCGGGCGAGGAGTGGAAGGCGGAGAACGGGAACACCGATGCACTGACCGCCCAGTTGCTCGCCGACAAGGCGCAGTACCGGTGGATGAACCACACCTACACCCACCTCTTCCTCGGCTGTGTCCAGGACACCACCACCGTCCCGTGGACCTGCACGAAGAACGCCGCGGGCGCCGTCAACTGGATGAGCCGCGCCGACATCTCGGCGCAGATCCGCGACAACAACAACTGGGCCGCGTCCAAGGGCATCACCACCGACCGCACCGAACTGGTCACCGGTGAGCACTCCGGCCTCAAGACCCTCCCGCAGCAGCCCCAGGACAACCCCAACCTGGCCGGCGCTCTCGCCGACAACGGCGTGCGGTGGGCGGGCAGCGACAACTCCCGCGAGCCCGCGCAGCGGGCGGTCGGAGCCGCGCTGACCGTCCCCCGGTACCCGATGAACGTGTACTACAACACGGGCACCAACTCGGAGATGGCCGACGAGTACAACTGGATCTACACCAGCCGGGCCGACGGCGGCAGCGGCCTTTGCGAGGACAACCCCACCACCTCCACCTGTCTCCCGGCCCCGCTCGACGCCAACACCGGCTACCTGAACTACATCGTTCCGGCCGAGGCCACGACCGCCCTGCGCCACGTCCTGAACAACGACCCGCGCCCGCACTACGTGCACCAGACCAACCTCGCCGAGGACCGCACCCTCTACCCGGTGCTCAACCAGGTCCTCGACACCTACCGCACGCTCTACGCGCCCAGCGCGCCGATCGTGAACCAGAGCATGAAGGACACCGGCGTGGAGCTCCAGCGCCGTGCGGCCTGGGACGCCGCGATCGCCAACAACCAGGTCACCGCCTACCGCATCGGCAAGGACGTCACCGTCAAGGCGCCCTCCGGAGTCGTGGCCCCGGTGACCGCACCCGCCGGCACGAAGAAGCAGCTCCTGCTCGGCACCGCGGACTTCGGCACCGCGTACGCCGGCACCCGCTCCACCTGGACGGCCCCGGAGCTGCTGCAGAGCGCCGTCACCCTGCACCTGCCCTAACGGCGTACCCGCCCTGACCTTTTGGGCGGCACGTCCGAGCCAGCCACACGTACCACCTAGCGCCGGCGCTCCGCGATACGAACCACGGGCGCCGGCCCCTTTCACGTCCTTGGGGGGACACACCGCATGAGCCATGGGCGTCATGTCACCATGCTCACCGAAGGCACCTACCCGCACGTCCACGGGGGCGTCAGCACCTGGTGCGACCAACTGGTCCGCGGTATGCCGGAGGTCGACTTCAACGTCATAGCCCTGACCGGCTCGGGACGCGAGCCGGTCACCTGGGAACTGCCGCGCAACGTCTACCGCCACACCGCCGTTCCGCTCTGGGGGCCCCCGCCGGCCCGCAGGCTCCGTTCCGGTCTCCGGGGCAAGGCGCAGCGCGGCTTCGCCGAGACCTACGAGACCTTCCTGCTCTCCCTGCTCGACCCCGAACGCGGGGGTTTCTCCGCGTCCCTGCGCGAACTGGCCCTGCTGGCGCGGGCCGGCCGGCTCGCCCCGGCCCTGCGCTCCGAGTCGGTCCTGCGCCTGCTGATGGACGTCTGGACCCGCCCCGGCCTCGTGACCGCCGATGCCGAGCCCACCATCCACGACGCGCTCACCGCCACCGACCTGCTGGAACACGCGCTGCGCCCGCTGTCCGTGCGGATCCCGCCCGACAGCGTCGCCCACGCCGTCAGCAGCGGACTGGCCACCCTTCCGGCGCTCGCCGCCAAGTACCTCGACAAGGTGCCGTTCCTCCTCACCGAGCACGGCATCTACCTGCGCGAGCGCTACCTCGGCTACCGCAGCGCCGAACAGCGCTGGCCCGTCAAGGCGCTGATGCTCGGCTTCTACCGCGAGCTCAACACCGAGGGCTACCGGCAGGCCGACCTGATCACCCCGTGCAACCAGTACAACCGCCGCTGGGAGGAGCGCGGGGGCGCCGACTCCGAGCGGATCCGCACGGTCTACAACGGCGTCGATCCGCACGCCTTCCCCGAGGCCGGTCCCGAACCGGAGGTGCCCACCCTCAGCTGGTGCGGCCGCATCGATCCGATCAAGGACCTCGAAACCCTCGTCCGGGCCTACGCGTTCATGCGCGAGGAGCTGCCCGCCCTGCGGCTGCGCCTCTTCGGCCCGGTCCCGGCCGGCTGCGAGGACTACAAGATCAAGCTGGAGAAGCTCGCCGCCGAGCTCGGGGTGTCCGACGGGATCTCCTACGAGGGCCGCATCACCGAGGTCGCCAAGGCCTATGCCGCGGGCTCCATCGTGATGCTCTCCTCCATCAGCGAGGGCTTCCCCTTCTCCATCATCGAGGCCATGTCCTGCGGCCGCACCACTGTCTCCACCGATGTGGGCGGGGTCCGCGAGGCCGTCGGGGACACCGGCCTCGTCGTCCCGCCGCGCGAGCCCGAGACCATGGCCCGCGCCACCCTCGCCCTGCTCCGCGACGACGAACGCCGCGCCGAACTGGGCCGGATGTCCCGCAAGCGGGTGGTGGAGAAGTTCACCCTCCACCAGTCCGTGGACGGCTTCCGCCACATCTACCGCGAGCTCGCCGGCCAGCCCGTCCTACCCGTCCACACGGGCGACGAGTGGACCCAGCGCCTCGCCGACCCCTGGTACAGGGAACTGGCCGCCGACGGGAGCCTGTGGTGAGCGGATCCCTCTGGCTGAAGGTCCCCGGCGGGGACACCCTCCCCGCCATCCCGCGCCCCCGGCGGGGCGCCTCCCCGGCCGCCGACCCGATGGACGAACTCGCCCAGCGCCTGGACGGGTTCATCGCCGCGGCCGTCCACCCCGACGAGATCGCCGCCATCCTCGAATCCGACGGGATGACCGACGAGCACATCCGGCTCACCTACGGCCGCCAGGACTCCTTCGGACTCGCCGAGGAGCTCTACGCCCGGGTGCCGCGCGCCTTCCCGGAGCCCGAGCACGTCCCCGACCCCTGGAAGGTCTCCCTCACCGCCTGTCTGCTGCGCGGGGTGATCTTCGCCCTGCCCGGTCTGGCCTACCTGCTCGGGGCCCCCCTCCTGGAGGGCCCCAAGGACCGGTTGGGGCTGCCCGCCGGGACGCTGACCCTGCTCGCCGGGGCGCTCATCGGCTGGGTCTGGGACCAGACCCTGTCCCACCGCGCCTACTCCTGGCTCGGCCTCGGCGACCGGGCCGCCGCCGGCCGGACCCTGCTGCTCGGAGCCCCCGCCGGGGCGCTGCTCGGGACCGCCGCCGCGCTGTCGGTCCCCGGCGGGCCCCCGTTCTCGTACGCCTTCGCCGCAGGTCAGGCCCTGTACGTCGGGGCCGCCACCGTGCTGCTGGTGCTCGGGCGGGAGCGGGTGCTGCTCGCCGCGCTCGCGCCGATGGCCGCCGGTGCGGTGGCCACCCTCTTCACGGACCTGCCCGTTGCCGTACGGGTCCTGCTGCTGGTGGTGTCCCTGCTGGCCGCCTGCGCGCTGGCGGTACGGGAACTGCCGCTGGCCGACGGGGTACGGGCCCTCGTGCTCCGGATCAAGGGCTGGACCGGACGCCGGCCCGGCGAACGGGGCCCGGTCCGCTGGCAGATGCTGCGCGGCGCCGAAGAGGACTACGCCCCGCGCGGCCCCCGGCTAGGGGACTCCGTCCCCTACGGGGTCTTCGGCCTGGGCACCGGCCTCCTCGTGCTCTACGCGGCTCTGGGGGAGGTGCTCGCCGGCGGCCCCGCCGAGGCCGTGGCGGCCCCCTCGGCGGTGGCCCTCACCCTCAGCATGGGCCCCGCCGAATGGCTGCTCCACCGGTTCCGCAGCGGCAGCCTCGCGGGACTGCGCGCGGCCCGCTCGCCCCGGCAGTTCGGGCTCCGGATGCTCGCCACCCTGGCCCGGTGCCTCGCCTCCTACCTCGCGGTGCTCCTGGCCCTCGGCCTGGCCGGGACCCTGCTCTGGCCCGGCGCGCCCGGGCTCACCGGAGTCCGCGTCGCCACGCTGCTCCTGCTCGGCGCCGTGATGTGGACCGGGCTGCTCCTGCAGTCCTTCGGGGCGGTGCGGCCCGCCGCGGTGGTCTGCGCCTCGGCCGCCGTCGCGCAGAGCCTGGCCCTGCTCCTGGGGATCGGGCAGCCGCGCGCCGTGCAGCTGGCCGTCGCCGGGGCCGCGGCCCTCGCGCTGGCCGTGCTCGTCTGCCTGCTCCTCGGCCGCGCGACGGCCCACCGGTGACGCACCCGATGCACGTGAACCCGTACGACACGCACGAGAAGAAGGACCACATGCTGCTGGTGCCCCTCTACGAGCACCCCGCCGACCGGCCCGAGGACTGGGAGCTGCTCATCCGCTCCGCGGGCCGGCTGCACTCGGTGGTGCTCAACCCCGACAACGGGCCGGGCGAGGCCCCCGACGAGCGGTTCGCCGCCGTCGCCGGGCGGCTGCGCGAAGCCGGGGTGCCCGTCCTGGGGTACGCCGACACCGACTACGGGCGCCGCCCGCACGCCGCCGTCGTCCAGGACCTGCTGCGCCACCGGGACTGGTACGGCACCGACGGGGTCTTCCTGGACCAGGCCGCCGCCGACCCGGAGTTCCTGCCGCACTACGCACGGCTCGCCGTCGCCTCCCGGGCCGCCGGGGCCCGTACCGTCGTCCTCAACCACGGAGTGCACCCGCACCCCGGATACGCCGAACTCGCCGACCTGCTCGTCACCTTCGAGGGGCCGTGGGACGCCTACCGGGACGCGGCCGCCGTACCGCCGTGGACCGCCGACCATCCCGCCCAGCGGTTCTGCCACCTGGTGTACGCCGTCCCGCCGGGCGCCCTGGCCGCCGAACTGGCCGGGCAGCTGGCGCTGGAGCGGGGGGCGGCCGTGCACTGCGCGGTCCCCGGGACCGGCGCGCACCCGTGGGGGACCCTGCCGTACGCCCTGGAGGCCGCCGGATGAAGAGCCCGTCGCCGCGCCGCCTGCTGATCCTCGTACCGCTCCTGCTCCTCGCGGCCTGTACCTCCTCGCCCGGCCAGGGCGACGAGGACCAGCCCGACGACCTCTCGCCCGCCCCGGCGCCGGGGGAGCGCTGGCAGCCCGCGCCCGGGGTGAGCTGGCAGTGGCAGCTCACCGGGAAGCTCGACACCTCGGTGAAGGCCGCCGTCTACGACGTCGACGGGTTCAACACCACCAAGGAGCAGGTCGCCGAGCTGAAGAAGGCCGGCCGGCGGACCATCTGCTACCTGTCCACCGGCGCCTGGGAGGACTTCCGGCCGGACGCCGACGCCTTCCCGCAGTCGATGCGCGGGGAGGGCAACGGCTGGGAGGGCGAGCGCTGGCTGGACGTCCGGCGGCTCGCCGAACTGGAACCGCTGATCGGCAAGCGGTTCGACATGTGCCGGGACAAGGGCTTCGACGCGGTGGAGCCCGACAACATGGACGGCTACCGGAACAAGTCCGGCTTCCCGCTCACCGCCGACGACCAGCTGAAGTACAACCGGCTGATCGCGAAGCTGGCGCACGACCGGGGCCTGTCGGTGGGGCTGAAGAACGACCTGGACCAGATCCCGCAGCTGGTGGGGGAGTTCGACTTCGCGGTCAACGAGCAGTGCATGCAGTACGAGGAGTGCGACCGGGTCGCGCCCTTCGTGAAGGCGGGCAAGGCCGTCTTCCACGTGGAGTACGAGAAGCCGCTCAAGCAGTGGTGCCCGAAGGCCCGGGAGGACAAGCTCAGCTCGCTGCAGAAGAAGTCCGAGCTGGGGGTCTGGCGCGAGGTCTGCCGCTAGTGCACCGGCTTTCCCGCTCCCCGGCCTCAGCCCACGGGAAGGATCGCGTGCACCCGGTAGCCGCCCCCGAAGCGGGGACCTGCGAAGCAGGAGCCGTTCAGGGCCACGGCCCGCTCGCGCATGCCGAGCAGGCCGTGGCCGCCGCCCTCGTCCACGGGCTCGGCGGCCGGGTCCGCCGGGGACCCGCCGTCGTCCAGCACGGTCACCTCGACCGAAGTGCCCACCCGGACCACGCTGACCTCGGCCCGCGCCCCCGGGCCCGCGTGCTTGCGCACGTTGGTCAGCGCCTCCTGGATCACCCGGTACGCCGCCAGGTCCACGGCGGCGGGCAGGGGAGCCGTGTCGGCGGCGGACCGGCCCAGCTGCACCATGACCTTCACCGGGAGCCCGGCGTTGCGGAAGGTGTCCACGAGGTCGTCCAGGACCGCCAGCCCCGGAGCCGGCTCGGTCGGGGCCTCGGGATCGCCGGACTGGCGCAGCAGCCCCACCGTGGCCCTCAGTTCGTTCAGCGCGGAACGGCTGGCGTCGCGGACGTGGGCCAGCGCCTCCTTCGCCTGGTCCGGGCGCTTGTCCATGACGTGCGCGGCCACGCCCGCCTGCACGTTGACCAGGGCGATGTGGTGGGCCACCACGTCGTGGAGGTCCCGGGCGATCCGCAGCCGCTCCTCGGCCACCCGGCGCCGGGCCTCCTCGTCCCGGGTCCGCTCGGCGCGCTCCGCCCGCTCCCGGATCGCGTCGATGAAGGCACGGCGGCTGCGCACCGCGTCCCCGGCGGCGGCCGCCATGCCGGTCCAGGCGAAGATGCCGATGTTCTCCTGGGCGTACCAGGGCAGCGGGCCGGAGAGCATGGCCACGCCCGTCAGCCCGGCCATGGTGAGGACGCCGACCCGCCAGGTGGTGGGCCGGTCGGTGCGGGAGGCCAGCGTGTACAGGGCGATCACCGCGCACATGGCGACGGGCGCCCGGGGCTCCCCGCTGGTCAGCTCCAGCAGCGAGAGCCCGATGGTGACGGCGAGGACGACGCGCGGCCGCCGGCGCCGGAACACCAGGGCGGCCGCGCCGAGCACCATGAGGAACAGCGAGAACGTGGCGGGGGTACGGGTGCCGAAGGTCGGCCCGTGGGCCCCGTGGGGGCTGGCGAAGGACCCGACGACCATGGAGACGAGCGCCCCGAGCGCGAGTACGGCATCGGTGGCCAGCGGATGGTCCCGCATCCACCGCCGCGTGCGGGCGAACGGCCCGAGCTCTGTCGTCACCCCGATACGGTACGGCCCCGCGGGCGCTCTCAGTCCCGGGGAACCGGCGGCGACGGCGGCGGGACCGCGGGCGGCGCGGGTGGCGAGGGCGGCGCCGGCGGGGGATCGGCCCACGGCCGGACGCCCAGGGGGGTGCGGGAGCGCTCGGGGCCCCACTTCGCGCGGACGAAGCAGAGCGCCATCACCGAGGCGATGGCCGCCAGGTGCTCCTTGCCCGCCAGATTGTCCTTGAAGAGCAGTTCGCCGGTCATCAGCACGATGACCACGGAGCCGGTCAGGTACGCCCGGTAGCGCCAGCAGACGTAGATGGCCAGCCCGACCACCGCCGCCGAGGGCCCGGTGTCGTTGACGATCCGGTCCGTGTCCGGCAGGCCGAAGGGGTGGTCCGCGCCGAGCGAGAGCCCGATCCGCGCGTACGTGGTCCCGGCGAGGGTGGCCACGTAGCCGATGGCCAGCGTGCGCCACCACCCGATGCAGATCTCCGAGATCCCGAAGACGAGCAGGATCTGGGCGAGCGCCCCCCACACCGGAAGGTCCAGCGCGGGCACGAACAGCGACAGGGGGGTGCGCAGCAGGGCGAGCCAGAGCGGGTCGACGGCTTTGACCGACCCGAGGTTCTGGACCGGCTGGAAGCCCCATGACGTGTTCTGCACGATCTGGAAGACCGAGGTCAGGCAGACCGCGCCGAGGGTCATCGGGAGCGCCCGCCACTTCTTGTGGACGAGCGCGTCCCGGATCGTCCAGTACAGGGGCCCCCACTCGCGGCGGGCGAACCGCCGCAGTGAGGCAGTGGTCAACGCTTGCTCTCCAGATGTCTGCGGTGCATCCACTTCGGCAGGCCGGGGGCTTCCAGGAACCCCTCGGCCCGGCCCGCCGCGATACCGATCCGCAGCAGATCCGAACTCTTCTCGAAGAGCATGAACCGCGGTTCCCAGATCGGCCGGTATTTGGCGTTGGCCCGGTAGAGGGACTCGATCTGCCACCAGCGCGAGAAGAAGCTCAGCAGCGAGCGCCACATGCGCAGCACCGGACCGGCGCCGAGCTTCGACCCACGCTCGAAGACGGAACGGAACATCGCGAAGTTGAGCGAGACCTGTGTGACCCCGATCTCCTTTGAACGCTCAAGGAGTTCGATGACCATGAACTCCATCAGGCCGTTCTCGGAATCCCGGTCACGGCGCATCAGGTCCAGGGACAGGCCCTTGGGTCCCCAGGGCACGAAGGACAGCACGGCCCGCAGGGCGCCGTCGCCGTCGAAGCACTCCAGCATCACGCACTGGCCGTCCCCGGGGTCGCCCAGCCGGCCCAGCGCCATGGAGAAGCCGCGCTCGGTCGCGCCGTCGCGCCAGTCGTCCGCGCGCAGCAGGAGTACGTCCATCTCCTCGGCCGGGATGTCCGCGTGGCGGCGGATGCGGACCGTGTAACCGGCCCGCTTGACGCGGTTGTACGCCTGGCGGACGGTGCGCATGGCGCGGCCCTCCAGGGTGAACTCGGCGGTCTCCACGATCGCCTCGTCACCGAGCTCCAGGGCGTCCAGTCCGTGCCGGGCGTAGATCTGCCCGGCCTCCTCGCTCGCGCCCATCACGGCGGGCACCCAGCCGTGCTCGCGGGCCTCGGCCAGCCAGGGCTCGATGGCGCCGGGCCAGGCCTCGGGGTCGCCGATCGGGTCGCCGGAGGCCAGCGAGACCCCGCCGACGACGCGGTAGGTGACGGCGGCCTTGCCGGTGGGGGACCAGATGACGGACTTCTCGCGGCGCAGCGAGAAGTAGCCGAGGGAGTCGCGGTCGCCCTGCTTGGCCAGGAGCGCGCGCAGCTTGTCCTCGTCCTCCACGGTGAGCGGGTCGACCGCGCGCCGCGAGCGGAAGGCCGCGAACAGCACGGCGAGCAGCAGCAGCGTGGACATGACGTTGATGGCGACGTCCACCCAGCCGGGGGTGGTGATCGAGTTGTACGCCTTGTCGTCCGGGGCCAGGGTGACCAGGCGCATCACGCCGTACCGCCAGCGGGCCAGGAAGGTGGCGTCCGCGGCGTCCGGGTCGGTGTTGGTCGCGCCGACGATCAGGGCGGCGACCAGCGAGGTCAGCAGCAGGCCCACGGAGGCCACGAGGCTGGCCAGCAGCGGGTTGGAGCGGTCGCCCTTGGCGTAGAACTCCCGGCGGCCCAGCAGCAGCGCGCCGACGAAGAGCGCGGTGAGCGCGAAGGCCACCCAGTTCTGGGCGTGGCCGCGGAATTCCGGGTAGCAGAACTCGTAGTCACCGCCCGAGCAAGGGGTGAAGGAGGCGACGGCGGCCATGGTGAACGCCAGCAGCAGCAGTCCGCTGAGGACCAGGTTCAAGATCCACGCGGCGCGTTTGCGGCGGCCCATGGTGACCGTGAGCAGCAGCGAGAAGGCCGCGGAGGCGAAGCCCGCCGTGAGCAGGTACGGGGTGTAGAAATCGGCGGTGCTGTGCCGGCGCAGGTCCTGGCCGAGCGACAGCCACACCGCGCTGAGCAGATTGACGAAGGTGACGGCGCGCAGGTACCACACCGCGAACCCGGCGCTGCGCCGCGACCGGGCGCTTCCCCTGCCGCTCTCCCGGCCGGTCTCCTTGCCGGTCTCCTTGCCGTTCTCCCGGCCGGATTCCCGGCCGCCCCCTGTTTTCCCGTTGCCGTTCGGGTCCGTACCGGTTCCCCGGTCGGTCTTCCGTTCGGTCTCTGCGCTGGTCAAACGGACCTCTCCCATAAAAAGCGATGATATGGGGCGTCGCGGTCCGTGATCGGCGGTCCGTAGGACCGCGGCCTGGTCAGGACCGCGGGCCCCGGTGACTCATTCCGTCGGTTCCTGTACTCGCTCAGGGAGTTCGGCCGCGAGTGCGGCGGCCGCCTGGACGAGGGGAAGAGCGAGCAATGCCCCGGTTCCTTCTCCCACAGTGACGCCGTGGTCCAGTACCGGGTTGAGTGCCATCCGGTCCAGGGCCTTGGCCTGGCCCGGTTCCCCGCTGGCCTGACCGGCCAGCCACCAGTCCGGGGCGCGGAAGGCGGCCCGCTGGGCCACCAGTCCACAGGCCGCCGAGACGACCCCGTCGAGGATGACGGGGGTGCGGCGCACCGCGCACTGGAGCAGGAAACCGGTGATCGCGGCGAAGTCCGCGCCGCCGACGGCGGCGAGCAGCGCGACCTGATCCCCGAGGACGGGCCGGGCGCGTCGCAGCGAGTCGCGGATCGCCGCGCACTTGCGCATCCAGGTCAGGTCGTCCACGGGTACGCCGCCGCGGCCGGTGACCACGGAGGCGTCGGTGCCGCACAGGGCGGCGACGAGCGTCGCGGCGACGGTGGTCCCGCCGACGCTCAGATCTCCGAGCACGATCAGATCGGTCCCGGAGTCGGCTTCCTCGTCGGCGATCTGCATGCCGAGGCGCAGCGCGGCCGAAGCCTCCTCGGCCGTCAGCGCGTCCTCGACGTCGATCCGCCCGCTGCCGCGCCGGACGCGGTGCTTGGTGATCTCCTGAGGCAGCAGATCGGGATCGCAGTCCAGGCCCGCGTCGACGATCCGCACGGAGGCGCCGAGCCGCGCGGCGAGGATGGCCACCGGGCTCTTGCCGTCGAGCACGGCCCGCACCAGCTCGTGGGCGCTGCCTGCGGGCCGTACGGACACCCCCCGGGAGGCGATCCCGTGGTCGGCCGCGAACAGCACGACGCGCGGCCGCTCGATCGGCTTGACCGGCACCTGCCCCTGCGCGGCCGCGAGCCACTCGGCGAGCTCGTCGAGCCGCCCCAGCGCCCCGACCGGTACGGCCAGCCGCTCACGGCGTTCCTCGGCATCACGCCGTACGCCCCCGTCGGGGCGTTCGATCAGATCGGAGAAGTCGTCGAGATTCAGCGTGGTCATCTGCCAGAGAGTACAGCCGAGCCCCCGCATACTCAGCCCCGCCGGCCCTTCCGGTACGGGGCCTGCGGCCCGTCTTGAGCGGGAGTCAGCCCTTGAGGACCACCGGCTGGCCCGCGACCACCAGCAGGACGTGCTCGCACTCGCCCGCGACCCCCGCGTTCAGCCGCCCCAGCTCGTCCCGGAACCGCCGCCCCGAAGCCGTCGCGGGGACCACCCCGGAGCCGACCTCGTTGCTGACGAGCACCACCGGGCGGCGGGCCGCGCGGACCGCCGCCACCAGCTCGCCCATCCGCTCCTCCAGCTCCTTGCGGCCGCCCTCGGCCCAGGCCGCGTCGTCCCAGGCCGACACCCGGTCCATCGCGTCCGTCAGCCACAGCGACAGGCAGTCGACCAGCAGTGGCGGCCCGTCCTCGGCCAGCAGCCCGGCCAGCTCGCAGGTCTCCACCGTCCGCCAGGACGAAGGCCGCCGCTCCCGGTGCAGGCCGACCCGCGCCGCCCACTCCGCGTCGCCCTCCCGGGTGCCGCCCGTGGCCACGTAGACGACCTCCGGGAAGCCGGTCAGCCGGCGCTCCGCCTCGTAGGACTTCCCCGACCGGGCTCCGCCCAGGACCAGGGTCCGGCGCGGCACCCGGGGCAGCGCCCGGTACTCGCCGGTCGCCACCGTCGTGCCGTCCGCCACTGCCCGGGCGCCCAGGGCCGCGCAGCGGCGCTCCAGCTCCGGGCCGGGCGGGGTGTCGTGGTCCAGGTGGACCGCGATCACGTCCGTCGCCGGGCCCACCGCACCGCTCGCCCGCAGCCGGGCCAGCGCCTCCGGGCGGCCGAGCACGTCCGCGAGGACCACGTCGTACGGGCGCCGCGCGCTCGTCCCGTTGCTTCCGGCCGGGGCCCCGCCCGGCGGCAGGTACAGCAGCCGGGCCCCGTCCGGGCCGGTCACCTCGTACCCGGTGCCCGGCGCGTCCATGGCCACCGCCAGCACCCGGTGCCCGGAGATCACCGCGAGCTCCCGCCCGTCCGGCACCCGCCCGGCGGCGGGCAGCCCCGGCGGGAGCTCCACGGCCGGGCCGTCGTGCGGGTGGGTCAGCAGGACCTGCCGTACGCCGGTCAGTGAATGCCCCGCGCGCGCGCCCGCGAGGACGGCTCCCGGGGTCAGGTCGAGCAGCAGCGCCCCGTCGACGAGCACGGCCGTGGCGGCGCGCGCCCGGGGCCCGACGGAGAGCGCGCAGGCGGCGCAGGGACAGCCGGGGCGGGGCAGTCCCTCGGGGGTGCCGGTGCCGAGCAGAGTGAGTTCCACAGGATGATCCTCCCGCGTCGCCGAGAGTGGTGCGCGCCCGGCTAGTCTCTGGGCACACTCAAGACGAGAAGCGTGCGATCAGCGCTCAGCGGACGAGCAACGGAGGCGGACATGGCGTGGACGTGGCGGTTCGAGGCGGCGGACGGCAGTGAGACGAGCCCGTCGGTGGTTCCGGAGGAGTTCACCACGCAGGGGGACGCCGAGTCGTGGATCGGCGAGTACTGGAAGGACCTGCTGGAGGGCGGCACCGAGCAGGTGAAGCTGTCGGACGACAGCGGCGTCCAGCTGTACACGATGAGCCTGCGCGAGGCGGCCGAGCTCTGATCCGGCTCTGATCCGGCTCTGATCCGGCCGGGCCGGCAGCGGATGCGACGGAGCCCGGGTCCGCGAGCGGACCCGGGCTCCGGGCATGTCGGCCGTCTGCGGGGGCTCAGCCCCGTACGCCGCACAGGTGCAGCAGCGCGGCGACCCCGCGGTACGGGTCGGTCCGCCCGGCGCGGTCCTCGGCGGCGAGCAGCCGCTCCAGTTCCGAGTCGTCGGGGAGCCGTTCCCCGGCCTCGGTGCCGTCGGTGAAGACCCGTACGCCGTACCAGGTCTGCAGCGGGGCGCCGATCCCGGACAGGGTGGCCGTCAGCACGGCCAGCCGGTCGGCGCGCACGTCCAGGCCCAGCCGGTTCGTGTAGTCGGTGGTGTCGAAGGCGTCGAGCGCGGCCGTCCAATCGCCGCCGAGGCCGGGCCGCATGGCGAGCGCGTCGCCGTTGCGCACCAGCAGGGACAGCAGTCCGCCGGGGGCCAGCATGCGGGCGAGCCCGGCGAGCATGGCGTCCGGTTCGGGCACGTACATCAGCACGCCGTGGCAGAGCACCACGTCGAAGCTGCCCGGCAGGAAGTGCGCCCCGGTCTCCCGGCCGTCGCCCTCCATGAGGCGGACGCGGTCCTGGATCCCGGCGGGCTCGGCGGCCAGCGCCTCCTGGGCGACGGCCAGCATGGCCGGGTCCTGCTCCAGGCCGGTCACCATGTGTCCGGCGCGGGCCAGGCGCAGCGCCTGGGTGCCCTGACCCATGCCCACGTCGAGGACGCGCAGCCGCTGCCCCACGGGGAAGCGGTGCGCTATCTGCTCGTCGACCTGGCGGCCGACGAGCTCCTGGCGGACGGCGTTGCGGAGCCCGCCCAGGCCCTCAAGCCAGAGCCGGGCTCCGTCCGAGAATCCGCTCAGGGCCGTTCCCCGCGCTTGACCTGCGGCTTGGGCAGGCGCAGCCGGCGCATCTGGAGGGTGCGCATGAGGCCGTACGCGACGGCGCCGCGCTTGGGCTCGTCGGGGAACTTCGTGTTCAGCGCCTTGCGCAGGCGGATGAACAGGCCGACGGAGTCGACGATGATCAGCGCGATCACGCCGAGCCACAGCATCAGCGCGATGTTCTGGATGGACGGCACCCGCACCATGGTGAGCACCAGGATGACCACTGCCAGCGGCAGGAACATCTCGGCCACGGAGAAGCGGGAGTCCACGAAGTCGCGCACGTAGCGGCGTACGGGGCCCTTGTCGCGGGTGGGCAGATAACGCTCGTCGCCATTCGCGAGGGCCTCGCGCTGCTTGGTCATCTCGACCCTGCGGCGTTCACGGGCTCGCTTGGCATCCTCCTTGCGGTTGCCGGTCGAGGCCACCACGGCCTTGCGCTGCGACTGGGCCACAGCACGCTTCGGCGTAGGGCGGCCCTTCGGGGCCTGCGGGTCACGGGGCTGCGAGAGGTCGGCGCTCACCTTGTCGGTGGCGGCGGCCTTCTCTTCCTTGGAGGATCGGCTACCAAACACAAAACCCAAGCGTACGTGGTTGTGGGCACGGGCCCCATCCCGGCCGGGAACGATCCGGCAACGGCGGGCGTCCTTCCTGTTGAGCACCTGTGAGGGGAGCACCTACTCCTTACGCCTGACACGGCGGCGGAGCAGTCGTCCTGGAGGAGGAGCCCATCCGTACTCGAACAGTGCGGTAATAGATGCAGGGCCCGTACTCTGGGTCTTGTTGGTGACCTGGAGCACAGTCCGTCTAGAAGGGGGCGCGCGAAGCCCATGAGCGGTGTCATGAAGCGTATGGGGATGATCTTCCGCGCGAAGGCGAACAAGGCCCTTGACCGGGCCGAGGACCCGCGCGAGACCCTCGACTACTCGTACCAGAAGCAGCTCGAACTGCTTCAGAAGGTGCGCCGCGGAGTCGCCGACGTGGCGACCTCGCGCAAGCGGCTGGAGCTGCAGCTGAACCAGCTCCAGGGCCAGTCCAGCAAGCTGGAGGACCAGGGCCGCAAGGCCCTCGCCCTGGGCCGCGAGGACCTGGCCCGCGAGGCCCTGTCCCGCCGGGCCTCCCTCCAGCAGCAGGTCAGCGACCTGGAGGTGCAGCACCAGACCCTCCAGGGCGAGGAGGAGAAGCTGACGCTGGCCGCGCAGCGCCTCCAGGCCAAGGTGGACGCCTTCCGCACGAAGAAGGAGACCATCAAGGCCACGTACACGGCCGCCCAGGCGCAGACCCGGATCGCCGAGTCCTTCTCCGGCATCTCCGAGGAGATGAGCGACGTCGGCCTCGCCATCCAGCGGGCCGAGGACAAGACGGCCCAGCTGCAGGCCCGCGCCGGCGCGATCGACGAGCTGCTGGCCTCCGGCGCGCTCGACGACCAGAGCGGCCTCGGCTCCAAGGACGACATCCAGGCCGAGCTGGACCGCCTCTCGGGCGGTACGGACGTGGAGCTGGAGATCCAGCGGATGAAGGCCGAGCTGGCGGGCGGACCCTCCGCCCAGCAGCAGGCCATCGAGGGCGGCGCTCCGGGCACCGGCCAGCCGTCGCAGACCCCCCACCGGTTCGACAAGCAGTAGGACGGGGCCCGTCATGATTGTCCGCATCATGGGGGAAGGTCAGGTGAAGCTGGCGGACAGCCACTTCACCAAGCTCAACGAGCTGGACGACGAACTGCTCGCGGAGATGGAGTCCGGCGACGAGGAGGGCTTCCGGCGCACGCTGGGAGCGCTGCTCGACGAGGTGCGGCGGCTCGGCGAGCCGCTCCCGGACGACGCGCTGGAGCCGTCCGAGCTGATCCTGCCCGCGCCGGACGCGACGCTGGACGAGGTCAGGGAGATGCTCAGCGACGACGGCCTGATCCCGGGCTGACGCCAGCGGCTGACGGACGTGGCTGACGGAAGTGACGGAAGGGCCCGCCCCCCTCGGGGAGCGGGCCCTTCCGCCGTTCAGTGCGGCTTCGCGCCGGGGTCGGGCGCGTGCTCCGGGTCCGGGGTCCCGCCGATGAAGTTCTCGAACTTGCGGCGCGGAACCGCCCACCGGCGGTCGTGGTGGAAGGCGCGGAGCCCGGCCTTGGCACGTGCCCTCGGGCGGTTGGCGTAGAACCTCTTCGCGTACGGGGAACCGGGCCGGGCGAGGCGGATCGAGCCGACCAGCGCCACGAAGGGGATGACCGTGCCGAAGAACGCCGTGCGCGGTTTGCCCTTCCACAGGGCGATCAGGGCGAGGAAGAAGTTGGTCGCCGTGTTGATGACGACCAGCCCGCGGCTCTGTTTCTCCTCGGTGGTGAGGTCGTTGACCCCGAAGGGCAGGAACCCGCCCAGCACCAGCGCCACGATCGCGGCCGTCAGGACCACGATCTCCACGCTCTTGCGGCCCTCTTCGCTCCAGTAGACGTCGTCCAGGTGCAGGATCAGCGCGAACTCGTCCAGCACCAGCCCCGCGCCCAGCCCGAAGATGACGGCCGACAGCCCCGCCCCGAAACCGTGCCGGCCGCTGCCGACCGCGCCGAACCCGCCGATGATCACCAGGACCACGCCCGGTACGACGTGGTGGATGTGCAGCCCGCCCGGAGTGACGTTCTTGAACGGCCCCCGCCCCGCCCGGATCAGCCGGGTGATCACGCGGGTCACCAGGAAGGACAGGACGAAGGAGACCAGGGCGAGGAGCAGGGGGAGCTTCCCCGGCTCCATAATGTTTCGATACCACCAGTGACCCATGCCACCACCTCCCGATTTGGGCCGTAATGGGTAACTTACCGTTCTCGGCGAGCGGGTAGCGTTCGCGCCGATGACAGATTCGTACGACGGCCCGCCCCAGACGCCGCCCTCACCGCCCCCACCGCCCCCGGAGCGGGCCTCGCTGCTCGACGGAGTGCGGTTCGCCTTCGGCACGCTCACCGTCCTGCCCGCCCGCATCACCCGCTGGGACCGCCCCGCCGCCCGCACCGGCATGGTCTGCGCCCCGCTCGCCGGACTGGTCGTGGGCGTCCTGGCCGCCGTGCCCGGCGTACTGCTGCTGCTGTCCGGCGGCGGTCCGCTGCTCGCCGCCGCCGTCTCCGTCGCCGTACCGGCGGCCCTGACCCGCGCCCTGCACCTGGACGGCCTCGCCGACACCGTGGACGGACTGGGCAGCGCCAAGCCGGCCGAGGCCGCGCTGCGGATCATGAAGCAGTCCGACATCGGCCCCTTCGGGGTGGTGGCGCTGCTCTTCGTGCTGCTGGTACAGGTCGCCGCCCTGTCCAACGCGTACGCCGACAGCTGGATCCGCGGCGCCCTCGCCACCGTGCTCGCCGCCGTCACCGCCCGGCTCGCCATGACCCTGGCCTCCCGCGCGGGCATCCCGCCGGCCCGACCCGGCGGGCTGGGCGCCGCGGTCGCCGGGGTGGTCCCGCGCGCCTCGGCCGCCGCCATCGCCGCGCTCACCATCGTCCTGGCGGCCGCGGCCACGCTGCCGCTGGGCCTGGGCTCCGCCGCGCAGCACGCGGCGGCGGTCCTGGCCGGCCTGCTCGTGGCCGAGGCCTTGCTCCGCCGCTGTGTCCGGCGGTTCGACGGGGTCACGGGGGACGTGTTCGGAGCCCTGGCCGAGGTGTCGGCGACGGCGGTCCTGGTGGTCCTGGCCCTGGGGTGAGCCCGGGGTGAGCCCGGGGTGAGCCCTGGGGTGACGCCGCCCCCGCACGCGATCCCGCCGCGCGGGGCGACGTAGGGTCGGGTCGTGGAACAGACCCCGCCCCAGACGCATGCCCAGGCCCAGACGCAGACCCCGGACCAGGCCCCGGACCAGGCTCCGGCACCCATCAGGGTGCTGCTCGCCGACGACCAGGCGCTGCTGCGCAGCGCGTTCAAGGTGCTCGTCGACTCGGAGCCCGACATGCGGGTCGTCGGGGAGGCCTCCGACGGGGCGCAGGCCTTCGAGCTGGCGCGCGCCGCCCGCCCCGACGTGGTCCTCATGGACATCCGGATGCCCGGCACCGACGGCCTCGCCGCCACCCGGCTGATCAGCGCCGATCCCGAACTGGCCGGGGTCCGCGTGGTGATGCTGACGACCTTCGAGGTGGACGAGTACGTCGCCGCGGCCCTGCGGGCGGGCGCCTCCGGCTTCCTCGGCAAGGGCGCCGAGCCCGAGGAACTCCTCAACGCCATCCGCGTCGCCGCCGCCGGTGACGCGCTGCTCTCCCCGGCCGCGACCAAGGGGCTCATCGCCACCTTCCTCGCCCAGGGCGGCGGCGACGAGACCCACACCTCCGCCACCGCCGCGGCGCACGCGCAGCGGCTCGCCGCGCTGACCGGACGGGAGCGCGAGGTCCTCGTACTCGTGGCGGCGGGCCTGTCCAACGACGAGATCGCCGGGCGGCTGGAGGTCAGCCCGCTCACCGTCAAGACGCACGTGAACCGGGCCATGGCCAAACTCGGCGCCCGCGACCGTGCCCAATTGGTGGTCATCGCCTACGAATCGGGACTAGTCAGGCCCCGGGCCGAGTAGGCGCAGTAGCTCCGGCTACTGCGGACGCGGTATGCCACGGGCCAGGACGGGACCTGGGGCCGACGCCCGCGCGCCCGCGCGCACGAAAAACTGAGGAGCCTTCGCCTCGTCACTGCAGAGAGATCCTCATACCCATGTTCCGGCTGTCCCGCTTCAGCCTGGCCCAAAGGGCGCTGATCGGCCTCGTGTCGCTCGTCGCGCTCCTCTTCGGTGCCATAGCCATCCCGCAGCTCAAGCAGCAGCTGCTGCCCTCCATCGACCTGCCGATGGTGTCGGTGCTCGCGCCGTACCAGGGCGCCTCGCCCGACGTGGTGGAGAAGCAGGTCGTCGAACCGATCGAGGCCACCCTCAAGGGCGTCGACGGAATCACCGGCATCACCTCCACCGCCAGCGAGGGCAACGCCCTCATCATGGCGACCTTCGACTACGGCGACACCGGCACCAAGCAGCTCGTCGCCGACGTCCAGCAGGCCGTCAACCGGGCCCGCGTCCGGCTGCCCTCCGAGGTGGACCCGCAGGTGGTCGCCGGCTCCACCGACGACATGCCGACCGTGGTCCTCGCCGTCACCTCCGACAAGGACCAGCAGGCCCTCGCCGACCAGCTGAACAAGTCGGTCGTCCCCGTCCTCCAGGACATCGCGGGCGTCCGCCAGGTCACCGTCAACGGAGTCCAGGACCTCCAGGTCACGGTCACCCCGGACGCAGGCAAGCTCGCCGCCGCCGGCATCGACGGACAGGCCCTCGCCCAGGGCCTCCAGGCGGGCGGCGCCACCGTCCCCGCCGGCTCCTTCGACGAGGCGGGCAAGAACCGCACCGTACGCGTCGGTTCGGGCTACACCTCGCTCGCCCAGCTCGAAGACCTGCGCCTCACCGCCGGACCCGGCAAGCCGGCCGTCCGCCTCGGTGACGTGGCGAGCGTGAAGCAGGAGCCCGCCAAGGCCGTCTCCATCACCCGCACCAACGGCAAGCCCAGCCTCTCCCTCGTCCTGACCATGGACAAGGACGGCAGCGCCGTCGCCATCTCGGACGCCGTCAAGGACAAGCTGCCCGAGCTGCGTTCCACCCTCGGCTCCGGCGCCGCGCTGACCGTGGTCAGCGACCAGGGCCCGGCCGTCGCCAAGTCCATCTCGGGCCTGACCACCGAGGGCCTGCTCGGCCTGGTCTTCGCGGTGATCGTGATCCTGGTCTTCCTCGGCTCGCTGCGCTCGACGCTGGTCACCGCGGTCTCCATCCCGCTGTCCGTGGTCCTCGCGCTGATCGTGCTGTGGACCCGCGACCTCTCCCTCAACATGCTGACGCTGGGCGCGCTCACCATCGCCATCGGCCGGGTCGTCGACGACTCGATCGTGGTCCTGGAGAACATCAAGCGCCACCTCGGCTACGGCGAGGAGCGCGAGACCGCGATCATCACCGCGGTCAAGGAGGTGGCCGGCGCGGTCACCTCCTCCACCCTCACCACCGTCGCCGTCTTCCTGCCGATCGCCTTCGTCGGCGGCATGGTCGGCGAGTTCTTCGGTCCGTTCTCCATCACCGTCGCCGCGTCCCTGCTGGCCTCGCTGATCGTCTCCCTGACCGTGGTGCCGGTGCTCTCGTACTGGTTCCTGCGCGCCCCCAAGGGCGTGAGCGCCGGGGACGCGGCGAGCGCCGAGAAGGCGCGCCGCGAGGCCGAGGAGAAGGAGTCGCGCAGCAAGCTCCAGCGGTTCTACGTACGGGCGCTGGGCCTGGTCACCCGCCGCAGGATCACCACCCTGGTCGTGGCCGTGGTGGTGCTCGTCGCGACGCTGGGCATGACCCCGCTGCTCAAGACGAACTTCTTCGACCAGGGCGCCCAGGAAGTCCTGACCGTCAAGCAGCAGCTGGCCCCCGGCACCTCGCTGGCCGCCGCCGACGAGGCGAGCCACAAGGTGGAGAAGGCCCTGGCGCAGACCGAGGGGGCCAAGGACTACCAGGTCACCGTCGGCTCCTCCGGGTTCATGGCCGCCTTCGGCGGTGGTACGGGCTCCAACCAGGCCTCGTACCAGGTCACCCTGAAGAACTCGAAGGATTCCGACGCGGTCAAGAAGCGCATCCAGAGCACCCTCAAGGGCCTCGACGGCATCGGCGACACCAGCATCTCGGCGGGCGGCGGCTTCGGCAGCCAGAACCTCAGCGTCGTGGTCAAGGCCGGTGACGCGGGCGTCCTGGCCAAGGCCGCCGAGCAGGTCCGCGGCGAGGTGGCCACCCTCAAGGACGTCACCGACGTCCAGAGCGACCTGTCCCAGTCCGTGCCCCGGATCTCGGTCACCGCCACCCCCAAGGCCGCGGAACTCGGCATCAGCCAGGCCGCGCTCGGCGGGATCGTCGCCCAGGCCGTACGGGGCAACCCGGCGGGCAAGGCCGTACTGGACGACACCGAGCGGGACATCGTCATCAAGTCCGCGCAGCCGGCCACCACCCTGGCCCAGCTGCAGGCGCTGCCGGTCGGTCCGGTCAAGCTCGGCGACATCGCCGAGGTCAAGGAGGTCGCCGGCCCGGTCGCGATGACCCGGATCGACGGCGCCCGCGCCGCCACCATCACCGCGAAGCCGGTCGGCGACAACACCGGCGCGGTGAGCAGCGCGCTCCAGACGAAGATCAAGGCCCTGGACCTGCCCGCGGGCGCCACCGCCACCATCGGCGGCGTCGGACAGGACCAGAGCAAGGCCTTCGGAGACCTGGGCCTGGCCATGCTGGCGGCCATCGCGATCGTCTTCATGCTGCTGGTGGCGACGTTCCGCTCGCTCGTCCAGCCGTTGATCCTGCTGGTCTCCATCCCCTTCGCGGCCACCGGCGCCCTCGGCCTGCTCCTGGTCACCGGCACCCCGCTGGGCGTTCCGGCGATGATCGGCATGCTGATGCTCATCGGCATCGTCGTGACCAACGCGATCGTCCTGATCGACCTGGTCAACCAGTACCGCGCCCAGGGCCTCGGCGTGGTCGAGGCGGTCATCGAGGGCGGCCGCCACCGGCTGCGCCCGATCCTGATGACGGCACTGGCGACGATCTTCGCGCTGCTCCCGATGGCGCTGGGCGTCACGGGCGAGGGCGGCTTCATCTCGCAGCCGCTCGCGGTGGTCGTCATCGGCGGCCTGATCAGCTCCACCCTGCTGACGCTGCTCCTGGTGCCGACGCTCTACACGATGTTCGAGCTCTTCAAGGAGCGCCGCCGCGTGAAGAAGACGGCCCGCCTGACCGTGGTCCCGTCCCCGTCCACCCCGGCGGACTCGACGGACGAGACCCCGGTCAAGGTCTGACCCCGGTAGGGCCCCGTCCAACGCCGAAGGGCCGCTCCTCCGTCTGGAGGGGCGGCCCTTCGGGCGTGTACGGGGCTTCGCGCGGCCCGAGAGGCTCCAGCCGCTCCAGCCGCTCCAGCCGCGACAGCCCGCTACAGCGCGAGCATGCGCTCCAGGGCCAGCTTGGCGAAGCTCTCGGTCTCCTTGTCGACCTGGATCTGGTTCACGAGGTTGCCCTCGGCCAGGGACTCCAGGGTCCACACCAGGTGGGGGAGGTCGATGCGGTTCATCGTCGAGCAGAAGCAGACCGTCTTGTCGAGGAAGACGACCTCCTTGTCCTCCGCGGCGAAACGGTTGGCCAGGCGCTGTACGAGGTTCAGCTCGGTGCCGATGGCCCACTTGGAGCCGGCCGGGGCCGCCTCCAGCGCCTTGATGATGTACTCCGTGGAGCCGACGTAGTCCGCGGCCGCCACCACCTCGTGCTTGCACTCGGGGTGGACCAGGACGTTGACGCCGGGGATGCGGGCGCGCACGTCGTTGACGGAGTCCACCGAGAAGCGGCCGTGTACGGAGCAGTGACCGCGCCACAGGATCATCTTGGCGTTCCGGAGCTGCTCGACGGTCAGGCCGCCGTTCGGCTTGTGCGGGTTGTAGAGCACGCAGTCGTCCAGGGACATGCCCATGTCGCGGACGGCCGTGTTGCGGCCCAGGTGTTGGTCCGGCAGGAAGAGCACCTTCTCGCCCTGCTCGAACGCCCACTCCAGGGCCTTCTTGGCGTTGGACGACGTACAGATCGTGCCGCCGTGCTTGCCGGTGAAGGCCTTGATGTCGGCCGAGGAGTTCATGTACGAGACGGGCACCGTGGTGCCGGCGATACCGGCCTCGGTCAGCACGTCCCAGCACTCCGCGACCTGCTCGGCGGTGGCCATGTCGGCCATCGAGCAGCCCGCGGCGAGGTCGGGCAGGACGACCTTCTGGTCGTCCGAGGTGAGGATGTCCGCGGACTCCGCCATGAAGTGGACGCCGCAGAAGACGATGTACTCGGCCTCCGGCTTGGCGGCCGCGTCCTTGGCGAGCTTGAACGAGTCGCCGGTGACGTCGGCGAACTCGATGACCTCGTCGCGCTGGTAGTGGTGGCCGAGGATGAAGACCTTGTCCCCGAGCTTCTCCTTGGCCGCGCGGGCGCGCGCCACCAGGTCCGGGTCCGACGGCGACGGCAGGTCGCCGGGGCACTCCACCCCGCGTTCGCTCTTGGGGTCGGCTTCGCGGCCGAGCAGCAGCAGGGCGAGGGGCGTCGGCTGGACGTCCAAAGGCTGGTTGTCCAAAGGCTGGGCGGTGGTCACGACACGCACCCTTTCTGTTCTGCGACAAGGGACTTCTGAAGCCATCGGCTTCGACTTCTCGTCTATTTGACGCTATCTATCATAGCTGCTTCACGTCACTTTGACGATGCCGATAGTGTCGATGTGACGCATTCGCCCGCCCCCGGCCTGCCCCGGTACGGCTCGCCTCCTCGCGCGGTGTGCGAGCATGGAATTTCTGAAACAAGCGTCGGGTCCCGGAATGAAACCGCGGTCCCGCTCGTTGCCACCGACGGCAAGAGTCCGACGTTTCCCCGCCTTGGAGTGGGGAGCCGCCCACTTCGGGAGTGAATGCAGATGTCCGTACAGGACGAAAAGACCACTGTGAGCGACGGCATCCTCCTGTCCGACGCCGCCGCCGAGAAGGTCAGGACCCTGCTTGAGCAGGAAGGCCGCGAGGACCTGGCGCTGCGCGTCGCCGTTCAGCCCGGCGGCTGCTCGGGCCTGCGCTACCAGCTCTTCTTCGACGAGCGCTCCCTCGACGGCGACGTCGTGAAGGACTTCGACGGCGTCAAGGTCGTCACCGACCGGATGAGCTCCCCGTACCTCCACGGCGCGTCCATCGACTTCGTCGACACCATCGAGAAGCAGGGCTTCACGATCGACAACCCCAACGCCACGGGCTCCTGCGCCTGCGGCGACTCCTTCAGCTAAGCCTGTAGGACGACGAGAGGGGCCCGGCGGGTCGGATACGACCGCCGGGCCCCTCTCGCATGCGCTGCCGCCTCCTACGCGCGGGGGATCGGCTTGCCCGTCGTGGCGTCGATCACCTTCCGGTCGCCGAGCGGCTGCTGGAGCCTGGCCGTCAGCGTCATCTCCTGCGCGAGCATGATGCAGGCCTGACCCGGCTTGTTCGGCGTGTCGGTGATCTTCACCATGACCGACTCGGGCTGCTCCCGGACCTCCAGGGCGTACGTGCTGCACACCCCGCCCCAGAAGTTCACGGTCAGGGTCCGGTCGGCCTCGGAGTACGAGAACCCGGGCACCGTGAGCGTCTTCCCGGCCGGAGGCGCGGGAGTCGCCGTGCCCGGCCCGGTGTCCTCGGCCAGGGCCGCCGGCTGGGCCACCGTGCGGCCCGGACCACCGGCCTTGCCCGCCACCTCGAACAGCCAGGCCGGAACCAGGCCCCGGCCCCCGTCGACCGTCCCCGGAACCAGCCCGAGCACGGCGCCCCGTACCGACTCCGTGCGCGGAGGCTTCATCGGGCGGGGCTCCGGGTTGCACGGCGGCGTGTCCGTCGCGCCGACCGCGGTGTCCGGAGCCAGCGGGACGCTCGTGGCGCAGCCGCTGGGGCCGGGGCCCGTGCCGTCCGAAGCGCCCGCGGACCTCTTGTTCAGCCGGGCCAGCGCCTCCACGGCGCCGATCACCGGCTGCTCGGCGGCCCGTACGGGGGCCGTCAGCTCGCCGCTGCCCGACACCACCCGGGAGTCCGCCCCGACGCCGACCTTGGTGGACCAGCCCTGCGTGGGGAGCCCGCCCACCACCGGGTCGGCGCTCACCACGCGCACCGAGCCCTGGACGAGCCGGGCGTCCAGCTTGGCGCCGCTCTGGCCGACGGCCGCCAGTACGGGCGCCGCGGCGGCCTTGGCTGCCTCCTCGGAGAGGGGCTTCCCGGCTACCTGGTCCTTGCCCTGATCCTTGCCCGGGTCCTCGGGGAGGGTGGCCGGGCCGCAGGTGTCCTTGCCGCGCACGCAGTCGTCCCCGGCGCCGCCCACCTGGAAGCGGGAGAAGGTCCAGGTGCCGGGGGCCTTGCTGTTCACCGTGAGCCGGGGCCCGGAACCGTCGGCGGTCTCCCCGACCTGCCAGAGCTCCCCGATCCGGCGCGGCGCGCCGGAGAGGCCGAGGGCCGCCGCCAGGCGGGCCACGTCGGCGGAGGCCACCTCGCCGCTCGCGGCGAAGGCGGGCGCGGTGGCCGGGCCGTCGGGGAGCTTGACGTCCGCCGCGTAGGTGACCCCGCCGCCGGAGGGATCGGGCTCGCCGACCGCGATGCCGGGACCGGGCGGAGTGGGTGCGGCCCGATCGGAAGCCGCGCGGGGCGCGGAGGCCGCGGTGGAACCCGTACGGCCCTCACCGTGAGCGGTCGAGGCCCAGTACGCGGTGCCGCCGCCCGTGACGAGGACCGCGGCCGCGATCGCGCCGACGGCCCAGGCCGGCCGCCGCCGCGTGGCCTGTGGTGTATCGGATGTGCCCGGTTGTTCGCTGGTCACCGCATCGCTCCTTCGCCCGTCCCGCCGGTGGTGATGCGGATGTGACGGAACAGACGCGGATCCGGTTCCCCCGGGCCCTGCCCGTCTCTCAGTCCCCGTAGACGGCGGTGGAGGCGATCAGCCGGGCCGAGGCCGCCGGGACGCGGATCCCGTGGATCTGGGAGGGCGCCACCCGGTCCGGACGGGGGTCCGCGGGGACCGTCCAGTGCGGGGCCATCCGCGCGCAATCGCCCAGCAGCCGTGCGAAACCGGGACGGGCGTCGGCGGTGTTCTGAGCCGTCTCGGAGTACCCGAAGCCATCGGTATAGGTCATGTGGGCACCGTAGACAGGTCACCGCGGGTGAAGAAAGCCCTACTACGGGGTAGTTTCAGCCGGTCGGTCAACCGCTGCCGACCGGGTAGTTTTGACTGTCACCCTTGCCCTCCCGAGCAGGAGCATTCACCCCGTGCGCATCGCAGTCACCGGCTCCATCGCCACCGACCACCTCATGACCTTCCCCGGCCGCTTCGCCGACCAGTTGGTCGCGGATCAGCTGCACACGGTCTCCCTCTCCTTCCTCGTCGACAACCTCGACGTCCGCCGGGGAGGCGTCGGCCCGAACATCTGCTTCGGCATGGGCCAGCTCGGCTCCCGCCCGATCCTCGTCGGCGCGGCCGGCTACGACTTCGACGAGTACCGCTCCTGGCTGGAGCGGCACGGAGTCGACACCGACTCCGTGCGCATCTCCGAGGTGCTGCACACCGCGCGCTTCGTCTGCACCACGGACGCCGACCACAACCAGATCGGCTCCTTCTACACGGGCGCGATGAGCGAGGCCCGCCTGATCGAGCTGAAGGCGGTCGCGGACCGCGTCGGCGGCCTCGACCTCGTCCTGATCGGCGCGGACGACCCCGAGGCGATGCTCCGCCACACGGAGGAGTGCCGGACGCGGGAGATCCCCTTCGCGGCGGACTTCTCGCAGCAGATCGCCCGTATGGACGGCGAGAACATCCGCACCCTGATGGAGGGCGCGACGTACCTCTTCTCGAACGAGTACGAGAAGGGCCTCATCGAGTCGAAGTCCGGCTGGACCGACGCGGAGATCCTGGCGAAGGTCGGCACGCGCGTCACCACGCTGGGCTCGAACGGCGTCCGCATCGACCGGGTCGGCCACGAGCCGATCATCGTCGGCTGCCCGGAGGAGACCGCGAAGGTGGACCCGACGGGCGTCGGCGACGCGTTCCGCGCCGGTTTCCTGACGGGTCTGGGTTGGGGCGTCGGCCTGGAGCGGGCGGCGCAGGTCGGCTGCATGCTGGCGACGCTGGTCATCGAGACGCTGGGCACGCAGGAGTACACCCTGGCCCGTGCGCACTTCATGGAGCGCTTCACGAAGGCCTATGGCGAGCCGGCCGCGGCGCAGGTCCGCGCCCACCTGCCCGCGTAGCCGTCGGGGCTGAAAGATCGCCTCAAACGCCGGCGGGGGGGGGGGAGATAAGCCCCCCACCCGCGGGTGGGGGCGGGGGCCCCCCCCCGGGAGCGGGCGGGGGGGGGGGGGGGCGGCGCG
>NZ_JBHYVM010000010.1:43703-98013 GCF_042750105.1 Streptomyces sp. NPDC059443 | reverse complement strand
AATCCAGCCCCGCCGGCGTTTGAGGCAGGGGGCACCCCCAGCGGTAGCTGGGGGAGGGTCTGGGCGGAGCCCAGGGAACGGTGGAAGGGCGGGTAGGGGACAGCCCCCGCAGGGCCCACACCCCGGTCAGACCACCCGCCGGACCGTGTACGCGACACCCTCCGGGCGAGGGGCTTCGCCCACGTACACCTGCCCCCGCATCACGCACCACGCCGGGATGTCCAGCCGCGCGACTTCGTCGTCCGACACGACGGTCACCGTGCCCCCCACCGGCACCCGCCCGATCGCCCGCCCCAGTTCGATGACCGGCTGCGGGCACCGCATGCCGAGGGTGTCCAGCTCCAGGGATTCCGCCTCCGGGTCGGGGGACGACCCCGGCTCCGCGACCCCGAGCCGCTCCCGGACCCCCGCCACCACGCCCGGCAGAAGCTCCAGGAACCCGTTGACCTCCGCGGCCGAAGTGCCCGTCGGCAGGGAGACCCGTACGTTTCCCTCCGACAGCACCCCCATCGCGCGCAGCACATGGGACGGAGTCAGCGTCGAGCTGGTGCACGAGGAGCCCGAGGAGACGGAGTAGTCCGCGCGGTCCAACTCGTGGAGCAGGGTCTCGCCGTCGACGTAGAGGCAGGAGAAGGTGACCAGGTGGGGGAGGCGCAGGTCGGGGTGGCCCACCACCTCCACGTCCGGGACGAGCCGGGCCACCCGCCGCCGCAGCCGGTCGACCAGGGTCCGCAGCCGGGCGCCCTCCGCCTCGGCTTCGGCGCGCACCGCCCGCAGGGAGGCGGCCGCGGCGACGATCGCCGGAAGGTTGGCGAAGCCGGGGGAGCGGCCCGACTCCCTCTCGTCGGACGGGTGTTGGGGGGAGAAGCGGACCCCCTTGCGGACCGCCAGCAGGCCGACTCCGGGTGGGCCGCCCCATTTGTGGGCGCTCGCGCACAACACGGACCAGCCCGCAGGGACCGGTCCCCAGCCCAGCGACTGGGCCGCGTCCACGAGCAGCGGCACGCCGGCCGCGCCGCAGACCTCGGCGACGTCCGCCACCGGCTGGACCGTGCCCACCTCGTGGTTGGCCGACTGGAGGCAGGCCAGCGCGGTGTCCGGGCGCACGAAGTCCCCGTAGCCGGAGGGGGAGACGCGGCCGAGCCGGTCCACCGGGACCTCGCTCACCGTGCCGCCGCGCGCCGCGTGGGCCTCCGCCGCGTGCAGTACGGAACTGTGTTCTACCGCTGATACGACCAGATGCCCGCCGACGCGCCGGCGCCCCGCGAGAACCCCCGCCATGCCCGAGTGAACCGCGTGCGTCCCCGAAGGAGTGAACGCGAGCTCGTCGGGACGGCATCCCACCGACTCCGCCGCGGCCTCCCGCGCCGCGTCCAGCAGCAGCCTGGCCCGCCGCCCTTCGCGGTACAGCCGGGCCGGGTCGGCCCAGCCCTCGTCAAGGGAGGCCTGGAGCGCCTGCCGGGCCACGGGGTGCAGCGGGGCGGCGGACGCGGTGTCGAAGTACGGCATCCGGTCACGCTAACCGGCCGCCGCCCGGGCGTGGCGTCCGGCCGAGGTCAGGGGCCGTCAGATGTCGTCCGGAAGCGGCCATTCGGGGCCGGTTGGGCCGTCCCCCGTACGGCGGATCCATCCCTTCGGGGTCAGTAACGGCGCGTTGGGCACCCTCCCCGCGCGACCCCAAATAGCGTCCAGTAGGGTTTGGTCCGCATAAACATCCAAACCCCTGCCTGCGTCAGGGCCGGCGACCGACCCGAATACGGCCGCGGCCGGCCGCGCGGGCCGAGACTCTCGGGAAGGCGCTACGTGAGTCCCTACGGCTCCGACCGCTCGCCGCGGCGCCCGATGCGGCGGAAGCTGCTGCAGGCGCTGACTGCGGGCGCGGTTCTGGCGACCGCCACTGGTTGCTCGTACAACTGGAAAAGCTTCCCCCGCCTCGGAATGCCCACTCCGGTCACCGAGGAGGCGCCGCGCATCCTCTCCCTCTGGCAGGGCTCCTGGGCGGCCGCGCTCATCACAGGCATCCTGGTGTGGGGCCTGATCATGTGGAGCGTCATCTTCCACCGGCGCAGCCGGACGAAGATCGAGGTCCCCGCGCAGACCCGGTACAACATGCCCATCGAGGCGCTGTACACCGTGGTCCCGCTCATCATCGTCTCGGTGCTGTTCTACTTCACCGCGCGCGATGAATCGAAGCTGCTCTCCCTCTCCGCCAAGCCGGCGCACACGATCAACGTGATCGGCTACCAGTGGAGCTGGGGCTTCAACTACGTCGAGAACGTCGACGGCGACGCGGCGACCCCGAAGGCGGGCGAGGTTCCGAAGGAGCTCTCCGCCATCCCGGACCGCTACACCAAGGACTTCCCGGCGGGCGCCGAAGGCGTCTACACCAAGGGCGTTCCCGGAGACCGGAACCCGGACACCAACAACCCGGGTCCGACCCTGTGGCTGCCCAAGGGTGAGAAGGTCCGCTTCATCCTGTCGTCGAACGACGTCATCCACTCCTTCTGGGTGGTCCCCTTCCTGTTCAAGCAGGACGTCATCCCGGGCCACACCAACGTCTTCGAGGTCACTCCGACCCAAGAAGGCACCTTCATGGGCAAGTGCGCCGAGCTCTGCGGCGTCGACCACTCCCGGATGCTCTTCAACGTCAAGGTGGTCTCCCCGGAGGCCTACAAGGCGCACCTGAAGGAGCTCGCGGAGAAGGGTCAGACCGGCTACCTCCCGGCCGGCATCAAGCAGACCGACCCGGCCCGGAATGCGGAAGTGAACAAACTGTGAGCATCCTCAACGAATCCCAGGGTGCCGCCGCCGACTCGTATGAGAACGAGCTGCCGGTGCGGCGCAAGCAGCCGGGCAATGTGGTCGTGAAGTGGATGACCACGACCGACCACAAGACCATCGGCACGATGTACCTGGTCACGTCGTTCGTGTTCTTCATCATCGGCGGGATCATGGCGCTCCTCATGCGCGCCGAGCTGGCCCGTCCGGGCACGCAGATCATGTCGAACGAGCAGTTCAACCAGGCCTTCACCATGCATGGCACGATCATGCTGCTGATGTTCGCCACCCCGCTGTTCGCCGGCTTCGCCAACTGGATCATGCCGCTGCAGATCGGCGCGCCCGACGTGGCGTTCCCGCGGCTGAACATGTTCGCGTACTGGCTGTACCTCTTCGGCTCGACCATCGCGGTGGCCGGCTTCGTCACCCCCTCGGGTGCCGCCGACTTCGGCTGGTTCGCCTACTCCCCGCTGTCGGACGCCGTCCGCTCGCCGGGCATCGGCGCCGACATGTGGATCATGGGTCTGGCCTTCTCCGGCTTCGGCACGATCCTCGGTTCGGTCAACTTCATCACCACGATCATCTGCATGCGCGCGCCCGGCATGACGATGTTCCGCATGCCGATCTTCACCTGGAACGTGCTGCTGACCGGTGTTCTGGTCCTGCTCGCCTTCCCGGTGCTGGCCGCCGCGCTCTTCGCGCTGGAGGCCGACCGGAAGTTCGGTGCGCATGTGTTCGATGCGGCAAACGGCGGCGCCCTACTGTGGCAACACCTCTTCTGGTTCTTCGGGCATCCAGAGGTGTACATCATCGCGCTGCCGTTCTTCGGAATCATTTCCGAAGTGATCCCGGTCTTCTCGCGCAAGCCGATGTTCGGTTACATCGGCCTGATCGCCGCGACGATCTCGATCGCCGGCCTCTCGGTGACGGTGTGGGCCCACCACATGTACGTCACCGGCGGTGTGCTGCTGCCGTTCTTCTCCTTCATGACCTTCCTGATCGCGGTACCGACCGGTGTGAAGTTCTTCAACTGGATCGGCACCATGTGGAAGGGCTCGCTGTCCTTCGAGACCCCGATGCTCTGGGCCGTCGGCTTCCTGATCACCTTCACCTTCGGTGGTCTGACCGGCGTCATCCTGGCCTCGCCCCCGATGGACTTCCACGTCTCCGACTCGTACTTCGTCGTCGCGCACTTCCACTACGTCATCTTCGGCACCGTGGTCTTCGCGATGTTCTCCGGCTTCCACTTCTGGTGGCCGAAGTTCACGGGCAAGATGCTGGACGAGCGACTCGGCAAGATCACCTTCTGGACGCTGTTCGTCGGCTTCCACGGCACGTTCCTGGTGCAGCACTGGCTGGGTGTCGAGGGCATGCCGCGTCGTTACGCGGACTACCTCGCGGCCGACGGCTTCACCACGCTGAACACGATCTCCACGATCAGCTCGTTCCTGCTGGGCCTGTCGATGCTGCCCTTCATGTACAACGTCTGGAAGACGGCGAAGTACGGCAAGAAGGTCGAGGTCGACGACCCGTGGGGTTACGGCCGTTCGCTGGAGTGGGCGACCTCCTGCCCGCCGCCGCGGCACAACTTCCTCACCCTGCCGCGGATCCGTTCCGAGTCCCCGGCGTTCGACCTGCACCACCCGGAGATCGCGGCCCTCGACCACCTCACGGACCACGAGGCCGGTACCAAGGCAGTCACCGGCGGCAAGGAGGCCGGCAAGTGAAGATCCAGGGCAAGATGTTCCTCTGGCTCTCCTTCTTCATCCTGATCATGGCCGTCGTGTACGGCGTGTGGTCGAAGGAGCCCGTCGGTACCACCGCGCTCTTCCTGGCCTTCGGCCTGAGCGTCATGATCGGCTACTACCTGGCCTTCACGGCCAAGCGCGTGGACGAGATGGCCCAGGACAACCTGGAGGCCGACGTCGCGGACGAGGCCGGCGAGCTGGGATTCTTCTCCCCGCACAGCTGGCAGCCGCTCTCGCTGGCCATCGGTGGCGCGCTCGCGTTCATGGGCGTCATCTTCGGCTGGTGGCTCATGTA
The DNA here is from genome assembly GCF_042750105.1 of Streptomyces sp. NPDC059443. Classification (NCBI taxonomy): domain Bacteria; kingdom Bacillati; phylum Actinomycetota; class Actinomycetes; order Kitasatosporales; family Streptomycetaceae; genus Streptomyces; species Streptomyces sp. NPDC059443. The sequence continues at coordinate 93,192 of NZ_JBHYVM010000010.1, read as the reverse complement.
CTTCTCGGCGCCGGTCATCATCGTCGGCCTGTGGGGCTGGGTCTACGAGTACTACCGCGGCGAGAACCAGAACCAGTAGTCGCACCCGCGCCGCCGCGAACGGTGGCGCACGCAGCCTGAGACTTGGGGCCCGGACACCTCTAACGGAGGAGTCCGGGCCCCTCGTTTGCAGTCACCCCGCGCGCCGTAATAGTCATATCTTCATAGCGTTGGCTCCATGAACCACTCACCGCGTCTTTGGACGGTAATCGGCTGCTCCCTGCTGGTCGCGTCCCTCGGGGCCGGCGCCACCGCATGCGGGTCCGGTGACAAAAACCCGCTGTCTGCCCGCCCCTACGACGCGGGCGATCAAGTCGCCTTCAACCAGGCCTCCGGCAGCCGTCCCGTCGACCCCGAACGGCCCCTTGAGGTCACCGCCAAGAGCGGCGGCCGGATCACCGACGTGAGCGCCGTGGACACCCACGGCCGCCGCCTGGCGGGCGAGCTGTCCGCCTCGGGGAACCGCTGGCACAGCACCGTCCCGATGGCCGCCGGCGTCCGCTACAACGTGAGCGTGAGCACCGAGGACGAACACGGTGCCCCGGGCCAGCGCACGATGTCCTTCGAGACCACCCCGGCCAAGAAGGTCCTCAAGGTCGAATTCGGCCCGGAGGAGGGCAAGTACGGCGTCGGACAGCCCCTCACGGCCGAACTCAACGAACCCGTGAAGGACAAGGCCGCCCGCGCGCTCATCGAGCGGGGGCTGGTCGTCGAGGCCCCGCCGGAGGTCGAGGGCGCCTGGTACTGGGTGGACGACAAGAAGCTCCACTACCGGCCCAAGGACTACTGGCCCGCCAACACCACCGTGTCCGTCCACAGCAACCTGGAGGGCGTCAAGATCTCCGAGGACCTCCACGGGGCCGCCAGCAAGCCGCTCAAGCTGGAGATCGGGGACCGGGTCGAGGTCACCACGGACGCCTCCTCGCACTACCTCACGTTCAAGCGCAACGGAGAAGTGATCAACACCATTCCGGTGACCACCGGAAAGCCGGGCTTCTCCACCCGCAACGGCGTCAAGGTGGTCCTCGGCAAGCAGTACTACGTCCAGATGCGCGGAGACACGGTCGGCATCGGCGGCAGCGAGTACTACAACCTGCCCGTCTACTACGCGACTCGCGTCACCTGGAGTGGTGAATACGTCCACGCCGCGCCGTGGTCCGTCGGCTCCCAGGGCTACGAGAACGTCAGCCACGGCTGCACCGGCATGAGCACGGGCAACGCCGCCTGGTTCTACGAGAACATCACCGAGGGCGACATCGTCAAGGTCATCAACAGCATCGGCGACGACATGGACACCTTCGGGAACGGCTACGGCGACTGGAACATGGACTGGAAGGACTGGCGCGAGGGCAGCGCCCTCCTCAAGGGCACCCAGGAAGGCCGCAGCCCCGTCGACAAGGACCGGCTGCGCCCGCAGGTGTAACCACCGGGGCGGGAGAGCTCGTAGCGCCCCTGCCGGGGCACGGGAGTCCGTACGGGTCCCCGTGCCCCGGTATGCGTCCGTACGGGCCGTTGTTCGGCCCGGAGGGCCCGTACGGGGCCCGCGGGCGGATCCGCGGCCCCTACCGGCAGGTCAGGCCGCCGGGGAGAGCCGTGCGCGCAGGAGACCCGCCAGGGCCTGCGCGAAGTCCACCGGATCCACCGGAAGGGTGACGGCGGCGTCCGCGCGGCTCCACGTGGCGAGCCAGGCGTCCTGCGGACGGCCCATCAGGAGCAGTACGGGCGGGCACCGGAAGATCTCGTCCTTGATCTGCCGGCAGACGCCCATGCCCCCGGCCGGGACCGCCTCGCCGTCCAACACGCACACATCGATGCCACCCGCGTCCAGTTGGCTCAGGACGGCCGGGAGCGTGGCGCACTCCAGGAACTCCACCGGCGGCAGGTCCGCGGCCGGCCTGCGACCGGCCGCCAGCCGCACCTGCTCCCGGGTGCCCGCGTCGTCGCTGTAGACCAGAACCCGCGCAGTCGCCCGCATTTCGTTCCTCCACGTGTCCGTGAAAAACGCTGATGTTGCGCGGGATGCTACTCCGTCCGACCCGGTGTCAACATCGGTTCGGACAGGCTCGTGATCACGGATCCGCGGGCCCATCTGATGGGCCGTTCGGGCCTTGCACACGGCCCTGACACTCCGAACGGCACCCCCCGGGGTGAGGGCGGGATAAGGGACCGACATAATGTCGGTCGTGGCGACAGCAACGACAGTAGATACCGGGCACGCGCACCCGACGGTCAACAGGCCGAACCTCGTCAGCGTGGGAACCATCATCTGGTTGAGTTCCGAGCTGATGTTCTTCGCGGCCCTCTTCGCGATGTACTTCACCCTGCGATCCGTGATGGGTCCCGAGCATTGGGCGGAACAGGCTTCAAACCTGAACCTGCCCTTCTCGGCGACGAACACCACGATCCTGGTGCTGTCTTCGCTCACCTGCCAGCTCGGCGTATTCGCAGCCGAGCGCGGTGACGTGAAGAAGCTCAGGACGTGGTTCATCATCACGTTCGTCATGGGTGCGATCTTCATTGGCGGGCAGGTGTTCGAGTACACCGAGCTGGTCAAGCACGAGGGCATCTCCCTCTCGTCGGACCCGTACGGATCGGTCTTCTACCTGACCACCGGATTCCACGGTCTGCACGTGACGGGCGGTCTCATCGCCTTCCTGCTGGTCCTCGGCCGGACGTACGCGGCCAAGAGGTTCACCCACGAACAGGCCACGTCGGCCATCGTCGTGTCCTACTACTGGCACTTCGTCGATGTCGTCTGGATCGGCCTCTTCGCGACGATCTACCTGATCAAGTAGCGAACACGTCGCCGGGCCCGAGCCCGGCACTCCATCCAGAAACACCGACGCAGAAGATCCTGACACCGGGGTAATCCGTGAAAAAGCTCTCCGCACGACGACGCCATCCGCTGGCGGCGGTCGTCGTTCTACTCTTCGCGCTGGCGGCCACTGGGGGGCTGTACGCCGTCTTCGCGCCCACGGGCAATGCGAAGGCCGACGAAACCGCCCAGTCCCTCGCCATCGAGGAGGGCAAGAAGCTCTACGCCGTCGGCTGCGCAAGCTGCCACGGAACCGGCGGTCAGGGTTCCTCTGACGGCCCCAGCCTGGTCGGCGTCGGCTCCGCGGCCGTCGACTTCCAGGTGAGCACGGGCCGCATGCCCGCCCAGCAGCCCGGCGCCCAGGTGCCGAAGAAGCCCGTCATTTACAACCAGGCGCAGACCGACCAGCTGGCCGCGTACATCGCGTCCCTCGGTGCCGGTCCGATCACGCCGACCGAGAAGCAGTACGACCCGGCCGGTGCCGACATCGCCGCTGGTGGTGAGCTGTTCCGCAACAACTGCGCGCAGTGTCACAACTTCACCGGCGAGGGCGGCGCGCTGACGAACGGCAAGTACGCCCCCAACCTCGAGGGCGTCGAGCCGAAGCACATCTACGAGGCCATGCTCACCGGCCCGCAGAACATGCCCTCCTTCCCGGACAGCACCATGCCGGAGAAGCAGAAGAAGGACATCATCGCGTACCTCCAGAACGTGAACGGCGAGAAGTCGACCAGCCCCGGTGGGCTCAAGCTCGGTGGCCTCGGCCCCGTCTCCGAGGGTCTCTTCGGCTGGATCTTCGGTCTGGGTGCGCTGATCGCTGTCGCCGTCTGGGTCGCGGCCCACACCGCTAAGGCCAAGAAGTCATGAGTAGCCAAGACATTCCCGAAGAGAAGCACCTGCCGAGCGAGCAGGGCGACGCGCACCACGGTGGCGTGGCAGTGGCGGACGACCCGTTCGCCGACCCGGGCCTGCCGGTTCACCGGCCCCGCATCCAGGACATCGACGAGCGGGCCGCCAAGCGGTCCGAGCGCACGGTGGCCATGCTGTTCACCCTGTCGATGCTGGCCACGGTGGGGTTCATCGCCTCGTTCGTGTCCATTCCGGTCGACAAGATCGTCTTCATCTTCCCCATCGGGAAGGTGAGCGCTCTCAACTTCGCCCTGGGCATGACCCTCGGCACGGCGCTCTTCTGCATCGGCGCGGGCGCGGTCCACTGGGCCCGCACCCTGATGTCCGACGTCGAGGTCGCCGCCGAGCGTCACGAGATCGCGGCCCCGGCCGAGGTCAAGGCGCAGGTCATGCAGGACTTCGCGGACGGCGCGCGCGAGTCGGCCATCGGCCGCCGCCCGCTGATCCGCAACACGATGTTCGGTGCGCTGGCCCTGCTGCCGCTCTCCGCCGTCGTGATCCTGAAGGACCTGGGCCCGATGCCCGAGGACAAGCTGCGCAAGACGATCTGGGCCAAGGGCAAGCTGCTGGTCAACGACAACACGAACCAGCCGCTGCGTCCCGAGGACCTCCTCGTCGGTTCGCTGACCTTCGCCAGGCCCGAAGGCCTGGAAGAGGACCAGCACGACTTCCAGACGCAGATCGCCAAGGCCGCCCTGATGATCGTCCGCATCAAGCCGGAAGACATCAAGGACAAGCGGGAGCTGGAGTGGTCCCACGAGGGAATCGTGGCCTACTCCAAGATCTGCACCCACGTCGGCTGCCCGATCAGCCTGTACGAGCAGCAGACGCACCACGTGCTCTGCCCGTGCCACCAGTCCACCTTCGACCTCTCCGACGGCGCCCGAGTCATCTTCGGCCCGGCTGGTCACGCGCTCCCGCAGCTGCGGATCGGCGTCAATGACGAAGGTTTCCTCGAGGCGCTCGGCGACTTCGAAGAGCCCGTCGGTCCTGCATTCTGGGAGCGCGGATGAGCACTGCGACCGACACTCAAGAGCGCAAAGCACCGGCCGGCGAACGCGTAGCCGACTGGGCCGACGGCCGGCTGGGCATCTACAGCCTCGCCAAGGCCAACATGCGCAAGATCTTCCCGGACCACTGGTCCTTCATGCTCGGTGAGATCTGCCTCTACAGCTTCATCATCCTCATCCTCACGGGTGTGTACCTGACGCTGTTCTTCCACCCGAGCATGAACGAGGTCGTCTACCACGGCTCCTACGTGCCGATGCAGGGCGTCCAGATGTCCGAGGCCTTCGCCTCGACGCTCAACATCAGCTTCGAGGTCCGCGGCGGTCTGCTCATCCGGCAGATCCACCACTGGTCGGCGCTGATCTTCGTCGCGGCGATGCTCGTGCACATGATGCGCGTCTTCTTCACGGGCGCCTTCCGCAAGCCGCGCGAGGTCAACTGGATCTTCGGCTTCCTGCTGCTGGTCCTCGGCATGTTCACCGGTTTCACCGGTTACTCCCTGCCGGACGACCTGCTCTCGGGCACGGGTGTCCGCTTCATGGAGGGCGCGATGCTGTCCGTGCCGGTCGTCGGCACGTACCTGTCGTTCTTCCTCTTCGGCGGCGAGTTCCCCGGCGGTGACTTCGTCTCCCGGTTCTACTCGGTCCACATCCTGCTGCTGCCCGGCATCATGATGGGCCTGCTGGTGGCCCACCTGATCCTGGTCTTCTACCACAAGCACACCCAGTTCGCGGGCCCCGGCAAGACGGAGAAGAACGTCGTCGGCATGCCGCTGCTCCCGGTCTACATGGCCAAGGCCGGAGGCTTCTTCTTCCTGGTCTTCGGTGTCATCGCGGCCATCGCGGCGATCGCCTCGATCAACCCGATCTGGGCGCTCGGCCCGTACCGCCCGGACCACGTGTCCACCGGTGCGCAGCCCGACTGGTACATGGGCTTCTCCGAGGGTCTGATCCGTGCCATGCCCGGCTGGGAGATCAACCTGTGGGGCCACACCCTCGTCCTGGGTGTGTTCGTCCCGCTGATGATCTTCCCGATGGTCCTGGTCGTGATCGCGGTCTACCCGTTCATCGAGTCCTGGGTCACCGGGGACAAGCGCGAGCACCACATCCTGGACCGCCCGCGCAACGTCCCGACCCGTACGGGCTTCGGTGTGGCATGGCTGACCTGGTACGTCGTCCTGCTGATCGCCGGTGGAAACGACATGTTCGCGCAGTACTTCCACCTGTCGATCAACTCGATCACCTGGTTCGCCCGGATCGCGTTCTTCGTCGGCCCGGTCATCGCGTTCATCGTCACCAAGCGGATCTGCCTCGGCCTCCAGCGCCGGGACCGGGACAAGGTGCTGCACGGTCGCGAGACCGGCATCATCAAGCGCCTGCCGCACGGTGAGTTCGTCGAGATCCACGAGCCGCTCTCGCAGGGCAAGCTCCACACGCTCACCTCGTACGACCAGTACCAGCCGGCCGAGATCGGCCCGACGGTCGACGAGAACGGTGTCGAGCGCAAGGTGTCGCGCACCGAGAAGCTCCGCGCGAAGCTCAGCAAGGGCTACTACGGAGAGAACAACCAGATTCCGAAGCCCTCGGTGGAGGAATACAAGGAGATCCAGAGCGGCCACGGCCACCACTGATCCCCTGCGCCACTGCTTGTCGTCTGTTTGTCAGATCGCTTGAGGGACTGATTTCGGTCAGTCCTGGTGTCGCCACAGCGGGAGCCCCGTCCAGTGTCTGGGACGGGGCTCTTTGCCGTCTCCGGGGCTGGATAGGCTGGAGCCCTTCCCACTCGACGTGGGCCCCGTCCTCGGACGGCCGACCAGTAGCAGGAGCGGACCATGAACCTGGTGACCCCGGCAGGCGGCGACAGCATGGCGGCCCGTGGCTGGCCGGGAGTTCTCGACGCCCTCCTGACCGGCCGGGACCTCAGCGCCGACGACACGGCCTGGGCCATGGACCGGATCATGCGCGGAGAGGCCACCGACGCCCAGATCGCCGGCTTCGCGGTCGCGCTGCGGGCCAAGGGAGAGACGGTCGCGGAGATCAACGGCCTGGTCCGGGCCATGTACGCACACGCCAACCTGATCGAGGTGCCGGGCCGGACGGTGGACATCGTCGGCACCGGCGGCGACGGCGCGAAGACGGTCAACATCTCGACGATGTCGGCGGTCGTGGTGGCCGGTACGGGTGCCAAGGTGGTCAAGCACGGCAACCGGGCAGCCTCTTCCGCGAGCGGGGCCTCGGACGTCCTCAAGGAGCTCGGGGTCAACCTCGACCTGAGCCGCGAGCGGGTGGTGGAGGTCGCCGAGGAGGCGGGCATCACCTTCTGCTTCGCCGTGAAGTTCCATCCGGCGCTGCGCCACGTGGCCGGGGCCCGCAAGGAACTGGGCATCCGGACCTTCTTCAACGCCCTGGGCCCGCTGACCAACCCGGCCCGGGTGCGCGCCCAGGCGACCGGTGTGGCCGACCCCCGGATGGCCCCGATCATCGCGGGCGTCCTCGCCGAACGGGGCTCCTCCGCGCTGGTCTTCCGGGGCGACGACGGCCTGGACGAGCTGACCACGACGGCGACCTCGCGGGTGTGGTGGGTCCGGGACGGCAAGGCCGAGGAGCAGTCCTTCGACCCGCGCGACGTCGGCATCGACCTGGTCGACGTCTCCGCCCTGACCGGCGGGGAACCCCCGTACAACGCGGAAGTCGCCCGCCGCCTGCTGGCCGGCGAGACGGGCCCGGTGCGCGACGCGGTCCTGCTGAACTCGGCGGCGGCCCTGGTGGCCCTGGACCCGGGCACGGGCACGCTGGAGGAGCAGCTGAGCGAGGGCATCGCCCGCGCGGCGCTGTCGATCGACTCGGGCGCGGCCAGGGCCGCGCTGGAGCGGTGGGTGGCGGCCAGCAACGCGTAGCGCGACGGCTGATCCCCGGCTCGTCCCCGGCTGATCCTTTTCGGCCACGACCCCGGTCCGCCATGTGGACCGGGGTCTTGCGTGCGGGGGATCTTGTGGCAGGATGCTCCCCAGGTCACGAGTGACAGCGTTTTGGCCCCGGCTCGCTGTCCGGCAACCCTCCTTCCGTGGCGGGGTGCCCCGGGTGATGACCAGGTCGTAGGCAGTGAGGTCTACGGCAAGCGCGGATCCCTCGACACCAGGGATCCTGGTCTCGATCGAGGAGCTTTTTCCGTGAGCAAGCGAATGCGATAGGGCGCTTCCGCCCCTTCTTCAACCCTCGGAACAGGGTCGCTTCCGCGTACCCGGAACTTCCGAGGCACTTCCCGTACCCCGGACGGCCGCAGCGTCGTACCCCCGTACGGGCACACAGAAGCCATTCAGACCTGCCTGCCGGGAGATACCGCCATGTCCGCAACCCCGAACGCCACCGCCGTCGCCGCTGCCGTCACCATCGACTGCCCCGCCGACGTCCCCGCCTGTGCCGAGCCGCTGCCGGTTCTCGGCCGTGACGTCACCGTCCCGCTCGTCACCGGCGGCGAGGTCACCTACGCCGCCCTCGACTACGCGGCCAGCGCCCCGGCCCTGCAGCGCGTCTGGGACGACGTGGCCGCGTACGCCCCGTACTACGGCAGCGTCCACCGCGGCGCCGGGTACCTCTCGCAGCTCTCCACGGACCTGTTCGAGCAGAGCCGCGTCACGGTCGCCGAGTTCCTCGACTGCCGCGCCTCCGACCAGGTGATCTTCACCCGGTCCACCACGGACTCCCTGAACCTGCTCGCCGCCGTGCTGCCGGCCGACTGCCAGGTCTTCGTCTTCGAGACCGAGCACCACGCCTCGCTCCTGCCCTGGGTCGACGCGCAGGTCACGTACCTCAACGCGCCCCGCACCCCGGCCCAGGCCGTGGAGACCCTGGAGCGGGCGCTGGCCGACCGCGACCCCTACGGCCCGGCGCTGGTCTGCGTCACCGGCGCCTCCAACGTCACCGGCGAGCTGTGGCCCGTCAAGGAACTCGCCGCCGCCGCGCACGCCCACGGCGCCCGCATCGTCCTCGACGCCGCCCAGCTGGCGCCGCACCACCCCGTCTCCGTGCAGGAACTGGACGTGGACTGGGTGGCGTTCTCCGGACACAAGCTCTACGCGCCCTTCGGCTCGGGCGTGCTCGCCGGCCGCGCGGACTGGCTCCAGCAGGCGGAGCCGTACCTGGCCGGTGGCGGCGCCTCCCGCAAGGTGGCCCGCCGCGAGGACGGCGGCGTCGACGTCGAGTGGCACACCACGGCCGCCCGCCACGAGGCCGGCTCCCCGAACGTCATCGGCGTCTACTCCATCGCCTCCGCCTGCAAGGCGCTGAACGAAGCCGGGTTCGAGAACCTGGTAGCCCGGGAGCGGCACCTCATCGCCAAGGTCCGCGAGGGCCTGGCCGAGGTCCCGGCGGTCCGCGTCCTGTCCCTCTTCGGCGACGACGCCCCGCGGGTCGGCGTCATCTCCTTCGTGGTCGACGGCTGGAACAGTTCCCACTTCGCGGCCGCGCTCTCCGCCGAGTACGGCATCGGCGTCCGCGACGGCCTCTTCTGCGCCCACCCGCTGGTCCGCACCCTGCTCGGCAGCGAGCCGCAGGCCCAGGGCGAATGCGGCGCCCCGGAGGCCGCCCCGGGCGAGCGCTCCCTGAACGCGATCCGCGTCAGCTTCGGCGCCGGCACCCCCGACGAGCACGTCGACCGGTTCGTCCGCGCGGTCAAGGAGCTCGTCACGGACGGCGCCAAGTGGCAGTACCGCACCGAAGAGGGCCGCTGCGTCCCGGCAGTCTGAGCCGGGACGGGGGCGGCCGCGACGGCCGCCCCGGCGGGAGCTACGCGTCCAGGCCGATGGCGAAGGCCGCTTCCAGGTCGTGCTGGGAGTACGTGCGGAACGCCACGTGGGTGTCCGTGGCCTCGACGCCCGGGATCTTGCTGATGCGGCCCGGGATGACGTCCGCCAGGGCCTCGTGGCGGGCCACGCGGACCAGGGCGATCAGGTCGTACGTGCCGGTGACGGAGTAGACCTCGCTGACGTTCTCCAGCGCCGCGATGGCCTCGGCGATCTCGGGGATCCGGTCCACGCTGGTCTTGATGAGCACGATCGCGGTGATCACGGTTGGCCTTCTCCCTCGCCGGCAGTCACTGGTCGGCCCACTCTAGTCCCCCGCCGGTAGCGGACCCACGCGTAGAGGAAGCCCGCCGAGAAGCCCACCACGTGGGCCAGATAGGCGACCCCCGGGCCGCTTTGGGCCCGGTGCGCGGCCAGCCACTGGAGGGCGAACCAGAACATCAGGACGATCCACGCCGGGAACCGCAGCGGCAGGAAGAACAGGAACGGGAACAGGCTCGTCACCCGGGCCTTGGGGAACAGGCACATGAAGGCACCGAGGACGGCCGAGATCGCGCCGGAGGCGCCGACCAGGGTCTGGTCCGAGGAGGCGTTGGCCGCCGCGTACGCCGCCAGGGCCAGGTAGCCCGTGGCCACGTAGAAGCAGAGGAACCCCGCCCGGCCCATGCGCTGCTCCGTCATCTTCCCGAAGACGTAGAGGAAGAGCATGTTGCCCAGCAGGTGCAGCCAGCTGCCGTGTACGAACAGGGCCGTCAGGGGAGTGAGCAGTGGCCGGCCGCCGCTGCTCAGCAGTCCGCCCGTGAAGAGTTCGTCCGGGACCACGCCCCAGCGCCGGAAGTACGCGGTCCCGTTCGCCAGCAGCTGGTCGCCCGTCCCGTAGACCGGATCGAGCCCCGACGCCGGGCTCAGGACGAACACCGCGCAGCAGGCGGCGATCAGTGCGCGGGTGACCACCGGGCCCCGGGCGGCCTCGCGCAGGGCCTGCCACTTTACGATCATGCGACCGAGCATGACCCAGCCCGCCCCACCCGAGGGTGCGGCAGGCCGTAGGGTTACGAGCTACGCACGTCCGCGCACGCATGCCCGCGTGCGCAGGCCCGTGTGCGCGACGACGTGTAAGACATAGAAGGAGAGAGCGGCCTGATGACGGTTCCCCTGCCGACCGACACCACCCGGTGGCGCTGCACCCTGTGCGGCAACCTCACGCGTTTCGACGTCACCCGTTCGTCGAAGGTCGTGGAGTACGTCCACCTGGACCTCGCCGGGGAGCCCAAGGTCGAGGAGCGCGAGGTGGTCAATGAGACCATCGAGTCGGTCCGCTGTCGCTGGTGCAACGCGGTGGACCAGATCGAGCTCGTGGACAGGCCGGGCGCGGACTCCTGACGGAGCCCGGCCAACAGGTCAATGACGGTAGGGGTGACGGATTGTGGAGCCAGAAAGCGGCGCTGAGGCGGCCGACGCGGCCGGCGACGCCGCCGAGGTGCTCGACCGCCCGCTGCCGGAAGGCGTGCGGCGCCGGGTCGTCGCGCTCGTCTCGGACGCCTTCGGCGGTCTGACGGTCGCGGACCTCCCGGCGCAGCTGCGCCAGTACGCCCGTTTCACCCCGACCCGGCGTGCCAAGTTCGCGGGCAACGCCATGGCGACGGCCGTCGAGACGGACGCCGTCTTCCGGGGCCGGGTCGCCGAGAAGCTCCGCGAGGCGCAGGCCGACCTGGCCGGGGCGCTGGAGTCCGGGGCTCCGCCCGCCGCCGCCGATCCGCTGGACGTGGCGGCGGCCGCGTACGTCCTGAGGCCGGCCGGCTGGGCCAAGCTGGTGGCCGCCGCGGGCGAGGAGGCGCAGCGCGCCGACGCCGAGCGCGTCGGCGAGGAGACCCGTAGGGAGATGGACCGGCTCCGCGAGGAGCTGGCCCACGTACGGGAACTGCAGCGCGCCGGCGGTGACCAGGTGCGGGTGGAGCTGGAGGCGGCCCGCAAGGAAGCGGAATCGCTTCAGCGCAAGCTGCGCAGCGCCCTCAGCGACGTCAAGCGGGGCGACGCCGCCCTGCGCAAGATCAACGCCGAGGTCGACGGGATCCGCGGCGAGGCCGCCGCACAGGTGGCCGCCGCCGAGAGCGAGACCCGGCGGCTCAAGTCCCGCCTGGCGGAGGTGGAGTCGGCGCTGGAGACCTCGCGCCGGGCCACCCGCGAGGGGCGCAGCATCGAGGACATGCGGCTGCGACTGCTGCTGGACACCGTGCTGGACGCCGCGGCCGGGCTGCGCCGGGAGCTCGCGCTGCCGCCGGTCTCCACGCGGCCCGCCGACACGGTGGAGGCGGTGGAGCCGGGCCGGATGACCCCGAAGGACATCGCGGCGCGCGCCCTGTCGGAGACCGACCCGGCGCTGCTGGACCAGTTGCTGGCGCTGCCTCAGGCGCATCTGGTGGTCGACGGCTACAACGTCACCAAGACCGGCTATCCGACGATGCCGCTGGAGAAGCAGCGGCTGCGGCTGCTGGGCGGGCTGTCGATGCTCGCCGCGCAGACGGGTGCCGAGATGACCTGTGTCTTCGACGGGGCGGAGCTGGCGGCCCCGGTGCTGCTCGCGCCGCCGCGCGGGGTGCGGGTGCTGTTCTCGAAGGCCGGGGTGACGGCGGACGAGCTGATCCGCCAGCTGGTGCGTGCCGAGCCGCCGGGCCGCCCGGTGGTCGTGGTCTCCACGGACCGCGAGGTCGCCGACGGGGTGGCCAAGGCCGGAGCCCGGCCGGTGACGTCCGCCTTGCTGCTGAAGCGGCTTTCGCGAGTTTCGTAACTGCTGGGCCGAATGCCGGAATTGGCAGGGGTTCGAGGGAACGTACCGTCAAGTGGTCTGCACAGAGCGTGCACTGAAGGTAAAAAGCCTGGTCGCGGAGCGAGTTTTTCCCCGGCAGGATTTGAACTGATCACAGAAGGGTCACTAGGGTCAGGTCAAACCTTCGTGCGGTAGTTCACTCATTCGGGGTGATGGCGAAGGTGTCGCCGAGTCTGCGTTCTTCGGCGGCTCCAGGAAGAAGGAGCTCGCCTTCGTGGCGTCCCACCGTCGACCCAAGCAGCCGACCCGCATGCGCGTGACCGTCCTCACCGCCACCGCCGCCGCGGCTGTCGCCCTCACCAGCCAGGCCGCCAACGCCGCCCCGGCCCAGCCGAGCAAGGACGAGGTCAAGAGCAAGGTCGACGCGCTCTACGAAGAGTCGGAGCAGGCCACCGAGAAGTTCAACTCGGCCAAGGAACGCCAGGACAAGCTCGAAAAGGAAATCGGGCAGCTCCAGGACGATGCCGCGCGCGGCCAGCAGGAGCTCAACGCCCTGCGCGGCACGCTCGGCTCGATGGCCAGCGCCCAGTACCGCACCGGCGGCATCGACCCGTCCCTCGCGCTGTTCCTCTCGGCCGACCCGGACAGCTACCTCGACAAGGCCTCCACGCTGGAGCAGTTGAGCGGCAAGCAGGTCGACGCGGTCGAGAAGATCCAGGCCAAGCAGCGCAGCCTCGCGCAGCAGCGCCAGGAAGCCGCGGGCAAGCTCAGCGACCTCGACGCCACCCGCAAGGAACTCGCCGCGAAGAAGAAGGACTCCTCCGACAAGCTCGCCGAGGCCCAGGCGCTCCTCAACACCCTGACGGCGCAGGAGCGGTCGCAGATCAAGGACGAGGAAACCCGCGCCAGCCGCGGCGCGGGCGACCGCGTGGACCTGGGCAACGTGAAGGCCTCCGGTCGCGCCGGTGCCGCCCTCGCCGCCGCCCAGACGAGGCTGGGCGATGCGTACATCTCCGGCCACACCGGCCCGGACTCCTTCGACTGCTCGGGTCTGACCCAGTGGGCGTACGCGCAGGCGGGCGTCTCGATATCGCGCGTCACCTTCACCCAGGTCAACGACGGCACCCGGATCGGCAAGAGCCAGCTCCAGCCGGGCGACCTCGTGTTCTTCTACGACGACCTGCACCACGTCGGCCTGTACGCCGGCAACGGGATGGTGCTGCACGCCTCGAACCCGCGCGGCGGCGTCAAGTACGAAGCCATGGGCAACATGCCGTTCCAGTTCGGCGTCCGCGTCGGCTGACGGACCCGGACCCGGCCGCGGCTCAGGCCCCGGCCGCCCTCGCGGGACCTACGGGGCGCGCCGCACACCGCCCATCCGGGCGAATTCCGCGCCCCCGCTCTGACCACACGCCCCGCCGGTGACCTGCGTCTCCGGCGGGGCGTCACTGTGTGTGCCCGCCGGAGGTCGTTGGCCGGTGCCCGGTGGCGCGGCTACTGTCTGCCAGCGCGGAACCCCGGCACACGGCCGTCCACGGTGGGCGGACCCGGTCCCGCGCAGCGGAAGGGAGCGGTTTCACGTGGCGTCCCATCGCCGGTCCGGGCCCAGCATGCTCGACCGGAACACGAAGGTCACCGTCCTCACCGCCGCGGCGGCGAGCGCCGCGGTCGCCATGACGGGCGCACCCGCGAACGCGGCCCCCGGCCTCCCGCACGAGCCCCCGGCCGGCACCCGTGCCCAGGTCGACCGGCTCTTCGAGGAGGCCGAGCAGGCCACCGAGCGCTTCAACCAGGCGGGCGAGAGGGCCGGCCGGCTCCGGGCCGAGGTCGAGCGGGTCCAGGACGCGGTGGCCCGCGGCCAGGACCGCATCAACACCATGCGCGGGATCCTCGGGACCTACGCCGGAGCCCAGTACCGGGCGGGCGGCATCGATCCCTCCGTCGAGCTGATGTTCTCCGAGAACCCCGACGAGTACCTCGCCAAGGCCGCCACCCTCGACCGACTGACCGGCCGTCAGGCCAGGCAGCTCGACGAACTCCGCTCCGAGCAGCGCCGGCTGGGCCAGGAGCGGGAGGAGGCCTCCCGCAAGCTCGCCGAACTCGACGCCCTGCGCGCCGACGTGGCGAAGGAGAAGCGTGCCGTCACCGCGAAGCTCGCCGCCGCCCGCCGGCTGCTGAACGCCATGCCCACGCAGGAGCGCGCCGACTTCGAACGCGCCTCGCGCTCCGGCGGCCGCCCCGACGCCCTGCCCGAGCCGGACCTGTCCACCTCGCTCGGCCCCTCCTCGGGCCGCGCCGCGACCGCCGTGATGGCGGCCCGCTCCGCCGTCGGACGGCCGTACGTCTGGGGTTCCACCGGGCCCTCCGGTTTCGACTGCTCCGGGCTGATGGTGTGGTCGTACCGGCAGGCGGGAGTCGCGCTGCCGCGGACCTCGCAGGCGCAGCGGTACGCCGGCCGTCAGGTGCCGCTCTCCGAGGCGCGGCCGGGCGACCTGGTGACGTACCGCTCGGACGCCAGCCACGTCGGGATGTACGTGGGCAACGGCCAGGTGGTGCACGCCCCGTACCCGGGTGCGCGGGTGCGCTACGACCCGGTCGGAATGATGCCGGTGTCCTCGGTGACCCGGCCCTGAGGGGCGGGCTGCGTACGATCGGGTGATGTTCCCGGGCCCGGTCCGTTCCCGCCACCCCCTCCTGCGCGTACTGCCGCCGCTGGCGCTGCTGCTGTGCGTACCGCTCGCGGGCTGCGCCCCCGGCGCGGGCTCAGCCTCCACCTCTGCTTCCGCTTCGGGTTCCGCTTCCGTCCCGGCCGGCTCCGCGGCCGAGCGGGCCGTCCGCCGGGCCGTCGCCGCCTGGTCGGCGGCCCCGCCCGAGCGGCTCGGGGCGATCCCGCTGGAGGACTGGTCGTACGAGGTCTCCTCGGTCCGGGAGGACGGCGTACGGGCCTTCGCGCGCGCGGAGCTGCGCTACCGGCTCACCGGCTACGACGCGGCCCCCGCCGGATCGGCCCGCGAGCTGGAACTGGCCCGGCAGGACGGCTCCGGCGGCCCCGGAGGCCCCGGCGGCTCCTGGACCGTGGTGGCCGACCGGCCCGCGCCCGGCGCCCCGCCGCAGCTGTGGGACCAGGGCCCGGTGACCGTCGAGCGGGGCGTGCACGCGCTGGTGCTCGGCGGTGCCGGCCAGAGCTCCGATTCCCTCTCCGTGATCGCCGCCGAGGCCGACAAGGCCGTCCCGGCCGCGAGCGCCGCCTGGCCGAGGCCCTGGGCGGGCCGGGTGGTGGTCCTGGTCCCCGGCTCGCTGGACGCGATGGCGGCGCTGCTGGGCCGCCCGGCCGACGAGTACCGCGGCCTGGGCGCCGTCACCACCGGGCGGACCGGAGCGGGCCCGGCCCCCGCCGACCGGGTCGTGATCAACCCGGAGGGGTACGGGCAGCTCTCGGCGGAGGGCCGTCAGGTCATCCTGACCCACGAGACCACCCACGTCGCCACCCGCGCGGCGACCACCGCGAAGACCCCGCTCTGGCTCTCCGAGGGCTTCGCGGACTGGGCGGCGTACCGGGGCAGCGGCCGCAGCGCGGCCGAGGTCGCACCGGCGACCGGCCGGGCGGTGCGCCGGGGCGACCTGCCGGCCGGGCTCCCCGACGACGCGGCCTTCGCCTTCGGCGGGGACGCGGAGGCGCTGGCGCGGGCGTACGAGGGCTCCTGGCTGGCCTGCCGGCTCATCGCGAGCCGGTGGGGCGAGGCGGCGCTGGTCTCGCTGTACGAGACCGCCGGACGGGAGTCCCTCCCCTCGGCGACGGCCGAGACCCTCGGGACGGACCCCGCCGGGCTGACCCGGGCCTGGCAGGAGGAGCTGCGGCGCGAGTTCCGCTGACCCGCGCGGGTCCGTTGCCGGGGGCCAGCCCCCGGACCCCCGCTCCTCAAACGCCGGAGGGGCTGGATCCGGTCCGGTAGGGTCGGCTGACGATGCACAAGACGCTGATCGTGACCAACGACTTCCCGCCGCGCCCCGGGGGCATCCAGGCCTTCCTGCACAACATGGCGCTGCGGCTCGACCCCGAGCGGGTCGTCGTCTACGCCTCCACCTGGAAGCACTCCGCCGAGGGCCGCGCGGCCACCGCCGCCTTCGACGCGGAGCAGCCGTTCCAGGTCGTGCGCGACCGTACGACGATGCTCCTGCCGACTCCGAGGGTGACCCGGCGGGCCGTGGGCCTGCTGCGCGAACACGGCTGCGAGTCGGTGTGGTTCGGGGCGGCGGCCCCGCTGGGCCTGATGGGCCCCGCGCTGCGCCGGGCCGGGGCGAAGCGGATCGTGGCCACCACGCACGGGCACGAGGCGGGCTGGGCGCAGCTGCCGGCCGCGCGGCAGCTGCTGCGGCGGATCGGCGAGGGCACGGACACGCTGACCTACCTGGGGGAGTACACGCGTTCGCGGATCGCCTCGGCCCTGACGGAGCAGGCGGCGGGGCGGATGACGCAGCTCCCGCCCGGGGTGGACGAGAAGACCTTCCACCCGGGATCGGGCGGCGCCGAGGTCCGCGCCCGGCTGGGCCTGGCGGACCGCCCGGTCGTGGTGTGCGTATCGCGGCTGGTCCCGCGCAAGGGCCAGGACACGCTGATCGAGGCGATGCCGGGGATCCTGGCGGCGCTGCCGGACGCGGTGCTGCTGATCGTCGGCGGCGGACCCTACGAAGCGGACCTGCGGGCGCTGGCCGTCGCGACCGGGGTCGCGGACTCCGTGGTCTTCACGGGCGCCGTCCCCTGGTCGGAGCTCCCCGCCCACTACGGCGCCGGGGACGTCTTCGCGATGCCCTGCCGGACCCGGCGCGGCGGCCTGGACGTCGAAGGCCTGGGCATCGTCTACCTCGAAGCCTCCGCGACGGGCCTGCCGGTGGTCGCGGGCGACTCCGGCGGAGCCCCGGACGCGGTACTGGACGGGGAGACGGGCTGGGTGGTCCCGGGCGGCGCCCCCGCCGACGCGGCGGACCGCATCGTGGCCCTGCTCCGGGATCCGGCCCTGCGCGCGCGCATGGGCGAGCGGGGCCGCGCCTGGGTCGAGGAGAAGTGGCGCTGGGACCTCCTCGCACAGCGCCTGCGCGAGCTCCTGTAGCGCACGGGCCGGGCCTGCCGGCCGGTCCCGTCGCCCGGACCCGCCTGCCGGGGTCCCCTTCCCCGCAGAGGGCGGATTATCGCTGCCGACGGGCCGATCGCGGGCAGAGTCGAGCAAACCGGGCGGGCGCGGGCGGAGTCCGCCTACGGTCGAGCCATGTCTGACTGTTACTCAGAAGCGTGTCAGTGCGGGTTATGGCCGGTTGGGCGGAATCCGCTCATGATGCGGCCATGACACCAAACCTGACGCGCCGTCACGTCCTCGGGCTCGGCGCCCTCCAGACGGCCGCCGCCCTCGGCTTCACCCGGATCGGCCTGCAGTCCGCGGCCGCCGCCGAGCCGGCGGCCGCGACGTACGCCCCGGCCATCGTCGTCGGCTCCGGCTACGGGTCCGCCGTGGCCGCCCTCCGCCTCGGCCAGGCCGGGGTGCGCACCGTGGTCCTGGAGATGGGCCGGCTCTGGGACACCCCGGGGTCCGACGGGAAGATCTTCCCGTCCACCTCCGCTCCCGACCAGCGCTCCATGTGGTACCGCACCCGCACCGAGGCCCCGCTCGCCCAGTTCCTCTGGCTGGACGTGGTCAACCGCAACATCAGCCCGTACCCCGGGGTCCTGGACCGGGTGAACTACGGGGACATGTCCGTGTACGTGGGACGCGGGGTCGGCGGCGGCTCCCTCGTCAACGGCGGCATGTCGCCCACGCCGAAGCGCTCGTACTTCACCGAGGTGCTGCCGCGCGTGGACGCCGACGAGATGTACGGGACCTACTACCCCAGGGCCCGCGCCATGCTCGGCGTCAACGACATCGACCCGGCCTGGTTCGAGTCCACGGAGTGGTACCGCTTCGCCCGCGTCTCCCGCAAGCACGCCCAGAACACCGGCCTGAAGACCACCTTCGTCCCCAACGTCTACGACTTCGAGTACATGAAGCGCGAGGCCGCCGGCACCGCCACCAAGTCCGCGCTCGCGGGCGAGGTCATCTACGGCAACAACCACGGCAAGAAGAGCGTCGACAAGACCTACCTCGCCGCCGCCCTCGGCACCGGCAACGTCACCATCGAGACCATGCAGCGCGTGGTCGGCGTACGGCAGGACCCGGCCGGAGGCTACGTACTGACCGTCCAGACCAGCGACACCACCGGCCGCGTCACCCAGGTCCGCGAACTCGGCTGCCGACAGCTCTTCCTCGGCGCCGGCAGCCTCGGCACCACCGAGATCCTGCTGCGCGCCCGCGAGACCGGCACGCTGCCCGCCCTCAACGACAAGGTCGGCCTCGGCTGGGGCCACAACGGCAACGTCATGACCGCCCGCGCCAACCACCTGTGGGACACGGTCGGCGCCAATCAGGCCACCATGCCCGCCATGGGCATCGACGACTGGGACAACGCCTCGAACCCGGTCTTCGCGGAGATCGCCCCGCTCCCGATGGGGATCGAGCACTGGATCTCGATGTACCTGGCCATCACCAAGAACCCGGAGCGCGGGCACTTCACGTACGACGCGGCCAGCGACTCGGCGAGGCTCCAGTGGACCCGGGACCAGAACACCCCGTCCGTCAACGCGGCCAAGTGCCTCTTCGACCGCATCAACCGGGCCAACTTCACGATCTACCGCTACGACCTCTTCGGCGACAACAAGAACTTCGCCGACAACTTCACCTACCACCCGCTGGGCGGCTGCGTCCTGGGGGACGCGACCGACGACTTCGGCCGCGTCAAGGGCTACCAGGGCCTCTACGTCACCGACAGCTCGCTGATCCCCGGATCGCTCGGCGTGAACCCCTTCGTGACCATCACCGCCCTCGCGGAACGGAACATGGCCAGAGTCCTCGCCGAGGACCCGCGCTGACCCTTCCGGCCCGTACTAGCCCCGGTAGAGCGCTTCGATCTCGTCCGCGAAGTCCTTCGCCACCACATTCCGCTTGAGCTTCAGCGAAGGCGTGATGTGCCCGGACTCCTCCGTGAACTGGGAGGGCAGAATGCGGAATTTCCGCACCGATTCCGCCTTGGAGACCGCCGCGTTGCCGTCGTCCACCGCCTTCTGGACGGCGGCGATGAGGTCCGCGTCCTCACGCAGCTCGGCGGCCGTCACACCGGCCGGCTTGCCGTGCTCCGCGGCCCAGCGGCCCAGGAACTCCTCGTCGATGGTGACCAGCGCGGCCACGAACGGCCGCGCGTCGCCGACCACCATGCACTCCGCGACCAGGGCGTGCGCCCGGATCCGGTCCTCGATCACCGCGGGGGCCACGTTCTTGCCGCCCGCCGTGACGATGAGCTCCTTCTTGCGCCCGGTGATCGCGAGGTAGCCGTCCTCGTCGAGCGTGCCGACGTCGCCGGTGTGGAACCAGCCGTCGGTCAGCGCGTCGGCGGTGGCCGACGGGTTGTTCCAGTACTCCTTGAAGATGTGCTCGCCGTGCAGCAGCACCTCGCCGTCGTCGGCGATGCGCACCACGGAGCCGGGGAGCGGCTGGCCGACCGTGCCGATCTTCGTCTTGTCCCACGGGTTGAAGGCCGTGGCCGCGCAGGACTCGGTCAGCCCGTAGCCCTCCAGCACCGTGAAGCCGATGCCGCGGAAGAAGTGGCCGAGCCGCTCGCCCAGCGGGGCGCCGCCGGAGATCGCGTACTCGCCGCGCCCACCGAGGACCGTGTGGAGCTTGCTGTAGACCAGCTTCGTGAACAGCTTGTGCTTGAGCTTGAGCCCGAGGGGCGGACCGCCCGGGAGGTCCAGCGCGCGGCTGTACGCGATCGCCGTCTCGGCCGCCGCGTCGAAGATCTTGCCCTTGCCGTCGGCCTGCGCCTTGGCGCGCGCCGAGTTGTAGACCTTCTCGAACACGCGCGGCACGCCGAGGATCAGCGTCGGCTTGAAGGACTGCAGCTCGTCGGTGAGGTTCTTGATGTCCGGTACGCAGCCCAGCCGGATCGGCGCCAGTACGGCCGCCACCTCCACCAGGCGTCCGAAGACGTGCGCGGCCGGCAGGAAGAGCAGTACGGAGCACTCGCCGGTCCGGAAGAGCGGGCTGAGGCGCTCCACGATGTTGCCGCACTCGGCGAAGAAGCTGCGGTGGGTCAGTACGCAGCCCTTGGGGCGGCCGGTGGTGCCGGAGGTGTAGACGATGGTGGCCGGGTCGTCGGCGCACGCCAGCGAGCTGCGCGCGTCGACCTCGGCGTCGGAGATCCCGGCGCCGGCGGCGGCCAGCGTCTCCAGCGCGCCCTGCTCGATCTCCCAGACCTCGCGCAGCTCCGGCAGCCGGTCGCGCAGCGCGGTCACGGTGGCGGTGTGCGCGGGGGACTCGGTGACGACGGCGACGGCGCCGGAGTCGCCGAGGATCCACTGGATCTGCTCGGCGGAGCTGGTCTCGTACACGGGGACGGTGACGGCGCCCGCGCTCCAGATCGCGAAGTCGACCAGGACCCACTCGTAGCGGGTGCGGGAGATCAGGGCGACCCGGTCGCCGGGCTGGATGCCGGCCGCGATCAGGCCCTTGGCGGCGGCCCGCACCTCGGCGAGAAACTGCGTCGCGCTGACGTCCTGCCACTGGCCGGCGACCTTGCGGGCCATGACGGCGGTGTCGGGATGCTGAGCGGCGTTGCGGCGGATGAGATCCGTCAGGTTCCCGTCCGACGGGACCTCGTACAGGGCCGGAAGGCTGAACTCGCGCAAGACTGCTGCTCCTCTGGGCGCCATCGCCACCATGTGGACCGACCGGACGTTACCCACCGGTAGTGGGTTCCGGATAGAGGGAACCGGCCGATTGTTCCGTGAGTCACATACCGCGGCCGTGCCCTGCCGACAGTAGTCGACCCCGTTTGCGACTCGGAAGTAACCGCAGGTCCGGCCGCTGCTCCGGATTCCCTACCCGCGGTGGCCGCTCGCCCATAGGGTGGCTCCATGGGTGGCACGCGGAGTGGTAGTCAGGCCAGGGTGGGCACGGAGCGCCGTAGCGGTACGCGGGTGCACGTGGTCAGCGACGTCCACGGGAACGCCGAGGCCCTCGCCCGTGCCGGAGAGGGCGCCGACGCGCTGATCTGCCTCGGTGACCTGGTCCTCTTCCTCGACTACGCCGACCACTCGCGCGGCATCTTCCCCGATCTCTTCGGCGTGGAGAACGCCCACCGCATCGTCGAACTGCGCACCGCGCGCCGTTTCGACGAGGCCCGCGAATTCGGCCGCAGGCTGTGGGACGGGCTGGACCGGGAGCGGCTGATCGAGGGCGCGGTCCGCCGCCAGTACGCAGAGATGTTCGCCGCCTTCCCCCGGCCGACGTACGCCACCTACGGCAACGTCGACGTCCCGGGCCTGTGGCCCGAGTACGCCGGCCCCGGCCTGACGGTCCTCGACGGACAGCGGGCGGAGATCGGCGGCCGGGTCTTCGGCTTCGTCGGCGGCGGGCTGCCGACGCCGATGCGCACGCCCTACGAGGTGTCCGAGGAGGAGTACGCGGCCAAGGTGGAGGCGCTGGGCGAGGTCGACGTCCTGTGCTCGCACATTCCGCCCGAGGTTCCGGAACTCTGCTACGACACGGTGGCGCGCCGGTTCGAACGGGGGAGCGGAGCCCTGCTCGCGGCCATCCGGCGGACCCGGCCCCGGTACGCGCTCTTCGGCCACGTCCACCAGCCGCTGGCCCGGCGGATGCGGATCGGCGCCACGGAGTGCGTGAACGTGGGCCACTTCGCGGCGACCGGAAGGCCGTGGGCCCTGGAGTGGTGAGGTCCGCGCGCGCGATAGCCTTCACGCGGCGGCCCCGGCCGTCCGCACACTTCCTCGAATTTCTCCCCGGAGGAGCGACCGCGATGGCGGAACACACCAGCTCTAGCATCACGATCGAGGCGTCCCCGGCCGACGTCATGGCCGTGATCGCCGACTTCGCCCGCTATCCCGAGTGGACCGGCGAGGTGAAGGAGGCCGAGGTGCTGGCCACCGACGCCGAAGGCCGCGCGGAAAAGGTCCGGCTGCTGCTGGACGCGGGCGCGATCAAGGACGACCACACGCTGGCGTACGCCTGGAAGGGCGGCGACGAGGTCAGCTGGACGCTGGACAAGTCCCAGATGCTGCGGCAGCTGGACGGCTCGTACCGGCTGGCACCGCTGGCGGGCGGGACGAAGACCGAGGTCACGTACCAGCTGACGGTGGACGTCAAGATCCCGATGCTCGGGATGATCAAGCGCAAGGCGGAGAAGGTCATCATCGACCGGGCACTGGCCGGCCTGAAGAAGCGGGTGGAAGCCCCCGCTTCCGCCTGACCCCGCCACAGCACCAGGAGCCGTCCCCCGCATGTACACCCTGCTCGTCACCGGCCCCGGAGGGGCAGGGCGGACCACCGTAGCGGCGGCCTCCGCGCTCGCCGCCGCCCGCGAAGGGCACCGCGTACTGCTGCTCCGCGCCGGGGATCCCGGCGATCCCGGGGATCCGGTGGCCGAGCCGGGCGGCGGGGTACGGGTGGCCCGCGTCGACTCCGGCCAGGAGTTCCGCCAGGAGCTCGTCGCCCTCCAGGAGCGCGGCTCCGCCCTCCTCGGGATGCTCGGGGCCCGCCCACTCGGCGCCGACGAGCTCACCGAACTCCCCGGCGCCGAACAGTTCGCGCTGCTCCGCGCCCTGCGGCGGGCCGCCGCCGAGCCCGCCACCGACCTCGTGGTCGTCGACATGCCCCCGCTGCACCAGACCATCACCACCCTGGCCCTCCCCGCGCAGCTGCGCCGCTACCTCGCCCGGCTGCTCCCCGCCGAGCGCCAGGCGGCCCGCGCCCTGCGCCCCGTACTGGCCCAGCTCGCCGGGGTACCGATGCCCGCGCAGTGGCTGTACGAGGCCGCCGCCCGGTGGGACGAGGAGCTGGCGGCCGTCCAGGCCGTCGTGGAGGCCCCCACCACCCGGGTCCGGCTGGTCGCCGAGCCGGGACCGGCCGCCGACCGGGCCCTGCGGTCCGGGGTGCTCGGGCTGGCCCTGCACCAGCTCGGCATCACCGACCTGGTCCTGAACCGGACGGTGCCCCAGGACTCCGCCGACCCCTGGCTCGCCGGGCTCGCGGCCCAGCAGCGCGCCTTCGGGGACCGGTGGACGAAGCACGAGGCCTCCTCGGCCTCCCCGCCCCCCTCGGTCTCCCTGCCCCACCTGGGCCGGGATCCGCAGGGCCCGGAGGACCTGGCCGAACTGGCCGGCACGGAGGGCTTCGCCCCGGTGCCGCGCGGCCCGCGCCCGGCCTGGGCCGTCGAGGATCGGCTCGCCGAGGACGGGGTGCTCGTCTGGTGCGTACCTCTGCCCCGCGCCGAGAAGAGCGAGCTCGACCTGGTCCGGCGCGGCGACGAGCTGCTGCTCACGGTGGGCCCGTACCGCAGGATCGTTCCGCTGCCCGCCGCGCTGCGCCGCTGCACCGTCTCCGGCGCGGCCCTCGCCGACGGCGAGCTCCGCATCCGCTTCACCCCGGACCCGGGACTGTGGCCCCGCACGCCCTGACGACGTAGACGGCCCTGGGGGGCGTACCGCCGTTCGGGTAACGTCGAAGGTAGCCCGTACCGCACGCCCAGCAGCCGCCGCAGGAGAGTCCGCCATGAGCGAGGCCACCGACCGCCCCACCGACGACGACGCCTGGGCCAAGGCCTGCGCCGAGGACCTTGCCGCGGAGAAGGAGCGGCGCCGGGAGCGGGGCGCGGGCGCCGACGCGGGCACCGGCACCGCCGCCGAGGAGCTCCTCAAGCTGTTCGAGGCCGTCGCCGACAAGGTGTCCTCGATGAACAACCCGCTGATCACCGGCGCCGCCCAGGGCGCCGTACGGCAGTTCGTCAACCAGGCGAAGACCGCCGCCAAGCCCGTCATCGAGCGCAATCCGGAGGTCTTCGACCACCTCGCGGCGGCCGGCTCGGAGCTGCTAGCGGCCTACCGTTCGGCGGTCGAGGGCCACGAGCGCCGCTGGACGCGCGACGAGCGCGCCGACGAGCGGAGCGCCGGGCCCCGCAACGAGGGCGGGAGCACGGAGGCCGGCGGCTCCACGGAGCGGATCGATCTCGACTGATCCTCTTCACCACTCGGGTACGGTTGACAGCGGCGGGGTTTGACCGGAAACCGAGGGACTAATGGGACTCACCATCGGCGTCGACATCGGCGGCACGAAGATCGCGGCCGGCGTGGTCGACGAAGACGGCACCATCCTTGAGACGTACAAGGTGCCCACCCCGCCGACCGCGGACGGAGTGACGGACGCGATCTGCGCCGCCGTGTCCGAGGTAAGCAGCAGCCACACCATCGACGCCGTCGGCATCGGGGCCGCCGGATACGTGGACGACAAGCGCGCGACCGTACTCTTCGCGCCGAACATCAACTGGCGCCACGAGCCGCTCAAGGACAAGGTCGAGCAGCGCATCGGCCTGCCCGTGGTCGTCGAGAACGACGCCAACTGCGCGGCCTGGGGCGAGTACCGCTTCGGCGCCGGACAGGGCCACGAGGACGTCATCTGCATCACGCTCGGCACGGGCCTGGGCGGCGGCATCATCATCGGCAACAAGCTCCGGCGCGGACGCTTCGGCGTCGCCGCCGAGTTCGGCCACATCCGGGTCGTCCCGGACGGCCTGCTGTGCGGCTGCGGCAGCCAGGGCTGCTGGGAGCAGTACGCCTCCGGGCGCGCGCTCGTCCGCTACGCGAAGCAGCGCGCCAACGCCACCCCCGAGAACGCGACGATCCTGCTCGCGCTCGGCGACGGCACGCCCGAAGGCATCGAAGGCAAGCACATCAGCGAAGCGGCCCGGCAGGGCGACCTGGTGGCCGTGGACTCCTTCCGCGAGCTCGCCCGCTGGGCGGGCGCCGGCCTCGCGGACCTGGCCTCGCTCTTCGACCCCTCGGCGTTCATCGTCGGCGGCGGCGTCTCGGACGAGGGCGACCTGGTCCTCGACCCGATCCGCAAGTCCTTCAAGCGCTGGCTGATCGGCGGCGCGTGGCGGCCCCACGCGCAGGTCCTCGCGGCGCAGCTCGGCGGCAAGGCCGGTCTGGTCGGCGCGGCGGACCTGGCCCGTCAGGGCTGACGCCCCACCCGTATCGGCAGACTGCCCGCCGCGCCCCCTGGGGTACGGCGGGCAGTCTCGTTATGTTGCCGGGTATGGAACTCGCCGAGCTGCCGAACTCCCGCACCGAAGCCGACGGTTCGGCCGTGATCCGGGTGCTCAGCTACAACGTCCGCTCGCTGCGCGACGACGAGGACGCGCTGGCCCGGGTGATCCGCGCGTGCGGCCCCGACCTGGTGTTCGTCCAGGAAGCGCCGCGGTTCTTCCGCTGGCGCAAGCACGCGGCGCGGTTGGCGGCCAAGTCCGAACTGGTGGTGCTGAGCGGGGGCGCGACGGCAGCCGGTCCACTGCTCCTGTGCTCCCTACGAGCCTTCGTGGAGCGGACGGAGGACGTGCTGCTGCCCCTGACCCCGGGGCACCACCGGCGGGGCTTCGCGACGGCCGTGGTCCGCTTCGCCGGGGCCCGGGTCGGTGTCGTCAGCACCCACCTGTCGCTGGACAGGGCCGAACGCGGGGCCCAGGCGGAGCTCCTCCTGGACCGGGTCGCCTCGATGGACGTGCCGTACGCGATCGCGGCCGGTGACGTGAACGAGACCCCGGGAGGCCCGGCCTTCGCCCGCCTCGCCGGAACCCTCCAGGACTGCTGGTCGGTGGCCCCGTGGGGCGGCGAGCGGACCTTCCCGGCGGGGGCCCCTGATCGGCGGATCGACGCCGTCTTCGCGACGCGGGGGGTGGAGGTGCTGGCCTGCGGTGTCCCTGCGGGGCTGGCGGGCGTCTCCGCCGCGGACCTCGCCTCGGCGACGGACCACCTCCCGGTCCTGGCCGCCCTCCGCCTCCCCGCTGCGCGGTAGCCCCTGGTGCGGCGCCGCTGCCGGGGGCCAGCCCCCGGACCCCCGCGCCTCAAACGCCGGCGGGGCTGGAAAATCCAGCCCCTCCGGCGTTTGAGGAGCGGGGTCTGGGGCGGAGCCCCAGGTCAGACCACGGCTCCGCGACCCGGGTCGTCATCGTCGTCGTCACCGGTCGCCATCCGGGCGACCAGCGTCGCGAACCCGCCCAGGAACCCGCCGACGCCGAGCGTCGTCAGCCACCAGGTCATGTCCCACTGGAGCAGCACCGCCAGGAGCAGCAGGACCGGCCCGCCCACCACCGCCAGCCAGGCGAACTTGGACGTCGTGTCCGCCTCCGGCAGCTCCGGCTCCGGCGGGACGAAGTGGCCCTCGTCCTTCGCGGCGGCGGCCGCAGCCTCCGGGGAGTCCTCCGGGTCCGTCAGGGAGTGGTCCCGGGGGCCCGGGCCCGCCGTGCCCACGCCCGGGGCGAACACCACCGAGCTGCCCAGCGCCGCCGCCGGCGGAGGTTCCGGGGACGGCGGACGCTCGGGCTTGACGTCCTCCTCCGGCAGGAGGAGGTTCTCGATCGGTCTGAAGGGCCGCGCGCCCGGCGGGTCCGCCGGCTCCTGGCCGTAGCCGGCGACGATCGCCGCCCACGCCGCTTCCTCGTCCAGCGGGGGGACACCCCCCGAGGACTCCTCGTGCTCAGCCACCGCTGGCCGCCCCCTCCCTGCCCACGCTCTCCGCCAGTCGTCCGACGAACGCATAACTGTCCGCGAAGATCCGCTCCGCGTCATGGTCCAACGTCGCGACGTGGTAACTCTGTTCCAGCAGGGTCTCGGTGACATCGGTGGAGGACACCCGCGCCAGGATCCGTGCCGAGTCGGCCGGCCGTACGACGTGGTCCTGCGGGCTGTGCAGGAGCAGCAGCGGCTGCGTCACCTGCGGCAGCTCGGTGTCCAGCATCTGCAGGAACTTCCGCAGGGAGTGCGCGGCCCGGGTCGGGATCCGGTCGTAGCCGACCTCGTCCGAGCCCGGCTTGGCGATGTCGCTCGCGATGCCCGGCGTCGAGCGGATGAAGTGCTTGACCACCGGAAGGGCTACGGCCAGCGGGTCGTGCACCTTGTTGACCGGGTTGACGAGGACGATCCCTTGAATCGAGTCCCCGTGCTTCGCCGCCAGCCGCAGGGTCAGCGCGCCGCCCATCGACAGCCCGAAGACGAACACCTGCTCGCAGGTGTCGAGCAGCTCCCGCAGCGCGCGGTCCACCTCCGCGTACCAGTCCTGCCAGCCCGTGAGCTGCATGTCCTGCCAGCGCGTTCCGTGCCCGGGCAGCAGGGGGAGCGACACCGTCAGCCCCCGCGCGGCCAGATGGTCGGCCCAGGGGCGCATCGACTGCGGGGAACCGGTGAAGCCATGGCAGAGCAGGACGCCGACCTTTCCGCCCTCGTGGCGGAACGGCTCGGCTCCAGGGAGGACGGGCACCAGGATCTCCTTCAAGGGGGGTGGGGGTGCGTAGCGCTGTGTTACTTCACCGTACGCGACGGGGGTGGCACCGACCAGGGTCGTCGGGCCGCTCCGGGGACGGCCACGGGATATGGTCTGTTCGACAGACACAGGAAGGCTTTCGAGTTGATCTACGGCGCAATGAAGTTCTCCATCGGCGGTTCACTGAAGCTCGCCTTCAGGCCGTGGGTGGAGGGCCTCGAAAACATTCCCGCGGAGGGGCCGGCGATCCTCGCGAGCAACCACTTGTCCTTCTCCGACTCCTTCTTCCTTCCGGCCGTGCTGGACCGGAAGGTCACCTTCATCGCGAAGGCGGAGTACTTCACCTCCCCGGGAGTCAAGGGCAAGCTGACCGCCGCCTTCTTCAAGGGCGTCGGCCAGCTCCCGGTGGACCGTTCCGGCGCGCGCGGGGCGGGCGAAGCCGCGATCAAGAGCGGCATCGACGTCATCGAACGCGGAGAGCTGTTCGGTATTTACCCCGAGGGGACGCGTTCACCCGACGGCCGCCTGTACCGCGGCAAGCCCGGCGGTCTGGCCCGGGTGGCGCTGGCCACCGGCGCACCCGTGATCCCCGTGGCGATGATCGACACGGAGAAGATCCAGCCGCCCGGCAAGGTGGTTCCGAAGCTGATGCGTCCGGGCATCAGGATCGGCAAGCCGCTGGACTTCAGCCGGTACCACGGCATGGACGGGGACCGGTTCATCCTGCGCTCGGTGACCGACGAGGTCATGTACGAGATCATGAAGCTGTCCGGCCAGGAGTACGTGGACATCTACGCCACGGCCGCCAAGCGCCAGATCGCGGACGCGGAGAAGGCCGCCGCCAAGAGCGAGAAGGCGGAGAAGGCCGAGCAGGCCGACAAGGGCGCGGACACCGGCAAGTAGCGGTACGCGGGCGGGACCGCCCGCACGGGGTGGGGGAGATGGCGAAGCGCGAGCGCGTCGTACGCATGTCGGTCGAGCAGCCGCTGTGGCGGGCCCTGACGGCCTATCGGCTGCTCACCGTGGTCTACGCGGTGGGGCTGTTCGCCTCCGCGTACAAGGCCTTCGACCGGCCGTGGGTCGCGGTCTCCTACCTCGCCGTCCTCGTCGTCTGGACCCTGGTCACCCTCCCCAAGGTGGCCAACGCCGTCAGCTGTACGAAGCGGTTCCTGTGCGCCGACCTGACGGTCGCCTGCGTCGGGATCCTGCTGACCCCGCTCGCCGACAGCCACGCGCGGATCATGGCCGGCGGCCCCACCCTCCCCACCATCTGGACCGGAGGCTCGGTCCTCGCCTTCGCCCTCAAGGGCGGCTGGCGCTGGGCCTGTTTCGCCTCCAGCTTCGTGGCCGCCGCCAATCTGGTCCAGCGCGGCGAGCCCGCCCGGGACACCCTGCACAACGTGCTGCTGGTCTGGGTCTCCTCCATCGCCATCGGCTACGTCGTCGAGGTGGCCCGCGCCAGTGAGGCCACGCTCGCCCGCGCCCTGGAGATCGAGGCCGCCACCCGCGAGCGCGAACGCCTCGCCCGCGACATCCACGACGGGGTCCTCCAGGTCCTGGCCATGGTCCAGCGGCGCGGCACCGAACTGGGCGGCGAGGCCGCCGAGCTGGGCCGGATGGCGGGGGACCAGGAGGTCGCGCTGCGCACCCTGGTCTCCAGCGGGCTGATGCGCCCCTCCCGGATCTCCCGAGACGAGTCCCTGGGCGCGCTCGTGGACTCGTACGAGGTGGAGGAGCCGGGCACCGACGAGGCCGAGCTGGACCTGCGGACCCTCCTGGCCCCGCACGCCGGCTCCCGGGTGAGCTTCGCCGAGCCGGGCACCCCGGTGCCGCTGCCGGTGCCCGCGGCGAAGGAGCTGGCCGCGGCGGTCGGGGCCGCGCTGGACAACGTGCGCAAGCACGCGGGCGACGGGGCCAGCGCCTGGATCCTGGTCGAGGACTGGGGCGACGAGGTGATCGTGACCGTCCGGGACGACGGCCCGGGAATCCCGGCCGG
Source organism: Streptomyces sp. NPDC059443 (assembly GCF_042750105.1). NCBI lineage: Bacteria > Bacillati > Actinomycetota > Actinomycetes > Kitasatosporales > Streptomycetaceae > Streptomyces > Streptomyces sp. NPDC059443. The sequence goes on along the minus strand of NZ_JBHYVM010000010.1, from coordinate 63,450 downwards.
CCGGCTCGACCAGGCGGAGGGCGAGGGCCGGATGGGCGTGGCCCTGTCCATCCGGGGCCGGCTGCGCGACCTCGGCGGCAGCGCCGAGCTGGTGTCCGTCCCGGGGCAGGGCACCGAAGTGGAACTGAAAGTACCTAGGGGGAGCACCCATTGAACGAGCAGAGCGCCACCGGCACGAGCGGTACCACGGGCGACATCGGCGACATCAAGGTCATGGTCGTCGACGACCACCCGATGTGGCGGGACGCGGTCGCCCGCGACCTGGCCGCCGCCGGATTCGACCTGGTGGCCACCGCCGGGGACGGTCCGGAGGCGGTGCGCCGGGCCCGCGCGACGACCCCGCACGTGCTGGTCCTCGACCTCAACCTGCCCGGCATGCCCGGGGTCCAGGTCTGCAAGGAACTGGTCGGCGCCAACCCGGCGCTGCGGGTCCTGGTCCTCTCCGCGAGCGGCGAGCACGCCGACGTCCTGGAGGCGGTGAAGTCCGGCGCCACCGGCTACCTGCTGAAGTCCGCGGGCGCCCAGGAGCTCATAGACGCCGTGCGCCGCACGGCGGCCGGCGACCCCGTCTTCACCCCGGGCCTGGCCGGCCTGGTCCTGGGCGAGTACCGGCGCCTGGCCACCGACCCGGCGCCGGCCGCCGCCGACGAGCGGCAGGCCCCGCAGCTGACCGACCGGGAGACCGAGGTGCTGCGGCTGGTGGCCAAGGGGCTCTCGTACAAGCAGATCGCGGAGCGGCTGGTCATCTCCCACCGCACGGTGCAGAACCACGTGCAGAACACCCTGGGCAAGCTCCAGCTGCACAACCGGGTGGAGCTCGTCCGGTACGCGATCGAGCGCGGCCTCGACGAGGTGTGAGGACATTCGAGTCGTGGGCCGTTCCTCGTACGAGTGAACGGTCGTACGGCAACTCCCCTTGATTCCAGCGGAATTGACCCCTCCATGGCCCTTGCTGTGACCTGAGTCACCACTAGCGTGACGGTCATGCGGGCCCTGCGGCCTCAGCGGGCCCCGTGGCGAAGGGATGTTCCATGAAGGTCGGAGTGCTGACGGGCGGCGGCGACTGCCCAGGTCTCAACGCGGTCATCCGCAGCGTCGTGCGCAAGGGCGTGCAGGAGTACCAGTACGAGTTCATCGGGTTCAAGGACGGCTGGCGCGGCGCGGTCGAAGGGGACACCGTCCCGCTCGGCATCCCCGCCGTCCGCGGGATCCTGCCGCGCGGCGGAACCATCCTCGGCTCCTCGCGCACCAACCCGTTCAAGCTGGAGAACGGCGTCCGCCGGATCAAGGAGAACCTGGCCAAGTACGAGGTCGATGCCCTCGTCGCGATCGGCGGCGAGGACACCCTGGGCGTGGCCGCCAAGCTGTACGAGGAGTACGGGATCCCGTGCGTCGGCGTCCCGAAGACCATCGACAACGACCTGTCGGGCACCGACTACACCTTCGGCTTCGACACGGCCGTCGGGATCGCCACCGAGGCCATCGACCGGCTGCACACCACCGCCGAATCCCACATGCGGGTCCTGGTCGTGGAGGTGATGGGCCGCCACGCCGGCTGGATCGCCCTGCACTCGGGGCTGGCGGGCGGTGCCAACGTCATCCTCATCCCGGAGCAGCGCTTCGACGTGGACCAGGTGTGCGAGTGGGTGACCTCGCGGTTCAAGGCGAGCTACGCGCCGATCGTGTGCATCGCCGAGGGTGCGATGCCCAAGGACGGCGAAATGGTGCTGAAGGATGCCACCCAGGACTCCTTCGGCCACGTCCGGCTGTCGGGCGTGGGCGAGTGGCTGGCCAAGGAGATCGAGGCGCGGACCGGCAAGGAAGCCCGTACGACCGTGCTCGGGCACATCCAGCGGGGAGGTACGCCGAGCGCGTTCGACCGGTGGCTGGCGACCCGGTTCGGGCTGCACGCGATCGACGCGGTGCGCGACGGGGACTTCGGCAAGATGGTCGCCCTCCAAGGGACGGACATCGTGCGGGTGCCGATCGCGGAGGCGACGGCGAAGCTCAAGACGGTGGACCCGGCGCTGTACAAGGAGGCCGGAGTGTTCTTCGGCTGAGTTCCCCGGCTGGGCCTCAGCGCGTACGAGGATCATGGGTCGTAAGGTGACAAACGGCCCATGGTCCGAATCTTGCGTGCAGTACGGGAGCGAACGTGGAAATCCTGGCATTCGGGGTGCAGGGAGACGAGAAGCCGCTCATGGAGAAGGCGTTCGCGGGGCAGCACGAGGTGCGCTGCCTGGACGTCTTCCTGAGCGAGGACACCGCCCCCATCGCGGCCGGGTACGAGATCGTCTCCTCCAGCGTCAACGCCGACCTGAACGGGCGGGTCCTGCGGACCCTGGCGGCGGGCGGGACGAAGATGATCGCCCAGCGCTCCACCGGCTTCAACAACATCGACCTGCCGGTCGCCCGGCAGCTCGGCCTGACGGTCAGCCGGGTGTCGTACTACTCCCCGTACTCGGTGGCCGAGTTCGCCTGGACCCTGGCCATGGCCGTGAACCGGCGGATCGTCCGCGCCTCGAACCGCACCCGGGACTTCGACTTCCGGCTGAACGGCCTGATGGGCCGCGACATGCGCGGCCGTACGGTGGGGGTGCTCGGCACCGGCAAGATCGGCGAGGCGTTCACCCGGATCGCGCACGGCTTCGGGATGAACCTGCTGGGCTGGGACGTCGCGCAGAACCCGGCGTGCGTGGAGCTGGGCATGAAGTACGTGGACAAGGACGAGCTGTTCGCGTCCTCGGACCTGATCAGCCTGCACGTCCCGCTGCTGGAGTCCACGCACCACATCATCGGCGCCGAGGCGCTGAAGACGATGAAGGACGACGCGATCCTGGTGAACTCCAGCCGCGGCGGCCTGGTGGACACGGACGCGCTGGTCACGGAGTTGCGGTCGGGCCGCTTCGCGGGCGTGGGCCTGGACGTGTACGAGGCGGAGGCCGGGCTCTTCTTCCTGGACAAGTCGCTGGTGGTCGTCGAGGACGACACCCTGGCGCGCCTGATCACCTTCCCGAACGTGGTGGTCACCTCCCACCAGGCGTACTACACCCACGACGCGGTGGGTCAGATCATCGACACCACCGTCTCCAACGTCGCGGACTACCTGGCGGGGCGCCGCTCGGAAAACACCCTGAGCCCTGCCTGACGCGGCACTAGAGTCACCCGCGTGGACATACCCGTAGCGGTTCGCTGGACCCTGCTCGCCTTCGCCGCGCTGAACCTCCTCCTCGCACTGATGTACCTGAACCGGATGCGGCGGGCCGGGGCGGGCCACCGGACCGGCCCCGGGCTCGACGCCCTCGACCACGCGCTCGGCACGGTGCTGATCGGCACGCTCGCCACGGGCGGCGACCACCCGGCCGTCGCCTTCGGCGCGCTGGTCGCGCTCGGCCCGGTCATGCTCTGGAAGACGGTCCGAGATGCCCGGGCCCGCCGCGAGGCGAAGGCCCGGACCGCGGCCAAGGGCGTCGAGGCCGGCTAGACCCCCGCCATCACCCCGGCGACCAGCCCGCGCACCAGCTCCGCACCCCGCAGCGTCAGCACCGACTCCGGGTGGAACTGGACCCCCGCGAAGCCCCCGGCGAGGGACCGCAGCGCGTGGACCTCGCCCGTGGCCGGGTCCCGGGAGACCTCGATGCCCCGCAGGGCCAGGGACCGCTCCTGCTCCGCCGAGCACTGGGCCGCGTACGTGTTGTAGAAGCCCACGACCTCCTCCGTCCCGAAGAGCGGGATCCGCGTCTGCGCCCCCTGCGCCGGCTCCGCCTTGCGCACCAGCGGGAGCCCCAGCTCCGCGGCCAGCAGCTGGTGGCTCAGACAGACCCCGAGCAGCCCGCCCCGGTGCGTGGCCAGGAGCTCCGCCGTCAGCCCGCGCAGCAGCGCCATCTTCGGGTCCGAGGCGTCCGCCGGGTTCCCCGGGCCGGGGCCCAGCACGATCGGCCCGTCCCAGGCCAGGGCCGCCGCCCGCAGGCCCGGGGCGTCATGGCGCAGTACGGTCACCTCCAGCCCGGCCACCCGCAGCACGTGCCCCAGCATCGAGGTGAAGGTGTCCTCGCCGTCCACCACCAGCGCGTGGCCCGTCACCGCGGCCGGCCGCTCCTGCATCCGGAGCCAGAACGGCGCCAGGTCCTCGCGGCGCGCTGCCAGGGCGGCCTGGACCCGGGGGTCGTCGGCCAGCCGGGCCCCGGCGAAGGAGGGCCGCACCGCCGCCGGGCGGACGCCCAGCGCCGCGAGGACGCCCGCCGCCTTCGCGTGGGTCTCGGCGACCTCGCCCGCCGGGTCGGAGTGCCGGACGAGGGTGGCGCCGACGGGCACCCGCAGCGCGCCGTCCGCCGCGATGTCGGCCGTGCGGATGAGGATCGGCGAGTCCAGGGTCTGCGCCCCGGCCGCGTCCACGCCCAGCAGCGCCAGCGCGCCCGCGTAATAGGCGCGGCCGCCGGTCTCGTACCGTTCGATGACCCGGCAGGCGTTCTGCACCGGGGAGCCGGTCACCGTCGCCGCGAACATCGTCTCCCTCAGCACCTCGCGCACGTCCAGCGAGGAGCGGCCGCGCAGCTCGTACTCGGTGTGCGCGAGGTGCGCCATCTCCTTGAGCCGGGGGCCGACGACCACCCCGCCCATGTCCCCGACGGTGCACATCATCTTGAGCTCCTCGTCCACGACCATGGACAGTTCCTCGGTCTCCTTGCGGTCCCCGAGGAAGGAGAGGAGGGACTTCGCGGTCGGCCCGCCGGCCGGATACCGGTAGGTGCCGCTGATCGGGTTCATGACGACCGTGCCGCCGGTCATCCGAACGTGTACCTCGGGACTGGCCCCGACGAGCGTCCGGTCACCCGTGTGGACCACGTACGTCCAGTACGCCCCCCGCTCGCCCTCCAGCAGCCGCCGGAACAGCGCGAGCGCGTCGGTGGGGCCGAAGCCCTCGATCCGGCCCTCGTAGGTGCGCCGGATGACGAAGTTCGCGCCCTCGCCGCGGCCGATCTCCTCCTCGATGACCCGCCGGACGGTGTCCGCGTACTCCTCGTCGGGGACGTCGAAGCCGCCGCCGTCGACCCGCACCTCGTGGTCGGGCAGCGCGGCCAGCGCCTCGGCGAGCGGAACCTCGTACGCCTCTTCGGCGATCAGCACGCTCAGCGGGGTGCCGTCGTCGCGCACGTCGAACCCGCGCTCCCGGATCTGCCGGAAGGGTACGAGGGCCAGGGCGGGCCGCTCGCCGACGGGCAGGTCGGCGAGGTGCTCGACCTCGTGGACCGGGCCGGTCAGGACCTCCACGGTGTCGTGGTCGCGGCCGGGCGTGCGGCGGCGCAGCAGCGCGAACGGCGGAGTGGATCCGTGGGAACCGCTGGAACCGTCGGATCCGCCGGAACGTCCGAGGCGGTCGAACAGGGCGGTCAGTCGGCTGGGGTCCATGGGCAGAGACATGGAGGGGGCGTCCTTCCGGGTGATGGAGGGGCGGCCCGCGCTTCGGGAGAAACACGGAAGGCCGCCCCTCGGGGCGGCCTTCGCGTGGCTCGTGTCTTCAGGTACGCACGAGGGGCGGGCCGCCGGGAGCGGTCCACCACCAGTTCTTGTTCGTGTGCGCGTACATGCGGTGAACCCTAGCCCACCAGGCGGAGTAAACGGGTGAGTAACACAGGGAGAGACATCCGTCTCAGGTAGTGGTCACCATGGCCGGACGCGTCGTGTGACGCCGTAATGTGTGTGAGGTGACCGTGAACGCTGAAACCCAAGCCCCCGCCTCCAAGGCGACCTGGCGAGACCTTCCCGCGGCGCAGCAGCCTTCGTACCCCGATGCCGAGGCCCTGCGCGCTGTTGTCGCGGACCTCGAGTCGTATCCGCCCCTCGTTTTCGCGGGTGAGTGCGACCAGCTGCGCGCCCGTCTGGGAGCCGTCGCCAAGGGCGAGGCGTTCCTGCTGCAGGGCGGCGACTGCGCCGAGGCCTTCGACGCCGTATCCGCAGACCACATCCGCGCCAAGCTGAAGACGCTGCTCCAGATGAGCGCCGTCCTGACGTACGCGGCCTCCGTGCCGGTCGTCAAGGTCGGCCGCATCGCGGGCCAGTACTCCAAGCCGCGCTCCAAGGACACCGAGACCCGCGACGGCATCACCCTGCCGACCTACCGCGGCGACTCCGTCAACGGCTTCGCCTTCACCGAAGAGGCCCGGATCCCGGACCCCGAGCGGCTGAAGCGCATGTACCACGCGTCCGCGTCGACGCTGAACCTGGTGCGCGCCTTCACCACCGGTGGTTACGCCGACCTGCGCCAGGTGCACGCCTGGAACCAGGACTTCGTGAAGAACTCCCCGTCCGGGCAGCGCTACGAGCAGCTCGCGCGGGAGATCGACAACGCGCTGAACTTCATGAAGGCCTGTGGCACCGACCCGGCCGAGTTCAAGGCCGTCGAGTTCTACGCCTCCCACGAGGCGCTGCTGCTCGACTACGAGGGCGCCCTCACCCGTACGGACTCGCGCACCGGCCGGCTGTACGACACCTCCGGCCACATGGTCTGGATCGGTGAGCGCACCCGCCAGCTGGACCACGCGCACATCGAGTTCTGCTCGCAGATCGCCAACCCGATCGGCGTCAAGCTCGGCCCCACCACCACGGTGGACGAGGCCCTGACGTACATCGACCGGCTGGACCCCGACCGCGAGCCGGGCCGCCTGACCTTCGTCGTCCGCATGGGCGCCGACAAGGTCCGCGACAAGCTCCCCGAGCTGGTCGAGAAGGTCACCGCCTCCGGCGCGAACGTCGTCTGGGTCACCGACCCGATGCACGGCAACACCTTCGAGGCGGCCTCCGGCCACAAGACGCGCCGTTTCGACGACGTGCTCGACGAGGTCAAGGGCTTCTTCGAGGTCCACAAGGGCCTCGGCACCCACCCGGGCGGCATCCACGTCGAGCTCACCGGTGACGACGTCACCGAGTGCGTGGGCGGCGGCGACGAGATCTTCGTCGACGACCTGCACCAGCGCTACGAGACGGCCTGCGACCCGCGCCTGAACCGCAGCCAGTCCCTGGACCTGGCGTTCCTGGTCGCCGAGATGTACCGCGACCAGTAGGAGCGGGTAAGAGCGGTAGGACCGGCAAGACGATGGGGCGCGGATCGAATGTGATCCGCGCCCCATCCTCGTTCCCACCTCTTTTAGGCCACCCTAACTTCGGGTACGGTTAGGTAAGCCTCACCGAATAGGGGATGGCTCGCCGAACCATTCCGGTCAGGGAGGTGAACCGCGTTGTACGTCTGCTCTTGCTTCGGAGTCACCGACAAGCAGGTCAAGGACCACGCGGCCGCCGGGGCCTGCACCCCGCGCCAGATCGCCTCGGCCACCAAGGCCGGCACCGACTGCGGTTCCTGCGTCCGCACCATCCAGGGCCTCCTCGGCCGCGGGGCCTGCCCGCGCCGTGAGCTGCTGGAGAAGGGCAACGCGGCCGCCGTGCTCGCCGCCGACCCGCTTGTACTGCCTGTGGGTGCGGAGCTCGCCGAAGCCGCGTAGGGCCCGCGACCCCTCGCGTACGGCCTAGCTCTCGGGCTGTTCCAGCAGCTGCGCGATGTACAGCGGCTCGCCGATGGACTCGATGAGCTCCAGCTGGGTGTCGAGGTAGTCGATGTGGTGCTCCTCGTCCTCCAGGATCTCCTCGAAGAGCCGCGCCGAGGTGACGTCGCCCTTGCCGCGCATGACCTCGATACCGCGCTTGAGCCGGTCGATGGCCTCGACCTCGACCTGGCGGTCGCACTGGAACATCTCGGTCAGCGTCTGACCCACGCGGACGTGGAAGAGGCGCTGGTAGTTCGGCAGGCCGTCGAGCATCAGGATGCGCTCGGTGATCTTGTCCGCGTGCTTCATCTCGTCGATGGACTCGGCACGGGTGTACTTCGCGAGCTTCGTCCAGCCCTTGTTGTCCTGGATCCGGTAGTGGAGCCAGTACTGGTTGATCGCCGTAAGCTCGCCGGTCAGCTGCTCGTTCAGAAACTCAAGGACCTCGGGGTCGCCCTGCATCGCAGAGGCTCCTTCCAAGCAATGTCAGCAATGTGACTGGGCAGTTGCGCGCATCCTTGCACCGCCTCCGGGGGCCGTCCAGTAAGTGCCTCCTTAGTGGGAGTTACCGTGACTTGCCCGATTCGGTCCGCAGCTGGTCATGACCACCCCGCCAAGTCTGTCACCATGGAGTCATGGGTCAGCCGGAAAGCCGGGAATCTCCGGGATCAGAGCAGCTGGAGCTTCCCCCGGGGCAGCGGTTGCAGCGAGGCTGGCCGGTCACCCATTACGGGCCCGTACCCAAGTTCAAGCCGGACCGCTGGGAGTTCCGCGTCTTCGGCGCGACGGCCGACGGTGAGAAGCACTGCTGGAACCACGAGGAGTTCGCGGCCCTGCCGTTCGAGTCCGTCGTGGCGGACCTGCACTGCGTGACGAAGTTCAGCATGACCGGCGCCGAATGGGGCGGCGTGCTCACCCGCGAGATCCTCGCCATCGCCCCGCCGTCCCCGCAGGTCACGCACGTGATGGTGTGGGCGGAGTACGGCTTCAGCTCCAACATGCGGCTCGAAGACTTCGCTTCCGAGCGAGCCCTGTTCGCCACCCACCAGGGCGGTGAACTGCTCACCGCGGAGCACGGTTTCCCGCTGCGGCTCGTGGTGCCGCACCTCTACGCGTGGAAGGGCCCCAAGTGGGTCCGGGGCGTCGAGTACATGACCGCCGACCGCCGCGGCTTCTGGGAGGAGCGCGGCTATCACAACATCGGCGACCCCTGGCGCGAGCAGCGCTACTCGTACCAGGAGGAGCCGGGGGACGGCCCGGAGCTGTAGGTCTGTGGCCTGCCTGTAGGTCTGTGGGTCCCTCTTCGGGGTCCCTCAGTGGTGGTACTGGTGGACGACCGCGTGACCCTTGCCGCGGCCGATCATCCACCTGTTGACCGGGGTCGTGACGACGAAGGCCAGCGCGAGCGAGATGGCCAGCGCGATCCAGAACAGCGCCTCCGAGAGCGTCGCGTCCATGGCTCCCGGCCAGACCACGATCACCCCGTTGTCGATCAGCTCCATGACGGCGATCGAAAGGGTGTCCGCCGCCAGTGCCACCCGGATGGCCGTACGGAAGTCCACGCCGGCCGCGCGGATCCCGCGCAGGGTGAGGGCGTAGCCGAAGAAGAACGCGAGGACGATCGCGAGGATCATCGTCGGTACGTTCCCCCATCCGAGTGCGGTGCCGACGATCATGCCGAGCACCTCGCCGATGGCGCATCCGGTCAGGCAGTGCAGAGTGGCCTGTGCGGCGGCGGCCCAGGTGACCTTCCCGCCGCCGTGGCCCCCGTGCGCGTGCCCTTCGTGCTGGTGCTCGTGGTGCGCGTGGTCCGCGTGCTGCTGGTGTTCGTGCTGTTCGTGGTGCTGCTGGTGTTCGTGCTGCTCGTGATCGTGGTGCTCGTGTACGTGCTCCATGACAACCCCCTGACGTGGAACGCCGAGTAACGGCTCTGTCGATATGACAGAACCGTATACCCCCCGGGGGTATTCCTCAAGGGATCAAGGGATCATCCGAGCCCGCGCAGCTCCTTCAGCAGCGCCACGTCCGCCGCGTGCCCTTCCTTGCCGCCCGGCGTCTCCGTGATCAGCGGTACGCCCTCCATCGCCGGATGCGTGAACAGTTCGGCGAAGGCGTCCCGGCCGATGTGACCCTGCCCGATGTTCTCGTGCCGGTCCTTGTGGGCGCCCACGCCCTCCTTGGAGTCGTTCGCGTGGACCAGCTTCAGCCGGCCCTCGCCGACCGTGTCCACCAGCAGGTCCAGCGTCTGCTTGGTCCCGCCCGGCGCCGCCAGATCGTGTCCGGCCGCGAAGATGTGGCAGGTGTCGAGGCAGATCCCGAGCTTCGGGTGGTGGTCGAGCGCGTCGAAGTACGGGCCGAAGTCCCAGGTCCGCGAGCACAGCGAGGAGCCCTGCCCGGCCGTCGACTCCAGCAGCAGGAAGGGGTCGTCCTCGTGCGTCAGCTCGTCCAGCAGCGGCAGCATGTGCTCCCTGACCTGCGCGTACGCCTCCTTGCGCGGCCGTCCCCCGGTCGCCGAGCCGGTGTGCACGACCACCCCGAGCGCGCCGATCGCGCGGGCCCGGCGCAGCGAGTGCCGCAGCGACTCCACGGACTTCTCCACGGTCGCCCCGGTGTGCGAGCCGAAGTTGATCAGGTACGGCGCGTGCACGTACGCCGGGATCTCCTCGGCCGCACAGGCCGCGCGGAACAGCTCGTCCTGCGCCGGATTGCCGGCCGGGGTGGCCCAGCCGCGCGGATTCGCGACGAAGACCTGGACGGCCTCGGCCCCCATCTCGCGGGCGTACGTCAGACCGACCGAGGCCAGCCCGCCCGCGACGGGAACGTGCCCGCCCACTGGATTGCGTATCACTTGGTGCTACAGCCCCTTGGTCCTGATGGTGATGGTGCTGCCCTCGGCGGCGCTCTGGCCGGCGGGTACCGACTGGGCGTCGATGGTGTTGCTGAAGGAGAGGAAGGGCTTGTCGACCTTCACTTTGAAGCCCAGCCCCTCCAGGGTCTTGCGGGCCGCGTCCGCCTCCTGGCCGGTGACGTCCGGCACCGGGATCTGGCGGGGGCCCTTGGACACGGTGAGGGTGACGGTGTCCCCGGCGGCGGCCTGGGTGCCTGCGGCCACCGACTGGTTGGCGACCGTACCGGCGGGGGAGGGGGAGTTGACCTGCTCGGGGGCGGTCTCCACCTTCAGTCCGGCGCCCTCCAGGGCCGACCGGGCCTGGTCGAGCGGCTTGCCCGCGACGCCCGGCACCGGCACCGGGCGGCCCTTGCTGACCACCAGGGCGACCGCCGTGTCGAGGGCGCGCTTCGGGCCGTCCGCCGCCGGGTCCGTGCTGATCACCGAGCCCTGGGGGACGTCCTGGCTGAAGGCCTGGGTGACGATCCCGGGCGCCAGACCGGCCGAGGTCAGCTCCGTCTTCGCCGCCTCCAGCGGCTTGCCCTTCAGATCGGGGACCGCGACGGTCTCGGGGCCGCGCGAGATGGTGACGACCACCGCGCCGTTGCCCCGTATCCGCTTGCCGCCGGCGGGATCGGTGTTCATCACCGTCCCCTTGTCGAAGCTGTTGCTGAACTTCCGGTCGACCCGCTTCACCCCGAGACCGGCCGCCGACAGCTGGGTCCTGGCCTGCTCCTCGGTCTTGCCGAGCAGGTTCGGGACCTTGGTGAACTGGCCGGAGCTGATGTACCAGACGCCGGTGCCGACGCCCAGGGCGAGCAGTACGGCGACGATGACGAGCAGCGGCCCGCGGCGGCTCGACCTCGGGGCCGCCGTCCGGTGCGTGGGCGCGGGCGGAGGCGGCGGGACCGCGAGCCGGGAGGTGTGGGAGACGGGCTCGGCCGCCGGCCGCGCGATCACACTGGTGCGGTCCTCGGCGGAGGTCCGCACCTCGGCCCGCGCCTGCGGCGGTACGGAGTCCAGCTCGGCGTCGCCCAGCCCCGAGCGGGTGTCGAGGACCAGCCCGAGCAGCGCGGCGGCGTCGTGGGGGCGCAGCTCGGGATTGCGCGCGGTGGCGTGGGCGACGAGCTCGTCCAGCGCGGCGGGCAGCCCGGGGACGGCTGCCGAGGGCGGCGGCACGTCAGCGTTGAGGTGCTGGTAGAGCACCTGCGCGGGGCTCTCTCCCGCGTGGGGCTTGGCGCCGGTGAGCATCTCGTAGAGCACGATGCCGCAGGCGTAGACGTCCACGCGGGTGTCGGTGACCCCGTTCTCGATCTGCTCGGGGGCGAGGTAGGAGACGGTGCCCAGGACGGAGCCGGTGGTGTGCGTGACGGAGTCCACGGACCGCACCAGCCCGAAGTCGGCCACCTTCACCCGGCCGTCGTCGCCGATCAGCACGTTCTCGGGCTTCATGTCGCGGTGCACGAAGCCGGCCCGGTGCGCGGCGCCGAGGGCGGCGAGGACCGGTTCGAGGATGTCCAGCGCCGCGCGGGGCTGGAGCGCGCCGCGCTCGCGGAGCGCGTCACGCAGGGTGCAGCCGGAGACGTACTCCATGGCGAGGTACGTGTACCGGCCGTCCGTGCCCTGGTCGAAGACGGCCACGACGTTGGGGTGGGCGAGGCGGGCGACGGACTTGGCCTCGCGGATGAACCGGTCGACGAAGGCACCGTCGGCGGCGAGCGCCGGATGCATCACCTTCAGCGCGAGGATCCGGTCGAGCCGGGTGTCGACGGCCCGGTAGACCGTGGCCATGCCGCCGGCCGCGATACGGGCGTCCACGCGGTAGCGGCCATCGAGCGTCTGCCCGACAAGGGGATCATCCAGGGTCGTGTCCACCCGCCGATTCTACGAGGGCGGGGCGGCGGGCCGTCCCGGGCCGGGGGCGGTTGCAGCGCAGCTGTGACGGTGGGGGCGTACGGGGCCTCGCGCGTGCGGGGCCTTCACCCCCTCAGCCCCCACCCCTGGCCGGTGGCTGCCCACCCACCCCCCTCGGAACCGGGGCGGGACCCGACCGCGAGCGCGGCGGGGTCGGGGGACGGCGGGGTCCGGGCCGACCGGAAGCGTTGAGGGTTTGGGGCTCTCCGTCAGCCTCATCGTCCTTCCGCGTCGGGCCGGCCCGTCAAGGGCGCTCACTACGTTCGCGTCGCTTCGCGATGGCCTTCGGCCACCCTTGACAGACCGACCCGCCACGGAAAAACGAAGGCAGCCGGAAAACCCCAAAAGGACGGGCCGGGGGATGCGTTCCATACCGAGCCCAATCAGAGAAGCGCGGGCAGGGCGCCCGGGAAAGACGGCCAGACCCACACTCGGCAGCGGTGAGCAGCCCGGCGGCAGCGGGCGCGCGACAGATCGCTACACGCTCCTCATCCCTCAGCGTCCGACGGCCGTCATGGGCTGCTGCCCGCACCAAACAGCGACCAGAGCGACGATCACGTCGTCCAGCTGACCGTTTCGACGTTCTGGATCGCGGTGGTGAACTCGCGGCCGGAAGTGTCGCGGATGTAGGCCAGCTTCATCCAGCGCTCGTGGGCGGCGGAGTCCGAGACGTTCTCGTTGATCACGGCCATCAACTCCCCCTCGGCGCCGGATGCGATGTCGCGGACGCGACGGCGCAGAAGCTGATGGGGGACGTACTCGTAGCGCTCACTCATCGGGCGCTTGCTCGAAGGTGCTGAGGAAGAGCTCCCAGCCGACCAATGCCCGGTCGAGTAGGTCAGCGCTGGGTTCAACCGCTGCAGTCACCCCTGCCGAGGGTGTGTCTGAGGTGCTCGCTGTCTCGGAGGCCGAGGTGTCTACGGGGATCTGACGCACGTGCGCGTCTCCTTTGCGTAGCAGGTGGAGCGGCCGCTCTCACATTGCACTGGGTAGCAGCTCGACCACGAAGCTACTCGCAGAAATTCTGCGAGTCAAGAAAATCTGTTACTCGCAGAAACACTGCGTATCTGCGAGACTGGCCGCGACTCGAAAGGAGCACGTATGAGCGAGGGATTCGGCCTGGTCGTGCGCTTCTCGCTGCGCGACCAGGACGCCGCGACGGCATTCGACGAGCTGTGTGCGACCACCCTGGAGGGCATCAAGAGCGCAGAGCCGGGCACGCTGGCCTACGTGGTGCACGTACCACAAGGCGAGCCTTTGGTGCGGGTGTTCTACGAGCTGTACGCGGACCGCGCCGCGTTCGACGTCCACGAGGCGCAGCCGCACACGAAGTACTTCCTCGCTGAACGGGGGCAGTACCTTGCCGGTGTCGAGGTCACGTTCCTCGACATGACCGTCGGGAAGGTGGCAGCGCAGCAGTGAGTTCCGAGGAGCGGCGCGCCTTTGGCACGCGAGTGGCTGATCTGCGCAAGCAGAGGAGCATGACGCAGGGGGAACTCGCCACGGCCATCGGCCGTACGGCGAGCTGGCTGTCCCAGGTCGAACGGGGCATCCAGCCGGTGAACCGCCTGGATGTGCTGCGGCTGCTCGCTGACGGCCTCGGCGTGCCGCTCCAGGTGCTGCAGCCGGATGCCCCCGCCCCGGCGGAGGTCGAGACGGCGTCCGAACCGGTCACGAACGATCTCGATCAGGCTCGTCTGGTGCTCTCCGGGCACTCTGCGCTCGATGTCCTCCTCAACCCCCGCCAGGACTTCAGTCCGGATTGCCTTATCGACTTTCGAGCATCGGTAGACAGGATCTGGGAGCTCACCCACGGCGGTCATTTCGCCGAATTGAGCGCGGCCATAAGCTCGTCGGTTCCGCTGCTGGAGCGGGCCGTACGAACGGCGCCGACTGAGTACCTACCTGAACTGCACGATCTGCTGGCCAGGGTCTACCAAGCCCTGTCTGCGGCTTTCGTTCGCCAGAACGAGGCGGATGCCGCATGGGTTGCGGCGGATCGGGCGATCCGCGAGGCGGAGCATTCCGGCAGCACCCTCGGCGTCTTCGCCGGGATCTACCGCCTCTGCCATGCCTTCGTCCGTTTGAAGCGGCTCGACCAGGCCGAGCACACTGCCGCCACGGCGGTCAGCGCCCTCCTGCAACATGTCGAACGCAACGCGCCCACGCCTCAGCACCTCTCGGTGCTGGGATCGCTGCACCTGATGCTGGCACTCGTGCACGCCCGCTCGGGCGAGCGGGCGTCGGCGCGGCAGCAGATCGACGCCGCCCGAAGGGTAGCCAGTCTGCTGGGCGAGAACCGTAACGACTTCAATCTTGAATTCGGTCCCACGAACGTGGAGATCCAGGCCGTCTCGACCGCAGTCGAGCTCGGCGATGCCGGCGAGGCGCTCGACATCGCCAATGGACTCCGCATGGACGGCCTGTCCTCCGAGCGGCAGGCGCGTCTGCTGATGGATCTGGGCCGAGCCCACGCGCAACGCCGCCAGTATGCCGACGCGCTGGACTGCCTTCTGCGCGCCGAGGAGCTGGCACCCGAGGTGATCCAGACCCACGCGGCAGCCCAGGCAGTTGTGCGAGACCTCGTACTCGCAGCGGGCCGGTCCGCGTCAGACGAACTCCGCGCACTGGCAGAGCGTACGGACAGCCTCACATGAGCGTCACGACGCGACGGAAGTAGCTGCTGTGACCAACAGAGCCCAGCCGAACCGGTCAACGCCACGCCACTCCGTGTCCGTAGCGGGAGTAGTGGCGCGGGATGACGGTCGGCTGTTGGCGATCCGGCGGGCGGACAACGGGGCGTGGGAGCTGCCGGGCGGAGTGCTGGAGCTGGCGGAGACTCCGGAGGACGGGGTGCGCCGGGAGGTCCTGGAGGAAACCGGTATCCACGTCGAGGTGGACCGGCTCACCGGCGTCTACAAGAACGTCGTGGCGGGCGTCGTGGCCCTGGTCTTCCGCTGCAAGCCCTCAGGAGGAACGGAACGCCTCACCGACGAAGCCACCGCAGTCCAGTGGCTCACGCCCGAGGAGGTGACCGAGCGGATGTCGGAGGCCTATGCGATCCGCCTGCTGGACGCCCTAGACACCGACGGACCGCACGTACGAAGTCACGACGGACGCGATCTCCTGAGGGCTGGGCTTTAGACCTCGGCTCCAGACGGCCGTCGGACGCTGAGCGTTGAGGAGCGTGTAGCGATCTGTCGCGCGCACGCTGCCGCTGGGCTGTTCGTCGCTGGCGGGTGTGGGTCTGGTCGTCTTTTCTGGGTGCCTGCCCGCGTGTCTCTGATCTGGCTCGGTCTGGAACTCGTCCCCCGGCCCGTTCTTTTGGGGTTTGCCGCCAGTCTTCGTTTTTCCGTGGTGGGTCGGTCTGTCAAGGGTGGCCGGAGGCCATCGCGGAGCGACGCGACGTAGGAGCGCCCTTGACAGGCCGACCCGGCGCGGAAGGACGATGAGACTGACGGGAAACCCAGAGTCCTTCTCTGATTCCGGCGGGGCCGGACCCCGCCATCCCCCCGACCCCGCCGCGCAGCGCAATGCGGTCCCGCTCAGGCCCCGAGGGGGGCGGGTGGGCAGCCACCGGGGCGGGGTGGGGGTCGAGGGGGTGAAGGCCCCGCGCGCGTGTGAACCCGTACAGCCCCCTCAGAACGCCGGGCGTTCCGGGTCCAGGGCTGCGCGGCCCTCCGTCGGGGAGGAGGGTTCTGCGAAGCGGCGTTGGGGGATTCGGCCGGCGCGGTGGGCCAGGCGGCCCGCCGAGACCGCGTCGCGCATGGCCGCGGCCATCAGGACCGGGAGCTGCGCGCGGGTCACCGCGGAGGCGAGCATGACCGCCGAGCAGCCCAGTTCCATGGCCAGGGCGGCGTCCGAGGCCGTGCCGGCCCCCGCGTCCAGGATGACCGGGACGCCCGCCCGCTCCACCATCAGCTCGAAGTTGTGCGGGTTGCGGATGCCCATCCCGGAGCCGATCGGAGAGCCCAGCGGCATGATCGCCGCGCAGCCCACGTCCTCCAGTTTGCGGGCGAGGACCGGGTCGTCGTTGGTGTAGGGGAGGACGGTGAAGCCCTCGTCCACCAGGATCTCGGCGGCGTCGAGGAGTTCCACCCCGTCCGGGAGGAGCGTCCGCTCGTCCGCTACGACCTCCAGCTTGATCCAGTCCGTGCCGAGCGCCTCGCGCGCCAGCCGGGCCGTCAGTACGGCCTCGCCGGCGGTGAAGCAGCCCGCCGTGTTCGGTAGGACCGCGATGCCGAGCTTGTTCAGGACGGACAGGACCGAGCCCTGGACCGTGGGGTCCAGTCGCCGCATCGCGACCGTGGTGAGTTCCGTACCGGACGCGACCAGCGCCCGTTCCAGGATGTCCAGGCTCGGGGCCCCGCCCGTGCCCATGATCAGGCGGGAGGAGAAGGTCCTACCGCCCAGGGTGAAAGCGTCGTCGGTCATCTGGTTCAGCCTCCCTGGACCGCGGTGAGGATCTCCACGCGGTCGCCGTCTTCCACGCGGGTGTACGGCCACTGGCCGCGCGGGACCACCGTCTCGTTGAGGGCCGCCGCGACCCCCTTGGTGGCCTGGGTGAGGGTGGCGACCACCGTGGCGAGCACGGTGCCGGCCGCGATCTCGCGCGGTTCGCCGTTGACGGAGATGGTCATGCGTACGACTCCTGTCGCGTGAGGGCGAAACGGCGCGGGGTGAAGGGGCGGGCGATCTCCGGCAGTTCGCCGGTGGTCAGCAGCTCCGCCATGACGTCCCCGGTCAGCGGGGTCAGCAGGACCCCGTTGCGGTAGTGCCCGGTGGCCAGGTGCAGGCCCGGCAGGTCGGTCGGGCCGAGCAGCGGGGCGTTGTCCGGCGAGCCGGGCCGCAGTCCGGCCAGGGTCTCCACGAGCGGGAGCTCGGTGATGCCGGGGACCAGCTCGTGGGCGTCGCGCAGCAGCTCGTAGACCCCGCCCGCGGTGACGGTGGTGTCCCAGCCGAGTTCCTCGCTGGTGGCGCCGATGACCAGCTCGCCGTTCTCTCGCGGCACCAGGTAGACGTGGCTGCCGCGCACGACGGCCCGTACGGTCCGCGACAGGAACGGCGCGTACGAGGGCGGCACCGCGAGCCGCAGCACCTGACCCTTCACCGGCCGTACGGGGGCCACGACCTCGGGCGGTACGCCGCCCAGCCGGCCGCTGAGCGAGCCCGCCGCCAGCACCACCTGGCCGGCGCGCAGCTCCGTGGCGTCGGCGTCGTCGAGCACCGCGCCGGTGGCCCGGTCGGCGGTGGTCAGCAGCCGGGACGCGGCCGCCCGGTGGAAGTCGACCCCGGCGCGTTCGCAGGCGGCGAGCAGCGCCGCCGCGAGCCGGCGGGGGTCCACCTGGTGGTCGCCGTCCACGCGCAGGCCGCCGCGTACGCCCGGGGCCAGCAGCGGCTCCAGGCGTCGGCACTCGCGGCCGGTCAGCCACTGCGACTCCAGGCCGCAGCGGCGCTGGAGGGCGTGCAGTTCCCGCAGGTGGAGGCGGTCGTCGGCATCGAGGGCGACGGCGAGGGTGCCGCAGGCGCGGTAGCCGATGTCCAGGCCGCCGCTGGCTTCGGCGAGCTCGGCGGCGAATTCCGGGTAGCGGGCGGCGGAGGCGAGGTTCAGCCCGAGCAGGGTCTCCTCGCCGTAGTGCAGCTCGGTGACGGCGGCGAGCATGCCGGCCGCGACCCGGGCGGCTCCGCCGCCGGGTGCCGGGTCGGCGATGGCGGTGCGCAGCCCGAGGCGGGCCGCCCGCCAGGCGGTGACCAGGCCGATGATGCCGCCCCCGATGACGAGGACGTCGTAGCCGGAACTCCGGCTTTTAGTGGATGAGCGCACGGTTGAGTGCATGGGCGTCCAGCCCCTCCCTTCGCCGGCATGACCCGGATCAGGTTCGGACGGTCGGAGGCCGGCCAGCCTCCCTCTCAGCCCGGTGCGCCCGGACTCCCGCGATAGGTTCGGTGGCCAGAGTAGCGCCGAGCCCGACGGCGGGGTAAGGCTGCCTCCCCGAGGCGATCCCGGCCCCCTATTCCTGACGGACCGTCAGATGATTAGGGTGGGCCGCGTGAGCGAGCAGACGGAACACAGCGAACACGGCGAACACGCCGGGCCCGGCGTCGTCATCGTCGGCGCCGGAATGGCCGGGGTCCAGACCGCGGTGGCCCTCCGGGAACAGGGCTGGACCGGCCCCGTCACCCTCCTGGGCGCCGAACCCCACCAGCCCTACGACCGGCCCCCGCTGTCCAAGGCGGTGCTCCTCGGCAAAGCCGAGGACTCGGCCTTCGACGTCGACTTCGAGGGGCTCGGCATCGAGCTCCGGCTCGGGGTCGAGGTCACCGGACTGCGGCCCGCCGACCACGAGATCGACACCGAGGCGGGCCCGGTCCCGTACGGGGTCCTCGTGCTGGCCACGGGAGCGCGGCCGCTGACCCTGCCCGGCGCGGAGGGGGTCCCGGGCGTGCACCTGCTGCGCACCCTGGACGACGCGGCCCGGCTCCGCCCCGTGCTGGCTGCCGGGTCGGCGGTGGTGGTCGTCGGCGCGGGCTGGATCGGCGCGGAGTTCGCCACGGCGGCGCGCGAGGCGGGCTGCGCGGTGACGGTGGTCGAGGCGGCGGACCGGGTCCTGGCGGGCGCGCTGCCGGCCGAGGTCGCCGAGCCGATGGGGCGCTGGTACGCGGAGGCGGGCGCCGAGCTGCTGACCGGCGCGCGGGTGGCTTCGGTCGAGGCGGGCCGGGTGCTGCTGGCGGACGGGCGCTCACTGGAGGCGGGTGCGGTGGTCGTCGGCATCGGGGCCCGCCCGGCGACGGGCTGGCTGGCCGGGTCGGGGGTCGAGCTGGGCCCCGACGGCGCGGTCGTCGCGGACGAGCACCTGCGCACCTCCCTGCCCGGGGTGTACGCGGTGGGGGACTGCGCTTCGTTCCCGTCCGGGCGCTACGGCGCACGGCTGCTGGTGCACCACTGGGACAACGCCCTCCAGGGGCCTCGGGCGGTGGCCGCCGACATCCTGGCCGCGGGCTCCGGGGACCAGCCCTACGACCCGGTCCCGTACTTCTGGTCGGAGCAGTTCGGCCGCTTCGTGCAGTACGCGGGCCACCACGGCGACTCCGACGCGATGCTGTGGCGCGGCGACCCGGCGGCCGCGACCTGGTCGGTGTGCTGGCTGCGGGAGGGCCGCCTGGTCGCGGTCCTCGCGGTGGGCCGCCCGCGCGACCTGGCCCAGGGGCGGCGCCTGATCGAGTCGGGCGCGTCCGTGGATCCGGCCAAGGTCGCCGACCCTGCGGTCCCGCTGAAATCGGCGGTGGCCTGACCGGCCGGAGAGCCGCGCCGGGCGGGGGCGGGGCGGCCCGGCCCGCCCCCGGCGGGGCGGCCGCGGGGGGCCCCCCCCGCGCGGCGCCCCGGCTCCCGGACCCGCGCCTGGCATGG